>NZ_AP024900.1:2214316-2530647 GCF_024347075.1 Vibrio rarus
AGATCAATACCTTCCTTGTACATGTCCCAAAGTGGCGACATGTCGCGTAATTTCGTTACCGCTGTGCGAACTTGCTCAGCCGCATAATCAATATCTTCCTCTGTGGTATAACGACCAAAAGAGAAGCGTACTGAACTGTGTGCAAGCTCATCATTTAAGCCTAATGCACGAAGTACGTACGATGGCTCAAGGCTCGCAGATGTACATGCAGAACCTGAAGAAACCGCAAGGTCTTTTAAAGACATTAATAATGATTCACCTTCAACAAATGCAAAGCTCACATTCAAGTTGTGAGGAACGCGTTGCTCAAAGTCACCATTGACAGTTACCGCTTCCAAATCTTTAATCGCATCCATTAAACGGTTACGTAGATTTAAAGCGTGTTGATAATCTTTTTCCATATCCAGTTTTGCAATACGGAATGCTTCGCCCATACCAACAATTTGGTGAGTAGGTAACGTACCGGAGCGGAAACCACGTTCGTGACCGCCACCGTGCATTTGTGCTTCAAGACGAATACGCGGTTTACGACGCACGTAAAGTGCACCAATACCTTTAGGGCCGTAGATCTTATGTGCTGAAAGAGAAATAAGGTCTACTTTCATTTCTTGAACATCAATCGGCAATTTGCCTGCTGACTGCGCTGCATCTACATGGAAGATGATTTTACGTTCACGACACATTTCGCCAATTGAAGTGATATCTTGAATCACGCCAATTTCGTTATTCACATGCATAATAGAAACTAAAATCGTGTCTTCACGTATCGCTTGTTGCAGTTTATTTAAGTCGATAATGCCGTTAGCTTCTGGCTCAAGGTAAGTCACCTCAAAACCTTCGCGTTCTAGTTGACGACATGGGTCAAGAACCGCTTTGTGTTCTGTCTTACAAGTAATAACGTGCTTGCCTTTCTTTGAGTAGAAATGAGCAGCACCTTTAATTGCTAGGTTATCGGACTCTGTTGCACCGGAAGTAAAGACGATTTCACGAGGATCGGCATTCAATAAATCCGCAATGTTTCCACGAGCATTGTCCACTGCTTCTTCAGCTTGCCAACCAAAGCGATGTGAACGCGAAGCTGGATTACCAAAGGTGCCATCCATAGTCATATACTGGACCATTTTCTCGGCAACACGTTCATCTACAGGGCTAGTTGCTGAGTAGTCTAAATAAATTGGCAGTTTCATTATTTACTCCAAGTAAAACTGTTTGCTCTATGAGCGGACATTGATACCGATGGCTTCAGCTATCGATTTAGAGCTAAACCCATGACTGGAAGCAAGCTCCATATCTTGGCGTCCGGAAATCTCTAAAACTTCATTGTCCATCATCAACTCACCTAAGGTGATGTTGTTTAAAAAATCACTGATTCGAGAACTTAAGTCTCGCCATAACGTATGGGTAAGACAGCGTGCGCCACCTTGACAGTTGGCTTTGCCATTGCATCGAGTGGCCTCAACAGATTCGTCAACTGCCGAGATAATGGTGCCAATGGCAATCAATTGTGCATCTTTACCTAGGTTATAACCGCCACCAGGGCCTCGAACACTAGCAACCAAGCCTGCTTTACGCAGCTTTGAAAATAATTGCTCTAAATAAGAAAGCGAAATCCCCTGGCGTTCTGAAATTTCAGCCAGAGGTACTGGGCCAGACTGAGAATGCAATGCTACATCAAGCATGGCGGTTACGGCATATCTTCCTTTCGATGTAAGCTTCATATCACACTCTTTCCAATTGCTTTGTTAGGCAAAAGTTTCCCATACCCGACAAAAACGGTCAAGTATTTATTTGACCAATTTACTCAAGTATTTAACCGCAATGGTTATGTGGCTATTTTTTATGCGTATTTTGTCTTTGTATTGCCGTTAATACGCCACGTAAAATATTGATTTCTTGTACTTCTGGACGAGCGCGACTAAAGAGTCTTCGCAGCTTATTCATAACCTGATTAGGCTTGTCCTTCTCAATAAACTGGGTATCAACTAGCACATTTTCAAGGTGTTGATAAAACATTTCTAGCTCATTATGTCTTGAGTATTCAACGGGCTCACCTTGTGGGTACTGTGCTTTATCACTTTCAAGAAAGGCCATTCTTATTTCATAACAGAGGGTTTGCACCGCCATCGCAAGGTTTAGTGAGCTGTATTCAGGGTTAGCAGGTATGGCAACGTGATATTGGCAAAGCTGTAACTCGTCATTGGTCAAACCGGTTCTTTCGCGACCAAACACTAAAGCAACCGGTGCACTACTCCCCTCTTGAACAAACTTAACCCCACACTCTCGTGGTTCTAACATTGGCCAGTTTAATGTGCGTGAACGTGCACTCGAGCCAACCACTAACGCACAATCAGCCACGGCCTCTTGCATGTTGGAAAATACTTGAGCATTACTCACCACATCATCCGCACCTGCGGCCAAGGCCATAGTTTGATCGTCAATCTCACATTGGGGATCAACCAAGACGAGTTGCTTGAGTCCCATAACCTTCATCGCTCTTGCCGCAGAGCCAATATTTCCAGGGTGAGAGGTTCCCACCAATACCACTTTGACGTTCTCTAACATCAAACCTACCTCAATTTATTACAATCGACGCATAGTATCACAGACCCTTATGGGAATAAAAAAACGCTCGTGCAAAAAATAACCACTTCCCTTTTCCATCGAACTTGCTTATACTCGCCCCGCTTTCGTTCTTTAACATCCGTTGGGTAAATTATGCATCCTATGCTAAATATCGCTATTCGCGCTGCGCGAAAAGCAGGCAATCATATTGCGAAATCTCTAGAAACTACTGACAAAATTGAAACTACGTTAAAAGGCACAAATGATTTTGTGACTAACATAGATCAAGAAGCAGAATATTTGATTATCGATACCATTAAATCTTCATACCCTGACCACAGCATCATTGCTGAAGAGTCTGGTTTAACAGTAGGTAAAGATGACGCAGTTCAATGGATCATTGACCCACTGGATGGCACCACTAACTTCGTTAAAGGTATCCCTCACTTTTCTGTTTCTATTGCTGTTCGCATCAATGGCCGTACTGAAGTGGCGTGTGTATACGACCCTATGCTTAACGAACTGTTCACCGCACAACGTGGTTCTGGCGCTCAGCTAAACAACTCTCGTATTCGTGTTAAGCAACTTAAAGATCTTCAAGGTACTATTCTTGCTACTGGTTTCCCTTACAAGCAAAAACAACACTCTGAATCTTACTTCAATATCATGAGCTCTCTATTTACCGAAGTGGCTGACTTCCGTCGCACAGGTTCTGCAGCTCTTGATCTTTGCTACCTTGCAGCTAACCGCGTTGACGGTTACTTCGAGCTAGGCCTAAAACCTTGGGATATGGCAGCAGGCGAGCTTATCGCTCGTGAAGCAGGCGCCATCCTAACTGACTTTGCTGGTGGCACTGACTACCTTAAGTCTGGTAATGTTGTTGGTTCAAGCGCACGTGGTGTTAAGAATATTCTTCGTCACATTCGTGAACACGCTAATGAAGGCATGCTTAAATAAGCCACCTTTATCAAAATATACAAAAACGGCCATCATTTGATGGCCATTTTTTTTGTAGCGCTCATACCAAATCGTAACAAGTAACCGCTCGGTCTAGCTGGTTTTGACACCAGCTATTTCAACTAGGCTATTGCAACTCAGTGGCTGCAATTGGTATGCAATAATTAGCAATTTTCGCGTACAGTATCAGCAATACGATTCGCCAGTGTCAATACTAGCTCACCATCTTCCCCTTCAACCATCACACGAATCAGTGGCTCTGTGCCTGATTTACGTAGCAATACGCGGCCTTTATCCCCTAGCTCTTGCTCTGCTTGAGCCACAGACTCTTTCACTATATCCAGTTGCATTGGATCCGTTGCGCCGCTAAAGCGAACATTGATCAGCTCTTGTGGGTATAGGGTCATGCCTTGAGAAAGGTCATACAGATTCATGCCACTATCCACAATAGACGCCAACACTTGTAACGCGGCAACAATGGCATCACCGGTTGTGACTTTATCTAATAGGATCACGTGACCTGAGTTTTCTGCACCAATGCTCCAGCCTTTTTCTTTCAGCTGTTCCATTACATAGCGATCACCGACTGCCGCGCGAGAAAATGGAATACCCAACTGCTTAAGGCCGTTTTCCATTCCTAGGTTGGTCATTAAGGTCCCTACCACGCCACCTTTTAGTTCGCCACGACGTAACGCATCACGGGCAATAATGTAGGCAATTTGGTCACCATCTACTTTGTTACCTAGGTGATCAACCATAATAATACGGTCACCGTCGCCATCAAATGCTAGGCCTAAATCTGCTTTTTCTTCAACGACTTTAGCCTGTAGTGCGCGTACATCGGTAGCGCCGACTTGTTCATTGATGTTTAAGCCGTTTGGCTCACAACCAATTAATACTAACTCTGCACCGAGCTCTTTAAATACATTAGGCGCAATGTGATACGTTGCGCCATGGGCACAATCAATGACAATTTTTAATGTGGATAAATTAGCAGAGTGTGGAAATGTGCTTTTACAAAATTCGATATAACGGCCAGCAGCGTCATTCATGCGTGAGGCTTTACCGAGTAATGCCGACTCAACACATTCAATCTCTTTATCCAGTTCAGCTTCAATCGCAAGTTCAACTTCATCCGCCAGTTTTGAACCTTCAGAGGAGAAGAACTTAATTCCGTTATCGTAATATGGGTTATGAGAAGCCGAAATCACAATGCCCGCTTCTGCGCGGAATGTTTGCGTTAAGTAAGCGACAGCAGGCGTTGGCATTGGTCCCGTAAATGAAGCTTTCAAACCGGCTGCAGCCAGTCCTGCTTCAAGTGCAGACTCCAACATATAGCCAGAAATACGAGTGTCTTTACCTATGATAACTTTTTTGGTGCCTTGTTTAGCTAGCACGCGACCTGCAGCCCAACCTAACTTTAATGCAAAATCAGGAGTGATCGGGTACTGACCCACTTTTCCTCGAATACCGTCGGTACCAAAATAGCGTCTTTTAGACATGTTAAATTCCTAGTTCTTATTTTAATGAGTTCATAAAGCTCACGACTCGCACGGCATCTACCGTTTCATCTACATCATGTGCTCTAATAATTTGTGCGCCTTTTTGCGCGGCAATTACCGCACATGCGACACTTGCGGATACACAATCCGCAGGGGCTTTATTGAGTAGCTTAAATACCATCGACTTTCTAGACATCCCTGCCAAGATAGGCATATCAAAGCGATGAAACTGTTCTAGGTGTTGTAATAAATGGTAGTTATGTTCAAGTGTTTTACCAAATCCAAAGCCAGGATCAAGTATTAATTTGTCCCGCGCAATTCCGACTTTTGCGCAAGCGTCAATACGCTCTTCTAAAAACGATGCCACATCAGACAAGAGATCATGGTACTGAGGATGAGCTTGCATGGTTCTAGGCTGCCCTTGCATGTGCATCAAACAAATGGGCACCCCAGATACCGCGGCGACCTGCAAAGCCTCAGGTTCACGAAGCGCTCGTACATCATTAATGATATCCGCTCCTGCTGCCGTGGCTTGACGCATCACCTCAGCTTTACTGGTATCTATAGAGATCCATACATCCGATTCTGCGCGCAGAGCTTTAATCACTGGGATTACCCGCTCAAGCTCCTGTGCCAACGTCACTTTTGGAGCTCCCGGACGCGTAGACTCCCCACCAATATCAATGATACTTGCTCCTGCTGCGATCATTAATCGAGCTTGAACTAAGGCATCTTCAATACGGTTAAATTTCCCACCATCGGAGAAAGAGTCAGGAGTAACGTTAAGGATGCCCATAACTTGAGGCGTAGTCAGATCGAGCTGTTTGGTTCCGTGATGTAAAATCATAGCGTTAACGAGTTTTAGATTATTCAAAGGGGTTTGCTAGGGGCAAATATAGAAAAACCCCGAGAGCTCTCGGGGTTTATTATCATATGAGTTATTCTGAATCTTTATCAGTTGATTCTGATGTAGATTGTTCTGTCTTTTCAGGTTCCGCTTTCGCTTCAGGCTTACTTGGAGCAGGTTTAGATTCCTCAGCAGATCGGGTTGGTTGTTCTCCCCAGCCGGCAGGTTCTCTAATATCAGATTTACGCTCCATGAGGTCATCAATTTGACCAGCATCGATTGTTTCGTACTTCATCAATGCATCTTTCATTGAGTGCATGATATCCATGTTCTCTTCAAGAATTTGACGAGCACGAGCGTAGTTGCGGTCAATGATTTGACGAATTTCATCATCAATCAGTTTTGCAGTGTCATCTGACATATGTTTGGTCTGAGTCACGCTACGACCTAAGAAGACTTCGCCCTCTTCTTCAGCATAAAGAAGCGGTCCAAGTTTTTCAGAGAAGCCCCACTGAGTCACCATCTTACGAGCAATATCAGTAGCACGTTCGATATCGTTCGAAGCACCCGTAGACACTCTCTCTTTACCGTAGATAAGTTCTTCAGCAAGACGGCCACCGTAGAGGCTTGAAATCATTGATTCAAGGTGACGACGGTTCATGCTTACGCGATCTTGTTCTGGCAAGTACATGGTCACACCTAGCGCACGGCCACGTGGGATAATAGACACTTTATACACAGGATCGTGCTCTGGAACTAAGCGACCTATAATGGCGTGACCGGCTTCGTGATAAGCCGTTGACTCTTTGATGTCATCGGTCATTACCATTGAGCGACGTTCCGCACCCATCATGATTTTGTCTTTTGCTTGCTCAAATTCAACCATTGATACGTTGCGCTTGTTACCGCGAGCGGCAAATAGAGCGGCTTCGTTAACTAGGTTAGCAAGGTCAGCACCAGAGAACCCCGGTGTACCACGAGCAATTAATGATGGTTCCACATCGTTTGCTAAAGGCACTTTACGCATGTGCACTTTAAGAATTTGCTCACGACCACGAACATCAGGAAGACCAACAACGACTTGGCGGTCAAAACGACCTGGACGCAATAATGCAGGGTCCAATACGTCAGGACGGTTGGTTGCGGCAATAACGATAATACCTTCATTACCTTCAAAGCCATCCATCTCAACCAGCATTTGGTTCAATGTTTGTTCACGCTCATCGTGACCACCACCTACACCTGCGCCACGTTGACGACCTACAGCATCGATTTCATCAATGAAGATGATACAAGGAGCGGCTTTCTTAGCTTGTTCGAACATGTCACGCACACGAGATGCACCCACACCCACAAACATTTCAACAAAGTCAGAACCAGAAATAGTAAAGAACGGTACTTTTGCTTCACCGGCAATCGCCTTAGCAAGCAAAGTTTTACCTGTACCAGGAGGACCGACTAGCAGAACACCTGTTGGGATCTTACCACCCAACTTTTGGAATCGGCTTGGGTCACGCAAGTAATCCACTAGCTCTTTTACATCTTCTTTTGCTTCATCACAGCCAGCAACGTCAGAGAAAAGTGTTTTGATCTGTTCTTCACTCATCATACGAGCTTTAGATTTACCGAAAGACATAGCGCCTTTGCCGCCGCCGCCTTGCATTTGACGCATGAAGAAAATCCACACACCAATCAGTAGAATCATAGGGAACCATGAAATAAAGATAGTCCCTAGAAGACTTTGCTCTTCTGGTGGGGTACCACTTACTTTCACGTTTTTATTGATCAAATCATCAAGAAGCTTAGTGTCATACACTGGCATATAAGTCACATTACGTGAGTTATCGTTGCGGTAGAAGACAATTTCTTTGTCATTGATTTTTGCTTCACGAATTTGACCTTGGCCAACTTCCTGTACAAAAGTGGTATAGTCCACTGATTTTCCGTTACTGTCTCCAGGGCCAAAGCTCTGGAAAACGGACATTAGCACTACAGCTATCACTAGCCACAGAATTAGATTTTTTGCCATGTCACTCAAGGTGTAAGCCTCTCGATAACTAATTGTAATTAAAAGTAGATTACTACAGTTTTTATGCTGTAGCCAGAATGTAACAGCTTTCTCGTGCTTGAAGTTCGATTAGCCTTTGTAACCAGTTGCTACAATGAACACTTCACGAGAGCGAGCTCTAGAAGAATCAGGTTTACGGACTTTCACTGTTTTGAACATTTCGCGTACATCTTTAACGTACTGATCAAAACCTTCCCCCTGAAACACTTTAACAACAAAACTACCATTGGTAGCTAGAACTTGTCGACACATATCAAGTGCTAATTCAACTAAATACATCGCTCTTGGTTGGTCTACGGAGTTATTGCCAGCAATATTAGGAGCCATATCAGACATAACCACATCCACCATACTTGGCTGAATGCGTTCAAGCAATGCTTCTAGCACGCTATCTTCCCTAAAATCCCCCTGTAAGAAGCTTACACCAGCAATGGGGTCCATAGGCAACAAATCACACGCAATTATTTGTCCATTGTCACCAACTATTTTCGCAGCGTACTGAGACCAACCACCAGGGGCTGCCCCCAAATCCACGACCGTCATCCCTGCTGTGAACAGTTTATCCTTGGTATGAATTTCTTCCATTTTGAAATAAGCCCGTGAACGATAGCCTTTTTTACGAGCTTCATTTGCGTACTTATCATCAAAATGCTCTTTTAACCATCGACCCGAACTGGCCGAATGCTTTTGTTTGCTCATGCAATTTCCAACGTGTTTGGAGTAGGCAATTAGCCTAATATCCCCGTTTCATGGATAAAGTATAGTCTTGAGACCTATATGACGTTAAAATAGGATTTTTCAACCCTTACATAAAAGAAATTGGCCGCGATATGAACTTAAGCACCAAACAAAAGCAGCATCTAAAAGGCCTAGCGCACCCGCTAAAACCGGTTGTGCTAATGGGCGCAAATGGACTTACTGAGGCTGTTCTAGCGGAGATTGAAATTGCACTGGATCATCACGAGTTGATCAAGGTTAAAGTTGCATCTGAAGATCGTGACACAAAAAACCTTATCATTGATGCTATCATCCGTGAAACCGGCGCAGAAAAAGTACAGACTATTGGTAAAACACTGGTCATGTACCGCCAATCAGAGCAACGTAAAATCGAACTCCCTCGTAAATAAAGTGACTTCGATTTATCGTACTAAAAAAGGCTGCTAATGCAGCCTTTTTGCTATCGCTAAGCCAATTAAACTATAGATATTCTACTTGATCAATTTCGTAGTCTTTTACGCCACCAGGAGTGGTGATAGTGACTTCGTCACCTTCAAGTTTACCGATCAAACCACGCGCAATGGGTGAGCTTACAGAGATGCGACCTAGTTTAATTTCCGCCTCATCTTCACCAACGATTTGATACTTAAACTCTTCTTCTGTATCCACATCAATAAGTGTCACTGTTGTGCCAAAAATGACCTTGCCGCTATTTTCCATTTTAGTGACATCAATCACCTGAGCAACAGATAACTTGTATTCAATATCACGAATTTGCGCTTCACAAATACCTTGCTCTTCACGCGCCGCATGGTACTCAGCATTTTCTTTAAGGTCGCCTAATTCGCGAGCTTCGGCAATCGCTTTAGAAATAAGAGGACGTAGTTTTAGCAATCTTTCTAGTTCTGTTTTTAATTGCTGCTCACCACGAACAGTCATTGGTACTTTTTCCATAATAAACCTCTTTGTCCTGTAAATTTAGGACAATAAAAGCCTATCAAGTAACAAACTTAATAGGTAATTAACTGACAATAATGCCCTAATTGTACCGAAAAACTCGTTCACTTTCACCTTAAATTGATGGCTCTACCCCTCACTTACCTATGAGCACTACTGATAAAAAACCCACTTCTTTGACAAAATAAATCTAAATTTTCATCAAGGCTGTGACAGATAAGACCAGAAGTACAACCACTGTAACTTACTGTTTTAAGGCATTTAGCACCCCGTAGACAACAATTAACCTAAAAAAGTTCCATTCATTTATATAATTTTACTTCCATTAGTTGCATGTTTTAGATTAAATCTTCACCGAAACTCAGCCCTTTTATAGGTGAAACGCCTTACATTACAACAACTTAACCAAGATCTTGACCAAGGCTTTGTTTAGGATGTAGGGTATGTCTCATCAATTTTTATTGGACAAATACAATCAAGGATTTGGAAATGAATAAGAAAATTATTGCTCTAGCAGTAGCAGCAGCTGCATGTGCCACTCAAGCATCAGCCGTTGAATTATACAACCAAGATGGATCTACTTTCTCTATCGGTGGTCACGTTGCGATAAGTGCTAAAGGTAACTCTGATGTTGGTGGTACTGATCTTATCTCTAACTCACCACGTATTAACTTCAATGCTACACAAGACCTAGGTAATGGTTTTACAGCTGATGCTAAAGGTGAATGGTCACTTAACTACCTTGACGGTGGCGAAAATTCATTCACTACTCGTCTTGGTTACATTGGTGTATCTCACGACGTATACGGTCGTGCTGTAGCGGGTACGCAGTGGGCTCCGTACTACGATGTTGCTGGTGTTACTGATATGCCTATCGCATTTGCCAATGACTTCCTATACGACAACCATGGCGCGCTAGGTACTGGCCGTGCAGAAAACATGGTTTCTTACCGTAACGATTTCCAACTAAATGACAACCTATCTATCTTTGGTGGCCTAGGTCTACAAGACGGTGCAACTGCTGGCTTCGACAACCGTGGCCAAGTAGCTATCGGTGTAAACTTCGCTGACTTCATGGTTGGTTATGCATACACTGCAGGTGATCGTACCGACGGTCTAACTAGCAAAGAAGATGCTACTTCTCACGCACTTTCAGCTAAATACGGTTCATACGGTGACGGAGTTTACGTTGCAGGCGTTTACACTATCAACGAATACATGAACGGAACAACTAACTACAATACTAATGCTAGCACTGCTGATGTATTAGATGACTCTAACGGCATGGAGTTTATCGTTGCATACGCCTTCGCTAACAGCCTAAACCTATCTATTAACTACGAAACTCTTCAAAGCAATGACAAGAAAGTTGTAGATGGTACTGTATACAGCCAAATGGCATTCCAAGCCGAGTATAACATTACTCCTACATTCGTTGGCTTTGCTGGTTACCAACTAGACCTTGGTTCTGACCTAAACAAAGAAGAAAACGACATGTGGAACCTTGGTGTTCGTTACTACCTATAATGGTAGAAAAACTATAATAGCCTGACTACACAACTTGCTATTAAAACACCTGCCTATTGGCAGGTGTTTTTGTTTATACTGTAATTTAAATAGCTTCAGCTTTGTTAGGAATGCCATGCGCGCTTTTATTCTACTACTGACCTGTGTCACTTTTATCGCCTCAGCGTCAATTATCACGCCGTATGAAATCTTACCGCAAGGACATTTATCCAGCGTCATTGTGACACATGACTCCGAGGTAAAAGTATCCACTAATGCACAACAACTTTTTCCACCCGCCAGCACCCTAAAGTTAATCACCGCCTTAGCTGCCAAGCTTCACTGGAAAAATGGCCATCAATTTTCGACGCAACTGTTTAAGCAAGGCTCAGATTACAGCCTTCGCTTTTCAGGCGATCCTAGCCTCAAACGAAGTGATCTTGAGGTATTGTTAAGTGAGTTAAAAGGGCACACTATCGCAGGTAATTTGTATCTCGACGGTTCTCTCTTTACCGGTTACGACCGTGGTGTAGGTTGGCCATGGGATGTCCTTGGTGTGTGTTACGCAGCGCCTGCTTCAGCATTAACTTTAGATGGCAATTGCGTACAAGCCTCGATTAGCACATTAAAAGACGGCACCACTTCAGTCTTCGTGCCTAAGCATCAACCTATTATCGTAAAAAACCAAGTTAAGACTGTTTCTAAAGAAGAAAAAGAGCGCAGTTACTGTAACTTAGATCTTGTGACATCACCGAACAACAGTTATACGTTAAGCGGTTGTTTAACCTATCGAAATACCCCTTTGCCCCTTAAATTTGCCGTGCAGTCTCCTAGCCTTTACCTTAAAAAAAACGTTGCTGATATTCTTAAACGACAAGGGACTAAGGTGCAAGGGAAGATAATGCTCGGTCAAACGGATCAGCAGGCGGTATTGCTCGCACAACATCACTCAGCCCCTTTAAACCAGCTGCTTGAATTTATGCTTCACAAATCTGACAACCTCTATGCAGATAACATTACTAAACAACTTGGGGCGGACTTATATGGCAAGAAAGGAAGCTTTAAAAGTGGCACATCTGCGATAACAGAGATCTTACTCAAACAAACGGGGATCGATTTATCCAATGGGATTTTAGAAGACGGTTCAGGCTTGTCCAGAAACAACCGTATCTCGCCACATACCATGATGGACGTTCTGCAATATATAAAGGATCATGATAAACAGTTGCACCTGATCAGCTTACTTGCGACATCCGGTGTAGACGGTACATTAAAGCATCGACCCAGCATGCGTATTTCACCGATTAAAGGGCAAATCAAAGCAAAAAGTGGCTCACTATTTGGTAGCCATAATATGGTTGGTTACGTCTATGACAAGCAAGGCAATATCCAATATACCTTTGTGCAATATGTCACTAACTATCATCCAAAATCGACCAAGAAAGGCGCTGAACCGGCCATCACTCGTTTTGAGAAAGCGTTTTACCAGTCAATGATTGAACCGAAAATAACGCCATAGTGAGTGCTTGCACAGTAGGGGCATTTCCTGCCCCTACTCAAGCGATGACATCATGCAATATCGAGAAAGTAATTCACTACGTTGAAGTAAATCCACATTCCAGAAATATCCACGATCGAAGCCAGTACAGGACTAACAAGTACCGCAGGATCCAGCTTAAAGGCCCGTGCAATAATCGGTAGTACGCCACCGAGCGTGGTGGAGATGGAGATCTGAATAAACAAAGCAACCGCAATCGCTAACGCGATCATATTTAGGTCGTAACCTGCGGTGGAAACCCCCTCACTAAATAATAGAATGCGTCCCACCATCACCAGCGCAATAACCAAACCTATGCACAGCGCTACGCGACTTTCTTTCCATAGCACAGACAACCACTGTCGCTTCTTTAACTCTCCTGTGGCTAACGCTCGAATGACCAGTGTCGCCGATTGAGTACCCGTGTTGCCTCCGGCAGCGGCAATGACCGGCATATAGATAGCCAATAGCACTAATTGACTCAAGGTATCTTCATAACTGGCTATAATCAGGCCAGATACAATGCCCATTAATGCTAAACCAATAATCCAGCCTATACGTTGCTGTACATGGGCTAGCACTCCTGTAGAAAGGTAGCCTTTATGGGGCTCAGCTTCTGAGCGGATAAATCCTAATTGATGTGCGAAATGACGCGCTCTTACATCCTCACCAATGACTTCTAGTTCGGCAATAATATGCTGAACAAAAGCCACAGAGCATTGATTTAAGATCGCTACCGCCTCTTCTATAGGCATCACTTTAAGCAGTCTCACCTGCTGTTTTTCTTCATACTCCCAAAATGCGCTTGTGGCTGCGCAAATTTCCTCACGAGAAAAGGTATTAATATCGTGAGCTAACGTTGTGTTCATTACCGTCATGGCGAATCTCCCGATTAGCTGTGTCAACATCAGCTAGGTAAAAGCTAATATAAATGGGGTAACGACCATCGAAATAGCACCCAGCTTTCGCTGCAATAGCAAAACTAAAGGCGGTATTAGCGACTAGAATATAAGGAGAAAAATGTATAGGGAATGGGGGCTTTATTTGCATTCTCTACCGCGAAGGCAGAGACGAACAACGAATACATACCGACAGCGAGCTATTTTTCTCCCTTTATACTAGGAGGATGGTCGGTAGTGTTCATAGTGTTCTCCAAAGGTTACTGGGATGCCCCAGCGGCGCGTAATATAACAAAAATCAGACTTGCTTCACAAGTTCACAAAATGAAAAAAGGCGCCTAAAAGGCGCCTATTAATTAAAACTTACAACTTAAGCTACTTGAAGGTTAGACGAGCAAACTTACGCTTACCCACTTGGAAAACAAACGTGCCTGCTTGAGGAACAAACTTGCTGTCTGTGATTTTCTCACCATCAATTTTAGCCGCGCCTTGTTTAACCATACGCATGGCTTCTGAAGAAGATGCGCATAAGCCCGCTTCTTTCATTAAGTTGCTTACCGGACGACCGACCTCGAATTCAAACTCAGGCATCTCATCAGGAATAGCCCCTTTTTGGAAGCGATTAATAAACTCTTGCTCTGCCGCTTCTGCATCTGCTGGCGAATGGAAACGTGCGATGATTTCTTTGGCTAACAAAATCTTAATATCGCGAGGGTTTGTGCCATTTTCTACGTCAGCTTTAAATTGTTCAATTTCTGCCAAAGGACGGAAAGAGAGCAATTCATAGTAGCTCCACATTAATACATCGGAGATGGACATGATTTTACCAAACATTTCTGTTGGTACATCACTCACACCAATGTAGTTATGAGATGACTTAGACATTTTCTTCTCGCCATCAAGACCGACAAGAAGAGGCATCATTAATACACTTTGAGGCTTTTGTCCGTGTGCTTTTTGCAATTCACGTCCCATCAGCAAGTTAAACTTCTGATCGGTACCGCCTAGCTCAACGTCTGTTTCCATCGCTACAGAGTCATAACCTTGTAGTAATGGGTACATGAACTCATGAATAGCAATAGGTTGGCCGCCTGCATAGCGCTTTTTAAAATCATCGCGCTCTAACATGCGAGCCACAGTTTGGTTTGATGCCAAACGTAGCATCCCTTCTGCGCCTAAGTCACCTAACCACTTAGAGTTAAAGGCAATCTTGGTTTTCGCAGGATCTAAAATTTTAAACACTTGCTCTTTATACGTTTCCGCATTACGCAATACGTCTTCACGAGTCAAAGGTGGACGCGTAGTGTTTTTACCTGTTGGATCACCAACCATACCGGTGAAATCACCAATAAGGAAAGTCACATCATGACCAAGGTCTTGGAAAGTACGCAGTTTATTAAGAATCACTGTGTGACCAAGATGAATATCTGGTGCTGTTGGATCCGCGCCCAATTTAATACGTAGAGGACGACCTTCTTTTAACTTGGCGATTAACTCTGCTTCTGGAATCAACTCTTCAACGCCACGTTTGATTTCAGCTAAGGCAGCTTCGAAACTTGCCATACTAGTTTGCTCCCACAAAATCAGCAAAAAATATATCCCGACAGTGTACTTGAATAGCGAATAGTTTTGAAAGCAGTTAAACTAATCTAACACCAATTTTTTCACTGATTACTTAACGAATCGGGATATGCTGACCATTTTTCATCATTTACCTCTTTTGCACCGAGCGTTAATCTGCTGTTTTAGTGCCATTATCATCATTGCTGTGTTTTTACTCCCTGATCCTCGTAGCCTTCGCACTAAAGAAAGTCTCTATGAGGTGGGGCGTATTTACCCTATTGCCATGAACCCCGACAGCCTCTCTTCGCCTAAGAGGGAGCAACACAATGCAATAATGCGCTGGGAAACTCATAAAGTACGCTCAGGAGAAAGTGCCTCAGTCCTATTTAGTCGCCTTGGGTTGTCTCCGCGACTGTTACATACCATGGTCACAAGCGATGAGGCCATTAACAAACAACTGTCTCGCCTACGTCCTAATGATGAGTTGGTATTTGGTTATGATGATCAAAACAACCTCATCCAACTACAGCGTCAAATTAGCGCTTATGAAACCTTTAAAGCGGTCAAGGATGGGGACAAATTTAAAGCGGTTACCCATAAAAAAGAAGTGAATGTGCAGCTGAACTATGCCGAAGCGAGTATTAGTTCAAGCTTTTGGAATGCTGCCATTGATGCTCAACTCACCCCCAATCAAATTATGAGTGTGGCTGGAATTTTTGGTTGGGACATCGATTTTGCTTTGGATATTCGTCCCAATGATAGTTTTAAATTGCTTTTTGAAGAAAAGATAGTCGAAGGGGAATTCGTCGGATATGGCCGTATTTTGGCCGCACAATTCACCAACCAAGGGGATTCATTTACCGCTATTTTAGATGACGAAAGTGGCAACTATTACGATGAGAAAGGCCGAGCTATGAAAAAAGCCTTTCTTCGCTCTCCTGTGGATTTTCGTCGCGTCACCTCTAACTTTAACCCTAACCGACGCCACCCTGTGACAGGTAAAATCCGCGCTCATCGAGGTACAGATTACGCAGCCCCTGTTGGAACCCCAATTTACGCTGCCGGTGATGGCGTGGTGCTTAAATCTGGTTACAACCAATTTAATGGCAATTATGTCTTCATTAAGCACAGCAATATTTATATTACCAAGTATTTACACCTGCAAAAACGTCGCGTTAAAGGCGGGCAACGGGTTAAACAAGGGCAAACCATTGGCACTCTTGGGGGAACAGGTCGTGTCACTGGGCCACACCTGCATTACGAATTTTTAGTCAATGGCGTACATAAAAATGCACGCACCGTTAAACTACCAGAAGCTAAATCACTCAGCGGCAATAAGAAAAAAACCTTTATGACACTGGCAAGCCAACGCTTAGATGAGCTAAAACGCTATCAACACTTACTTACGGCCTCTATCAACTAATTAGGCTCAGTGATTTTCTCACTGAGCCTGATAAGATCTTGGCTTCTTTTCCCATAACTTAGCTTTGAGACGACTTATCTTTATTTAGCACAGCATCATTGCGGCTAAACATCAACAGACACGGGGTCAATACCAAGGTTAATACCGTGGCAAAAGCTAACCCTCCGGCAATAGCGGTGGCTAACTGTGTCCACCATTGAGTGCTTGGGGCGCCAATTTCTACTTTTTGGTGAATGAGATCGATATTAGTTTGTAACACCATTGGCATGAGTCCCAATATCGTTGTCACTGTGGTTAACATCACCGGACGCAGACGCTGAACACCGGTGCGTAAAATGGCCTGTTCTTTTGAGAAACCTCGGCGACGCAATTGATTAAACGTATCTATCAATACAATATTGTTGTTCACCACAATGCCTGCCAAAGCGATCACGCCAATACCGGACATCACAATACCAAAAGGGCGTTGGAATAATAATAAGCCAGCAAACACCCCGACCGTGGAAAACAGCACCGCACTTAGAATTAATAAAGCCTGGTAAAAGCTATTAAACTGAGTAATTAAAATCAATGCCATTACCGCTAACGCAGCCAAAAATGCGGACTGTAAAAAAGTGGATGAGTTTTGCTGCTCTTCGTTTTGTCCTTTTATGCGAAGTTCAATACTGTCAGGTAAGCCTAACTCTTGCAGTGCCTGCTGAATATGCGGTAACTCTATTGCTAAATTGTAACCCTCGCTCATGTCAGCCACCACATTAACAATGCGTCGACCATCTAAGCGGTTAATTGTATCTTGCTTTGGTTCGGCCTGTACTTTGGCAAAATTGGTTATAGGGACTAAGCCTGCTCGGGTTTTCACTCTTAACTCATCAAAACGGCCGATATCGCGTTTATCTTCTGGGTAACGCACCAAGATATCCACTTCATCATCAGTATCGTCAGGTAAGTAATCCCCCACTCTTAACCCGTTTGTTATGAACTGTACCGTGTTACCCACCAAAGACGCATCGGCACCAAACCGAGCGGCATCGGCACGGTTAACATCGATAGTCCAATCAATGCCCTCCTTACTAGAAGTATCACTAACGTTGGTTAATGCGGGGTTACCATCCGCCCATAAACGAATCCGTTTGGCGGCAGCATCAATGTCACTCACCTCTTTAGAGGTCACTTCAATAACCAGATCATTTTCCACCGGAGGGCCTGCATCTGGGAATTTGTATTCCACTTCGACACCCGCAATTAAATCACTTTTTTGCCTAAGATCTTCGATGATCTCTTTAACTGAGCGACGGTTCTGCCACTCCACAGGGGTCACTTGTATTGTGCCTATTTCATCTTGGCCACCGGTTCGAGTATAAACACTCTCTAATTCAGGGTTACCTATAATTTCCTTTTCTAGTTCGCGCATTATGCTGTCTTTTTCGGTAATCGACAGATCCCCATAAGAGCGCGCCTTAACATTAAAATACGGGGGATCCACTTCAGGGAAAAACTCTGCACCTAACCCTGCTTTGTTATAGGCGACGCCGACCCCCATCGCCAGTAACACTGCACTTAACAACACTTTAAGCGGATGTTGAATTGCAATGGCAAGAGTGTGGTAGTAGAGCTTAGTGATTCCTGTTGCTTTTGAAAAATCCCCCTCATGCAGTTGCTGCATTCTTGTTTGGGTGATGGCATTCATATACTGAGGTTTACCGATTAAACTGCCCAGAACCGGAACAAATACGAGAGCCATCAACAAAGAGGCGCTCAGTGTCGCAATTAAAGTTAATGGCAAATACTTCATAAATTCGCCAGTGGTATCTGGCCAAAACAGCAAAGGGGCAAAAGCGGCTAAAGTGGTGGCGGTTGAAGCCGTAATAGGCCAAGCCATACGCTTTGCTGCATCTCGATACGCCTTGTTTCGTGGGACGCCTTCTTGCATTTTTCGATCAGCAAACTCTGTCACCACTATCGCCCCATCCACTAACATGCCAACGGCCATAATCAAGGAAAATAACACCACGATATTGACCGTAAGACCGAATATAGATAGAACGAGTAAACCTGTTAGGAAAGAACCTGGGATGGATATTCCCACCAGCAAAGCAGTGCGTACACCCAATATGGCAATGATCACTATCACAACTAAAATAATGGCCGATAGCACATTATTCTGTAGATCCGTCAACATTTGATCGACATTTTTAGAATCATCATAAGTGTATTTGACCAGCAAATTATTTGGCCAGTCTGGCATTTTTTGCGCCTCAGCCAATACCGCTTTTACTATATCCACAGACTCGATAATATTTTCTCCAGCGCGCTTTTTTACATCTAATACCACCGCGCTTTCACCGTCTAAACGGGCAAAACTCTCGGGATCTCTAAAGGTTCGTCTTACGGAAGCCACGTCACCAAAAGTGATCACCTGCTTGCCATCCACCTTGACAGGTAATTCTAATACGTCTTTCAACGAGGAGAATACCGAAGGCACTTTTACAGAAAAACGCCCATACCCCGTATCAACAAAACCGGCGGCCACAACTCGGTTACTGGCGGCAATCAGATTATAGATATCCCCTTGATCTAAGCCGTAACTTTCCATCAGCAAAGGATCAACGACCACTTCCACGATATCTTCTCTGTCACCCGCAATATCCACTTCCAGTATCTGCTTAAAGCTCTCCAACTTATCTTGAATTTTACGGCCTATTTGCACTATGGTTCTTTGTGGAACGGTGCCGTACAAAGCCACCGATAATATCGGTTGTTCACTGGCTAAGGTGACTTCATTTACTGTAGGGTCATCACTCCCATCTGGAAGCTTGGATTTCACCAGATCCACCGCTTCGCGAACATCGGTCATCGCTTTATCTAAGTTACTGCCCGCCACAAACTCAAGGGTGACAGAGCCATGCCCTTCAGAGGCGGTTGAGGTCATTTTTTTCACCCCTTCAATAGAACGTAACTCTTGCTCTATTGGGCGAACTAACATGCGCTCTGCATCTAAAGGGGAGATCCCTTGATGCCCTACAGAAACGTAGATAATAGGAATAGTGATATCTGGGCTGGATTCTTTGGGTATGGTGATGTAGGTGTAAATCCCCGCGACAATGACCATAAACAGTAAAGTGAGTACAGTTCTCGAACGCGATAAAGCGGCTTCTATTATAGAATGCATAACCTACTCCCTACTGCTGAACGGCAATGACAGGATCACCATCACGTACAAATCCTTGTCCTTTGGTTATAATCTGGACACTCTCTCCCAGACCACTTAACCACACACCGTCTTGTTCTGCTTTAACGATTTGAATAGCGACAAAATAAACATGATCGTCTCTAAGAGTTTTAACCCCTAAGTTACCCGCCTCATCCAGTGCTAACATAGCAGGGGTCACTTTGACGGCCATTTGTGTTTCAAGCTCAACCTCTACCTCAGCACTGACTCCTGAAGGCAGCCTTTGATCTTGATTGGCTATTTCAATTTCGATGGGAAACGTATTGGTGGTTAGGGATGAGTTACGTGATACATAACGTAATCGACCTTCGATCTGTTCACCGCCTAATAACGTTATATTAGCGGCCTGTCCTTTCTGTATTCCTTGTATGTGGCGCTCACTGAGATCCGCCTCGATAATCAGTTTCTCGAGATCGATCAAATGGGCTACCTGATCGCCTTTGGCCACATAATCACCCAACTCAACATGCAAACGGTCAATCACTCCAGAAAATGGCGCTCGTATTACGCTATTCTTGAGCCCTAACCTCACATTAGCCACCGTTGCCTTAGCATTGGCGAGCTCAGCCTCGGCTTTGGTAAACTCCACTTCATTTTGTAAGCCACGCTTTTTAAGAGAGGTGGCGGCATTAAATTCTTTTTGTTTTACACGTAACAGAGCATTGGCACGATCAAGTTGGATATCTAAATCCCCTTTGTCGATAGTGGCAATAATTTGTCCTCGTTTAACCGAAGCGCCTTTACGCACTTGTAAACGCTCAATAGTGCCCGCTAACTCTGCACTGAGCTCCACATCGCGATTGGGGGCCGTTCTGCCATAAAGATCGATTTTTCTGGCAACCGGTTGAGCATCAAAGTCAGTAACAACGACTTTGGCTAACGGGACATGGCGTTCTTGTTGGGGGGGTGGGGATAAGGAGGGTTCAGATTGCAGAGCGCCGACTAAAAGCCAAGCGCCAAGGGCTGCAAACAAAATAAGCGATATAATCCAAGGGCGCTGGGCAAAGAGTTGCCCTGTCCTTTTTAATGGCATAATTAAATCCTTTTAATTAGCTAGGGGCTGTGGCCTTATGGCCTTACTACTAACGGCATATCCTTGCCTAAATCAGCCTAACGTAAATTGCCTCGAGTATCTGAGGCTAGGATCACATGCTAAAGGATCACACGCTAAATGAAGCACCACAACCACAAGTCGTCGTGGCATTAGGGTTGTTTATAAAGAAACGCGCTCCCTCTAGACCTTCCGTATAATCTACCGTACCGCCAATCAAGTATTGTAAAGACATAGGGTCAACCACTAGAGTCACTTCATCTTTAACTATCACAGCGTCTCCTTCGTTGACTTTTTCATCAAAGGTAAAACCATACTGGAAACCACTACAACCACCACCAGTAATATACACTCGCAATTTAAGTTCTGGGTTTTCTTCCTCTGTAATTAATACTTTTACGCGTGCTGCTGCTGCGTCAGAAAAATTCAAAGGGACATTAAGTTCGCTCACCGAGACCTCTCTTTATTCGATGTTGTCACTGAAAGTGACTGTGTTGGTTTGGCGATTATCTAATACCTGAGCAAAGTGTTCAAGTATTGTAATCTTTATCCTCAATGTAATAGTGAGACACAAGCGTTAGACTTGTGCACAATATTTATTACAATGCTGTCACTCTCAAAAATGCTATTCGAACAGCAAGGACAATTAATGAGCAAATCAGAAGCACTCTATCAGCAAGCCCAAACCATTATACCAGGTGGGGTTAACTCACCAGTACGAGCCTTCAATGGTGTCGGCGGTTCTCCCCTATTTATTGAGCGCGCTGATGGCTCTCGCATTTATGATGCTGATGACAAAGCCTACATCGACTATGTGGGCTCTTGGGGACCGATGATCTTAGGTCACAATAACCCTGTGATTCGTGATGCAGTGGTAGAAGCGGCGCAACGAGGCTTAAGCTTTGGCGCACCTACTGAACTAGAAATCAATATGGCAAAACTGGTCTCGTCGCTGGTTCCTTCTATGGAGCAACTGCGTATGGTGAGCTCAGGTACAGAAGCGACGATGAGTGCTATTCGCTTAGCTCGTGGTTATACCGGTCGTGATAAAATCATGAAGTTTGAAGGTTGCTACCATGGGCATGCCGATAGCTTATTAGTAAAAGCCGGCTCCGGTGCACTCACATTAGGCCAACCTAGCTCCCCTGGTGTCCCAGAGGATTTTGCAAAACACACTCTTACTGCCACTTTTAACGATCTTGACTCTGTTCAAGCTCTGTTTGATGCAAATCCACAACAAATCGCTTGTATTATTGTTGAGCCAGTCGCCGGTAACATGAACTGTATTCCGCCAATGGACGGTTTCCACCAAGGCTTAAGAGAGATTTGTGATAACAATGGCGCTTTGCTGATCTTTGATGAAGTAATGACAGGTTTCCGTGTGGCTTTAGGTTGTGCCCAAGCCCATTACAACATCACGCCGGATCTTACCACGCTAGGTAAAGTCATCGGTGGTGGTATGCCTGTTGGTGCTTTTGGTGGCCGTAAAGAAGTCATGCAACATATCGCACCTACTGGACCGGTATATCAAGCAGGAACGTTATCTGGTAACCCTATTGCCATGGCCGCCGGTTTTGCTTGTCTCACTCAACTTGCCCAAGCGGGTAATGAAGAGCGCCTAAACGAAATTACCGCCAAGCTTGCACAAGGCTTTAAAGCCTGCGCTGATCAACACGGCATTCCGTTATATGTCAGCCAAGTAGGTGGTATGTTTGGCTTTTTCTTCACTGAGCAAAAACAAGTCACTTGCTACGAAGAAGTGGCTAAGTGCGATGTGGAACGCTTCAAGCGTTTCTTCCACCTAATGTTAGAAGAAGGTGTTTATCTTGCGCCATCTGCATTTGAAGCCAGCTTCACGTCTCTGTCTCATACCGATGAAGACATAGCGCAAACTCTGGCGGCAGCTGATCGCTGTTTTGCTGCCTTAGCGAAATAAATTCCATAACATTATGTGATAAGGAGCCATTGGCTCCTTTTTTATTTCTAGCGCTTCAAGTTTCATAACGCTATGATTTATCATTACAAAAAAACGAGTCCGCTAAAAGTGCCTAAAAAAATCCTACTCACATCCAGCCAATGGCTGTTAATTATAGCCTTACTGGTTTGCGCTTACGCCTGTTTTACTCTAATCGAACCCTACATAAACTCGATCGTCATGGCCTTTATTATCTCCTTACTCATATTTCCTATACATGACTATCTCGATAATAAAATGCCCAACATGAGAAACACTTCTGCGTTGTTGTCGTGCATTATTCTCACTTTTATTATTGTGATTCCATTGCTGTTTGTGTTCACCGCCATTATTCAGCAGGGATCTTCATTTTCGCAGAGCGTATATCACTGGGTGACAGAAGGAGGTGTCCAAGAACTGTTTACCCAGCCATATGTGGTAAAAGTGCTCGCGTTGGCCAACACTTACCTGCCTTTTAATGCTTTAGAACCCTCTGAAATTGCTCAAAAAGTCGCGGAACTCGCCACTTCATTTGGTTCAAATCTAGTGGGTATAAGTGCCTCTGTTGTCGGCAGCGCCACCAGCTTTTTAGTCAATTTTGGCTTGATGCTGTTCGTGCTGTTTTTCTTACTGCGTGATCATGAGACAATCATCACCGCCATACGGCACATTGTTCCCCTATCTCGCTCACAAGAAGATCGCTTGTTAGTAGAAATAGAACAAGTCTCTAAATCTGCGGTAATGGGTTCATTTCTCACCGCCATCGCGCAAGGCGTAGCGGGAGGACTGGCAATGTGGTTGGTGGGCTTCCCTGGTCTGTTTTGGGGTACTATGATGGGCTTCGCCTCATTTGTCCCAGTCGTTGGAACCGCTCTTATTTGGATTCCTACCTGCCTATACTTGCTACTAACTGGCGATACCGGTTGGGCGATATTCCTATTGATCTGGTCCGTTGCCGTTGTGGGGTCCATTGATAACATATTGCGACCACTTCTTATGCAAGGTGGTGCCGGTATGAATACCCTAATGATCTTCTTTTCTTTGCTTGGCGGTTTGCATGTCTTTGGCTTAATTGGTTTAATCTACGGCCCGCTTATCTTTGCCATCACCATGGTATTGTTTAACATGTATGAAGAGGAGTTTAATGACTTCCTTGATAAGCAAGATAATAACTAGTAAGAGTACAATATGAGTGTCTACACTGCCCCAAGTCAAATCGCCGAACGTCAACTTGCTTCCTTTGCTGGCAAGAAAGTGGTCATTGCAGGTGAAGCTGAAGATCTGTTCCCTAAACAACTACAGCAACATGCACAATCAGTAACTGTATTTACTTCTCACTATGGCTACTACCAACAAATGCAGCGCAGTGGCGTTGATTGCCAATTTGGGGTGGAGTTTAACAACAACGTAGACGCTGATCTGCTGCTTCTTTACTGGCCTAAAGCCAAAAGTGAAGCGCAATATTTACTGGATATGATGCTCAGTAAACTGGCAGCAGAAACCGAAGTTGTAGTGATAGGCGAAAACCGTTCTGGGGTGAAAAGCATTGAGAAAATGTTCAAGGACTTTGGCCCTATCAATAAATATGACTCGGCTCGTCGCTGTTCATTTTATATGGGGATCAGCCAAACCCCACCGAGCCATTTTGATATCAATCGCTACTTTAAGACCTATCAAGTAGAACTTGAAGGCGCCCGTATTGAAGTACAAAGCCTGCCGGGCGTATTCAGCCATGGTGAATTTGATTTAGGTACTCAGCTTCTGCTGGCCAATTTACCAAAATTGCACGGCAAAGTTTTAGACTTTGGCTGCGGTGCTGGCATTATTGGCGCAGCAATGGCATTGCGCTACCCTGACATTGAGTTACAGATGTGTGATGTAAGCGCGTTTGCCGTTGAATCAAGCAAACGCACTCTGGAAGCTAACGGTATTAAAGGGCATGTTTTTGCCACTGATGTCTATTCACAAGCGAGCAATGATTACCAATTTATTATCAGTAATCCGCCATTTCATTCCGGTTTAGATACCAGCTACAGCGCAACAGAAACATTACTCCAACAAGCGCCAGCACATCTTATTGGTAATGGTGAGCTAGTCATAGTTGCCAATAGCTTCTTGAAATACCAACCAATTATTGAAAAATCCTTTGGCCAATGTGTCACTGTGGATAAAACAAATAAGTTTGCAATCTACAGCGCAAACAAATAAAACTGTGTGAGGCAACACGCTTTTTTAAGGCTTTGCTTGCCTCGATCTTTTTGACGAGTACATTTCAGCATTGATGATCTTTTTATCAGGCTTTGAATTCGCACTCTATGTCAAAATATCATTCACACCCAAAATTTAAACGCCTTAAAAGCACCTTAATGGGGGCTTTTTTATTCGTTAGCCTTGTGCCAATGCTAGTTATTGCATTCTTTTTTCTTCAATCTCATATTGAAGACTTAGAAGAGCAAAGTACCACTTATCTCACTTCAATGAGAGATGGCACAACCAATCAAGTCACCGCTTACATAAAAAGCCTCGATTCCGAAGTGATTGGCTTTGTGCACTCCGAATTGGCCTATGCAAGTGGCGGGCGTTTTTATGGTTTGATTGATTCTTTTCGGCGCCTCGGGGCTAATCCGCAACAGTCTCGACATATTGGGCAGCAAAAATATGTTTTAGGCTCTGGGGACAAAGTGAATAAAACCACTATAAAAGGCACCCAAACCCATCTCAACGTCAATCGTTATCGTCTGCTACACACTCGCTATCACTCTACTTACACAAGCCTATTAGAACGCTCAGATTTTGATGATATTGCTCTCGTAGATCTTGACGGAAACGTCGCCTATTCGGTACAAAAAAACGGATACTACTCGACAAATTTAGAAACAGGGCCATACCGTGATAATGAACTTGGCCGGCTATTTAAACGGTTAAAACAACACATTAAATCTGAAAAAGACACCTTAGATGAATACAATGAAATTGTACTCATGAGTGATTTTTCCAAAGGGTTAGATGGAACAGATGATCGAGAATTTGTCTGGTTTGCCGCTCCCATTATTCAGCAAGAATATCTACACAGCTACGCTTTCTTTCGCTTACCTTTATCAGCACTAGCTTACCTCATTGAGGTTGATCATGAAAACCAGACCACTATCTCTCTCATTGACCAATCTCATAAATTACTAGTGCAAACCTCAGAAACGGGAGCCGAAAACAACCTATCGGTTGCGTCTAAAGCCTTGCAAGGTATAGAGCAAGTAGAAACTTATACCAATACAGCCAATCAAAATATGATTGCGGCGTACGCACCTATTAAGGTACACAATTTAAAATGGGCAGTGATTGTTGAAACCCCAGAAAATGTTGCTTTTGTGCGCGTAAATAAACTTTATTCTCTGTTCTTAATCATTATATGCAGCGCCGTTATCGTCATCGTCATCGGTTCACACTACTTAGCCAACTTTATTACTCGCCCTTTATTAAAACTCACTTGGGCCGCTGAGCGCATTTCTGCTGGGGATCTGTTCGAAAATGTCGAAGGCACTGAACGCAAAGATGAAATTGGCCGACTAGCGGTAAGCTTTGAACGAATGCAACGCTCCGTGCGCGAAAAGATAGAACTGATCAATAAGCAAAATACAGAACTTGCTTACAACCTAGATACCATTGCTACACAAAATAAAGAGTTACAACAAGCCGATAAGCTAAAAGATGAGTTTCTTGCCACCACCTCACATGAGTTAAGAACCCCTCTACACGGCATGATAGGCGTGGCTCAGGCCATTATTGGAGAAGCTCACGGAAGTATTCCAGCATCTCAACGCTATCAACTAGAAATTATTATAAATAGTGGGCATAGACTGTCTAATTTAGTCGATGATCTATTGGATTATCATAAGATGCAATACGGCCAGTTAACGTTGCAAGCGGTACCGGTATCATTATCTTCTGCATCTAGCTTAGTTATTGAATTATCTAAACATCTTATTGGGGAAAAACCAGTACGTATCATTAATCAAATTGATGATAGCTTACCTATGGTCAGCGCCGATCCTCAAAGGCTTGAGCAGGTTCTCTACAACCTAGTGGGTAATGCGATGAAGTTTACCCCGGAAGGAAAAATCATTCTGACCGCAGAGCAAGATGGAGAACAACTTAAGATCCAAATCATTGATACAGGTTCAGGAATACCCGAAGATGATCTTGAGCATATTTTCGAGCCGCTTATTCAAGGCAACTCATCCAATTACCAACAAGGGACAGGGCTTGGCTTATCCATTAGTAAGCAGTTGATTACCATCATGCACGGTGAGCTTAGTGTCACCAGTCAACCCTTACTAGGTACGACTTTTACCCTCACCTTGCCACTGGCGAGCGAGCAACAATTACAAACGTTTAATCGCGATGTGGATACGGCGCACTACACCCGACAAAACATCTCATTTAACGAAGACACCCATACTCCGCCACACAATCCTGATGGCAAAGTGGTCATGATTGCCGATGATGAACCGGTCAACCTTAAAATCCTAGAAAGCTTTTTGCACATGGAAGGGTATCAAGTGATTAGCGCCAATAATGGACGCCAAGCACTTGATCTTATTGAACAAGACAAGCCTGATATGCTATTGCTAGATATCATGATGCCAGAACTCAATGGCTTTGAGGTGTGTAAGCACTTACGTGAGTCCTACAGTTATAACGAACTGCCGATAATCATGCTAACCGCCCTTGGTCAAAGCGAAGACAAAATTAAAGGTTTTGATTATGGTGCGAACGACTATTTAATTAAGCCATTTAATAAACAGGAATTATCCGCGCGTATTCAAGTACACTTAAATGCCAGTCTCTCAGAACAACGTAAACTAGAAAATGATTATCTAAATGATCAATTAAGCCAAAGAGAAAAAGTAGAATCATTACTTTTAGACACTCAAGACAAATTATTAGCCCAACTCGAGAGCACTCCAGAAGCGATCATCTGTGTTAATGAAGCGCATAAAATAACCTTTGCTAACAAAAGTGCCTTACAGCTATTCCAGCGCTCTAATGAACAAATAAAACGCTCGCAAATCGAAGAGTTTATTGCCCCCAAATATCTACAATTTGATCAACCGCATCGCAGTATTGATATCGATCTTTTTGTTGCTCAAACCAAGCAGACCATCCCTTGTGACATTTTCACCCTCCCATTAGAAACGGGGCTTAAAGGGATGATTATCTTTAATCCAGATATGGATGACAGCACTTCACGAGTAGACAACCTTGAAGTGGCTCTAGACGCGCTAGCAAGCTATGCCTTTGCCGGTGATAAATCCCAATTAGAACACCTAAAGAACTTAGGTGAAGAGTTTGCTGACATTGTGAATATGATTGACAGTGATAAAGACAGTAAGCAGCAAAAAATGCGACAACTGTTAGTGGATTGCATGTCAGAGGCATTGGATTATTGGGAGAGCCACCAAGGAAATACTAAGTTTGGATTTGCTGAGCAAAGTGGCTTGTGGCGCGTTTATTTAGACAGAAGCACACTGCAAACACGCACTCTTGATAAGTACTTAAGAATTGAAACCCTGCCCAACACGCCACGTTGGCGCACCGTTCTTAACTCTTTAGATTACATTCTTGCCAATAGCCATAATGAAAATGCTCAAAGAGCACAACTCATCGAACGAAAAGAGCAACTGCAAAGCTTATTTTCTTAAGGGCGTAGCCGCTCTATTGCGGCTTTAAATTATTGTGCCACTCTTATTTTTAATCACTAAAAAAGTTCATTTCACGCGATTGTACACCTCCATACCATGGCTATAACTGGCAAAATATCGCAGGTAATTTTAAATGTGAGAGCGCAATCACAACAAATCATGTTGTGTATTTTTAACCAGAAAATAAAGTAACTCAGCCTCTTTAACCGCACATCACACTTATCTGCAAAGCCACTAAAGCCAACTAACATAAAGACCCAAACCAATAGTATGCACTAACTAACTTTAGTTATTTACTCATAACAGGGGCCATTAAGCAGATGAAGAAAAGTAGAGAAAACGATTTTAATTTAACGTTTTTAACGAGAATAGGTATGCGTTTGACGTTTTTAACGGGAATCTACATTGACGATATTCACTTGAAGGCTGATTCTACAAGTGCTCCATGGTTCTTAGGTCATATCTCTACCCCACAATAAAAGATTAGAACCACAGGGTGACACTGTATAAGCATTAAACTTTGGTAATCAAACCTGATTACTGACTAATAAAAGCAAACAGAGACAAAGGACATACCATGCTTGCTAATATAAAAAAAACAGCTCTTGCTACAGTAATCGTCGCTACTGCGACTACCGCAATATCAGCTCCGGCAATAGCCAGATCGGAACTGACTATCGTACCTGATTTTTATCCAACGATGGTTCGCAACTTTAACCCCTACCTTGCGACAAACCTTCGTACTACTACAGACTTCATCTATGAACCTTTAGTCGTTTTCAACGAAATGCACGGCAACGAGCCGGTTATGCGTTTGGCTGAAAGCTTTAAGATGGCGGATGATCTAAAAAGCGTTACCTTTGATATTCGCAAAGGTGTTAAATGGTCTGACGGGGAAGCATTCTCAGCAGATGATGTGGTTTATTCATTTAAACTTCTTGAGTCCAATACTGCGCTAGACCAAACAGGTATTAATAAGTGGGTGAGCAAAGTTGAAAAGATCAATGATCATCAAGTTCGCTTTACTCTTACCGAAGGCAACTCGAATGTACCTTATGAAATAGCCAAAGTCCCTGTTGTGCCTGAGCACATCTGGTCAAAAGTAAAAAATCCTAGCTCTTTTACTAATGAAAACCCTGTAGGTACAGGCCCATTCACTGAAATTGACACCTTTACTCCTCAACTTTATATTCAGTGTGCTAACCCTAACTATTGGGATGCCGATAACCTAGATGTTGATTGCCTTCGCGTACCTCAAATTGCCAACAATGATCAGCTGCTAAGTAAGATTGTTAATTCTGAGCTCGACTGGACGTCAGCATTTATCCCTGACATCGACCGCACCTACAAAGCAGCCAACCCTAATCATGGATACTGGTATCCACCAGCGGGCACACAATCTCTTGTCGTAAACTTCAAAAACCCAGATCCTGCAAAGAATGAAGCCCTTACTGATGTCAACTTCCGTCGTGCGATGAGTATGGCTATCGACCGTCAAACTATCATTGATATTGCGTTTTACGGTGCCGGTACTGTCAATGACTTCGCCTCGGGTCTTGGCTATGCATTTGCAGCTTGGTCTGATGAGAAAGTTCATAATCAGTACAAAAAATTCAATACCTACAATCCGCAAGGAGCGAAGAAGTTACTGCAAGAGTCTGGGTTTAAAGACACGAACGGTGACGGATTTGTCGAAACGCCATCTGGGAAATCTTTTGAGCTATTAATTCAATCACCCAATGGCTGGACTGATTTTAACAACACAGTGCAACTCTCAGTTGAGCAGTTAAACGAAGTAGGTATTAAAGCGCGTGCTCGTACCCCAGAGTTTGCGGTATACAACCAAGCCATGCTAGAAGCGACCTATGACGTGGCGTATACCAACTACTTCCACGGTGCAGATCCACACTTGTACTGGAACAGTGCTTATAACTCTGCACTGCAAGAAGGTAGCGGTATGCCTCGTTTTGCCATGCACTTCTACAAAAATGCACAGCTAGATAACTTGCTAAACAGCTTCTACAAAACAGCGGATAAAGCAAAACAAATGGAAATTGCACACGGTATTCAGAAAATCATCGCTGAAAACCAAGTCACGATTCCTGTCTTATCTGGTGCAAGTAACTATCAATACAACACCACCCGTTTCACTGGTTGGTGGACAGAAGAAAACGCAAAAGGTCGTCCAAACATTTGGGCCGGTATCCCAGAGCGCTTACTTCACGTACTTGATTTAAAACCTGTCAAATAACTTGGCTTCTTAATGGCGTACTTAGGTGCGCCATTATCACCCTTGATAAAACTCACAATAACAATGGCGTGTATACGTCAGGGATTCTTTCGCGCAAAGCGTGGATTTTATTCGATATACAAGCAATAAATCGGATAATTAAGGTGTAGGTATGGGATATTTTCTAAAACGTCTGTCGTTCTATTTTGTAGCGCTATTAGTAGCCGCTACCATCAATTTTATTCTTCCGCGAGCAATGCCTGGAGACCCTGTCACCATGATGTTTGCTCACGCTACAGCCCAAGTAACACCAGAACGCATTGAGGCGATGCGACAACTGCTTGGCTTTGTCGATGGTCCCCTTTGGCTGCAATACATCACTTATCTTAAAAGCATACTCAGCTGGGAGTTAGGGACTTCAATTAAATTTTACCCTCTCAGCGTTAATGAGTTACTTGGTGGAGCATTTGGCTGGTCATTATTTCTCGCTGGAACCGCGGTGCTTTTATCATTCTCCATAGGCTCTCTACTTGGCATCTTCGCAGCTTGGAAACGAGGTAGCACATACGACACTTTAGTCACGCCGGGAATGCTGATTATTCAAGCGGTCCCCCAAGTGGTGATTGCGATGTTAGCCATGTTCATTTTTGCTATCGGACTAAAATGGTTCCCTACTGGCTACGCTTATACCCCTGGCGTTATCCCCGACTGGACTAGTTGGGAGTTTATTAAAAATGTCGCCTATCACGCCGTACTCCCTTTATTTTGTGCCTCACTGGTACAGATTGGTGGCTTCTTGGTCAATATGCGTAACAACATGATAAACCTACTAGCGGAAGACTATATCACCATGGCGAAAGGCAAAGGCCTTAGCGAAAACCGTGTGGTATTTAACTATGCAGCGCGTAATGCGCTGCTACCTAGTGTTACCGCACTTTCAATGTCGTTAGGTATGGCCATTGGCGGACAGTTGATCATAGAAATCATCTTCAACTACCCAGGTTTAGGGACTGTTCTATTTAATGCAATAACCGCAAGGGACTACCAGGTATTACAGGGGCAGTTACTTATCATGACCTTATTCATGCTGTTCTTTAACCTAATTGCTGACATGTTATATGTCTTACTTGACCCTCGCCTACGTAAGGGAGGTAAATAAAATGAACGATATTTTTAAGCTTATTCGTGGCAATACGATTGCAATGATTGGTGTGGCAATTTTAAGTACCTTTTTGTTTATTGCACTGGCCGCCCCTCTAATCACGCAACATGCACCAGACAAACGCACCGGTAAGCCTCACGAATACCCGGCAGCATTAGTGAAAGCGGCTCAATCCAACCCTGATGGATGGGTAGCCACTCACCTAGCCACAGATAGCCGCACTCTAAGAATGTCTAAAGATGCTGAGCATGTTTTAGGCACAAGCCGTATGGGGCGTGATGTGTGGGCTCAAGTCGCCTACGGGGCTCGCGTTTCCCTTGCTGTTGGGTTTGGCGCAGGTTTAACTGTGTGCTTTCTTGCCACTATTATCGGGGTATCCGCCGGTTACTTTGGTGGCAAAATTGATGACTTTCTCACTGCGGCCATGAACATAATGTTGGTCATTCCCCAATACCCACTCCTGTTTGTTGTTGCTGCATTTATTGGGGAGGCAGGTCCGTTCACCATTGCACTGATCATCGGCCTCACCTCCTGGGCATGGGGGGCGCGCGTGGTACGCGCACAAACCTTAGCCTTACGAGAAAAAGAGTTTATTAAAGCGGCCGAAGTATTAGGTGAGTCTCCTGCAAGAATTATCTTTGTAGAAATTTTGCCTAACCTTATTTCCATTGTGGGTGCAAGCTTCATCGGTTCGGTGATGTACGCCATCATGATGGAAGCGACGATCTCCTTCTTAGGCATGGGCGATCCTAACACTATCAGTTGGGGCATTATGCTGTATAACGTGCAAACCTCCTCTTCCATGCTCATTGGCGCTTGGTGGGAATTACTCGCCCCTTGTATAGCGCTAACTCTACTGGTCACAGGACTGGCACTGCTTAATTTTGCTGTGGATGAAATTGCCAACCCACAACTTCGCTCCCATAAAGGCATGCGCCGTTGGAAAAAACTGGCACAACAAGATAAGAAAAGCCGCAAACCAATAGCAGACAGTGCCACAAATCAGCTATCAACATCAGGAAATCAATCATGATTAATCCACTAATTTCTGTTCGTAATCTTTGTGTTGATTACATTACCGATGCTGGAGACGTTAGAGCCTGCAATAACGTCAGCTTTGATATTGCTCCAGGTGAAGTATTTGGTCTGGCAGGGGAATCAGGGTGTGGTAAATCAACCGTGGCTTTTTCCTTAATGCGTCTACATAAGCCACCGGCATTTATCACTGGCGGTGAAGTTATCTTCAATGGTGAAGACATCCTACAATACAGTGACTTGAGCATGCAGGCGTTCCGCTGGAGCGAAATGTCCATGGTATTTCAAAGTGCCATGAATGCACTCAATCCTGTACTGCCAATGGAAGAACAATTTTGTGATGTGATAATGCATCACACCAATATGACTCGCAAGCAAGCCATTAAAAGAGCGCAAGGGTTATTGGAAATTGTAGATATACACCCAAGTCGCTTAAGCGACTATCCACACCAGTTTTCAGGGGGGATGCGTCAACGATTAGTGATTGCTATTGCCCTAGCCTTGAATCCTAAGATGATCATCATGGACGAACCAACTACCGCATTAGATGTCGTCGTTCAACGGGAGATTTTACAAAAGATTCATGCCTTAAAAGAAGAGTTTGGCTTCTCCATTTTATTCATCACCCATGACTTATCTTTAATGGTTGAATTCTCAGACCGTATTGGAATCATGTACTCCGGTGAACTTATCGAGGTCGCACCAGCAAAAGAGATTTTGACCAACCCATACCACCCTTATACGCGAGGACTAGGCAGTTCTTTTCCTTCTCTTACCGGACCTAAAGCACAGCTTATTGGTATTCCCGGAAACCCGTTAAATCTGCTAGAAATCCCTCAAGGGTGCCGCTTTCAGGCGCGCTGCTCTCAAGTTACTGAAGTGTGTAGAACAGTCCCCACTCAACTGCGAGAGATCGAAAGTCAACGTTTATCAAATTGTCACCTTTTTGGTGAACCTATCACACAGACAAAAGTCGATTCAGACCAACAAGACGTGTTCGGAGAAGTCACATGAGCAAACCTACAGGCGAATTACTCATTGAAGGTAAGAACTTAATTAAAGACTTTCCTGTTAGTAGTAATGCACTAAAAAACCCCATGATGCGCGCCATTAACGACGTATCATTTAAAATGTACAAAAGTCGTGGTTTATCTGTGGTTGGTGAGTCAGGTTCAGGGAAATCAACAACAGCCAAGATGATCGCTAAGATGTACGCGCCAACCGATGGTCAAATTGAATATCGTGGACGCGATATTCAAACCATCAATAAGAAGAAGGATTTAATGCACTACCGTGAAGGGGTGCAGATGGTATGGCAAGATCCATTTGGCTCTTTAAATCCAACACATAACATCTTTCATCATATTGCGCGCCCCTTGCTTATTCATAAGAAAGTCACTCGTGGTAACAACAAAGAACTACAAGATCGAGTGCATGATTTACTGGAGCAAGTAGGGTTAATTCCCGCCAAAGAAACCGCAGAAAAGTTTCCTCATCAGCTCTCGGGAGGACAGCGTCAGCGGGTTAATTTAGCGCGAAATATTGCCGTAGGTGCAGAGGTCGTCCTTGCCGATGAGCCTACCTCAATGCTTGATGTCTCTATTCGAGCTGGGGTATTGAACCTAATGCAAGAGATGAAATTTGAAAAACAAATGTCTCTTTTATACATCACTCACGATATTGCAACCGCTCGTTACATTGCAGAAGATATTGCGGTGATGTATGTGGGGCACATGGTGGAATGGGGAGATACTGATGAGGTTATCGCCAATCCTCAACACCCTTATACGCAACTGTTGATTTCTGCTGTGCCCGATCCGGCAAAATCTATTCACGTCAAACTAGAAGGCAATAAAGGTGATATCCCCCTATGGACACCCGAATCTTTTGGATGTCCTTTTGCAGGTCGATGCCTACATGCAACAGATAAGTGCAAAGAGCGGCTCCCTGAGGTTACTCAATTATCCGAAAATCATTTTGTGCGTTGTTATTTGCACCAAGATTAAGGGTAACCTTTCTTTATAGCCTCCTATATAGGAGGCTACTTTTAGCTAAACAGATTAATACCTTAATAGATTGGTTAACGTTTTCATACTCATCGCACACCTACCGTAAATGAATCACTAGGAGACTCACAATGAGCCTATTTCGTCTTAACCTAAAAGTGGTTAACGAAACCCAGCAGCGCACTCGTTTTTCTTTATCTATTATTAATTTATCCGCTGTGACTCTCAATGACTGGAAACTGCACTTCTCCATTACACGCTTTTTAGAGAGCCAAAGCTTCACGTTAGGATCTTGTTCACAAGTGGGTAGCTTTTGCACAGTAACCCGCCTTCCTAACCTTAAACCTGCTGATACGATGACCACTGAGTTTGAAATGCTAACGCCACCGTTGCAACTGCAATGCGATGGCATACTAGAAGCCTTTGTGGTGAGCTCGGAGGATGAATATTCGGTGGAGGTTATGCCATTGCAGTTGATGCAACCTACGACTAAGTCACCCACAATAGCACCAGTAAAGGCGGCGACTGTCGCTATTATCCCAAAGCCTAATAAACTTGCCGTCAAGCCCGGCCACTTTCAATTTAGTCGAGGGGAAAGCCTAGCGATAACGACGGAGATGGCAAAAGATGCGGCGCTATGGTTATGTGAGGCACAGCAAACGTTGCATTTAAATCTCAGTCAAATGGAAGATCGAATACACTTTAAGCAATGCGACACACTTAAAGCTCAGGCTTATCAACTGGATATTTCAACCGACAAGATCTCTATTTATGCCAATAGCAAGCAAGGGTTTAGCCACGGCGTAGCGACATTACTGCAACTCATTAACGACAATAACAGCGCACCCTGCGTGGAGATCTCCGATAGTCCTGCCTATGACTACCGTGGGATGATGCTAGATTGCGCTCGACACTTTCATCAAATTGAGCAAGTTAAACTCATCATAGAGCAACTTGCCAGATACAAATACAACCATTTTCACTGGCATCTTACCGATGATGAAGGCTGGCGAATCGAAATTAAAGGCCTTCCTGAGCTCACCGACATTGGTGCCTGGCGGGCAATTGATCTTCCCCTAACAGCTCAATTTAGACACATTCAATCGAAATACGGTGGCTTTTATACCCAACAACAAATTACAGATGTGGTGAACTACGCTCAGCGTCGTGGCATTACCGTAATCCCTGAAATTGATATTCCAGGACACTGTCGCGCGGCGATTAAGTCTCTGCCACAACTTCTTTTAGACAGTGATGACCACTCTGTTTATCGCAGTGTTCAGCACTATAATGACAACGTGTTATCCCCAGCACTGGCAGGCACTTATCAGTTTTTAGATCACGTTCTTGAACAAGTGGCGACGTTATTTCCTGCCCCTTATGTTCATATTGGCGCAGATGAAGTTCCTGAAGGGGTTTGGACAAAAAGCCCCCGTTGCCAAGCTCTAATGAAAAAGCATCATTATGCTGACGAAAAAGATCTGCAAGGGCACTTGCTACGCTATGTTGAGAATAAACTGCATAGCTTAGGTAAACGTATGCTCGGCTGGGAAGAAGCGCAACATGGCGGAAAAGTGAGCCAACAAACCGTGATTTATTCATGGCAAAGTGAGCAGGCTGCTATCGACTGTGCTCGTCAAGGCTTTGATGTAGTATTGCAACCCGGTCAATATACTTATCTCGATATGGCTCAAGAGTTCGATGAAACAGAGCCGGGATTCTATTGGGCAAACATCACCCCTTTAAAACACGCATATCACTATCAGCCTTTACAAGATATCCCCCCTACAGACCCTATTCATAAAAAGGTGTGGGGAATTCAAGCTGGGTTATGGTGCGAATTAATCGATAATGAGCAAAAACTGCAATATATGGTACACCCACGATTGCAGGCTATTGCCGAAGTCTGTTGGACTCAAGCCGACGATAAAGAGTGGACAGACTTTTTATCACGATTAAAAACTGACTTACAACGACTGGATCGTCGTGGCATGACTTACCGTAATCCTTGGCACTAAGGCCAAGGTTATCTATTTAAAACGCTAACTGCTGAGTTGCTATCAAGATAACATCAACTCGGCTACCAATTTCTAACTGCTCAAGAGAACTCGAAATTAATTTATGTCCCTCAACATCAATAACATAACGAAAGTGGTCCCCCATAAATTGCCGCTCTAACACCTCTGTTAAGCCTTTGGGGTTGGCAAAGAGTTGCAGGTGTTGTGGTCTAAAGAAAATATCTACCAATTCACCATGCTCTCCCCTACCTCCGTGCTGATTCTTAGGCGCGACACTGACAATGCCTAAACAAGTCTGATAACGATCCAATTCAACTTTTAATCCCGGTAAGTAACTTCCGCCTCCTAAAAAGTTCGCGACAAAACGGCTCGAAGGATTATGATACAACTCGCTGGCAGTCCCAAATTGCTCGATAACGCCTTTATTCATTACTGCCATTTTGTCAGAAAAAGCAAACGCCTCTTCCCTACTGTGAGTAACAAAAATAGCGGTAACTCCGGCTTGCTTAAAGATGGCTCGGATCTGAGAGATCAATTGATGGCGCACTTGAGTATCTATATTAGAAAATGGCTCATCGAGTAGCAACAGGTCGGGCTTATAAGCTAAAGAGCGAGCGATTGCGACTCGTTGCTGCTGCCCACCAGACAACTGATGAGGGTAGCGATCCCCTAAGTTTTGCAAATGCACCATAGTCAGCATTTCTGCTACGCGTTCTTTTTGCGCGTATTTATCTAGGTGTTGAATACCAAAACTAATATTCTCCGCCACAGTAAGATGCGGAAATAGCGCGTAGTCTTGGAAGATCATCCCTATATTTCGTTGCTCCGGTGGCAACCAATATTCACCATCATCAATCACAGTTCCGTTCAGTTCAATGTGCCCTTTCGCTAAAGGAAGCAAACCTGAAATCGCCTTAAGTAAGGTGGTTTTACCGCAACCACTCGCCCCAAGCAGGCAGACTATTTCGCCCTGTTTAACGGTTAATGACAAGGACTCTAACACAGTCAGATCCTCATACTGGCAGGTTAGGTCTTTAATGGCTAAAGTACGGCTCATTAGTGTGATTGCTCCAAAGAACGGTTAACAATAATTAAAGGGATTAACCCAACGAGCACCAGCAATACCGCTGGCATAGCGGCAATTTCCAGTTGTTCGTCAGAGGCAAAGTTATAAACATAGGTAGCTAAGGTTTCAAAATTGAACGGCCTCAATAACAACGCGGCATTGAGCTCTTTCATCGACTCTATAAATACTAATAAAAAGGCAATAAGCGCCCCTCGCTTAATTAGGGGGATGTGCACGCGCTGCAACATTTTCGAGCTATTACACCCCATAGTGCGCGCAGCCATATCTAACGAAGGGGAAACCTTATTCATGCTACTTTCAATAGTGCCGATTGCCACTGCAGAAAAACGCACCACAAAGGCAAACACAATGGCAAACATAGAGCCGGAGAAAATAAGGCCGGGCCTGCCCCAATCCATTGCTTTAGCAATATCATTCACTGCATGATCTGCTGTCAGCACCGGCACCATAACGCCAATGGCAAGCACCGTCCCCGGTACCGCATAGCCCATAGAGGCAATACGCACGAACACACTACTACTGGTCGTGGCAGACAAACGATTATAAAAATTCAGTACGATGGCAATCAATAACGCAATCAAAGCGGCGAGTACTGACACTTGCACACTGTTGGCAGCATATTGATAAAACTGACTGGTCCAGCTTTCTGAAAAATAGTCGTAAGCGTAATGGCATAATTGTAACAATGGGAAAATAAAAGCCACAGCAACAATGGACCAACACCAAGTCACCGCTGCCCATTTTTTCCAACCATGCAACTGATAACGAAAGTTCTCATGGCTATTAAATTGGTTCTGAAACATTTTTTTCTTACGGCGACTGTAACGCTCCGCGCTGATGAGCAAAATGATCACTAACAACATGACCGCTGAGATCTTAGCCGCGGCGCCTAAATTAGAGTAGCCAAGCCAAGTATCAAATACCGCAGTAGTTAATGTATTCACCGCAAAATAGCTTACTGTACCAAAATCACCTATCGCCTCCATTGCGACTAAAGATAAACCCACCGCAACAGAAGGGCGAACAATAGGCAGAGAAATACGCCAGAAGCTTTGCCAAGGGGAGCACTTAAGGAGTCTAGCTGATTGTAAAATACTGACGCTTTGCTCCATAAATGCAGCTCGGCACAATAGATAAATATAAGGATAAAGAACCAAAGACAAGACCCAAATTGCCCCCCCTAAGGTGCGCATATCAGGAAACCAATATTCACCTGCCCCCCAGCCGGTTAAGTCACGCAGTAATATTTGTAAGGGACCGGCAAAATCAAACCAATCGGTAAAAACATAGCCTACGATATAACCTGGCATAGCTAAAGGCAGCACCATAGCCCACTGTAATATACGTTCTGAAGGCAAGTGACACATGGCCATCAACCACGCACTGGGGATACCTATCAACAAAGAGAGTAACATCACCCCTAATACCAACCACACAGTATTAGAGATATAGGTAGGCAACACGGTATCGATTAGGTGGGAAAATAGCGCATTATCGCCACCGATGCTCGTGTAAAAAATTGCTAAGATAGGTAATACGAGTAACAGCGCTAAAAGGGTGCTACTGACTCGAAATACTGGATAATTCTCTTTCATTTAATAACTTGAAAAGGCGCCTTAAAGACGCCTTAACATTAAACCTTATAATTTATAGGGATTTGTCCCATAGCAGTGTATTACAGGTCAAATTTCGTTTCATCAAGTAGTTTCACTGCAACTGCGTGATTTTCAGCAATTTTTTCTAAAGGAAGTGTGTCTGCTTTAAAATCACCCCATGAGGCAACAAGCTCAGAACGCTTAACCCCTTCTTTTACTGGGTACTCATAGTTAACTTCAGCATACATTTGCTGGGCTTTTTCACCGGTCAAAAACTGCATCAGTTTTAGTGCATTTGCATGGTTAGGTGAATGTTTAGCCATAGCCATACCACTCACATTGACATGAGTACCGGTGGTTTCTTGCCCAGGGAAGTTAATGTAAACAGATTCAGCCCAAGCGGTTTGTTTAGGGTCGTTGACCATTTTACCTAGGTAGTAACTGTTACCCAGAGCAATATCACATAAGCCTTCTTTAATGGCCTTAACTTGTGCGCGATCATTGCCTTGTGGTTTACGAGCAAGGTTTGCTTTGACACCTTCTAGCCATGTTTTCGCTTCAGCTTCACCATAGTGAGCAACCATAGAAGCGACAAGAGAAACATTGTAAGGATGTTTGCCACTGCGCGTACAAATCTTTCCTTTGTACTCAGGTTTAGTTAGGTCTTTGTAATCAAAATCAGAAGCTAACTTACCAACACGATCACGAGATGAGTACACATTACGTGCACGCAGTGTTAGAGCAAACCACTCACCTTCACTATCACGGTATTGAGCAGGAACATTGTCATTAATGGTTTTGTCTTGTACTGGTTGCACAACCTTTTTAGTGCTTAACTCCACCAAGCGACTAATGTCGGTCGTCAATACCACATCAGCAGGGCTATATTCCCCCTCTTGGACCAGCTTTTCTGCAAGACCTGTCTTTGAAAATTTAACGTTAACCGTAATGCCCGTTTGCTTAGTAAATTCGTCAAACATAGGTTCAACCAAAAATGGTTGGCGATACGAGTAAACATTAACCTCTTCTGCAGCTGATGCTATTGGTGCAAATACACCGCTAATCGCAGCAGTCAGCACAAGTATTTTTTTCATTACAGTTTCCTTAAGTAAAAGTGATAATAGTTATCAATTCGATTATTATATAAAAACAATGATAAGAAACAACCAATAGCTGATTTAATATAACTTTTGTAACAGTTTTGTGATGCTCGTCTTATGTCATACCCCTTTTACGAAATAACGGGTCATTCTAGCTTGTTAAAATACTCGATAACTGCGTTATAATTTTTGATTGTAGAATAACGACTTATCGCAAAATTCCGCCTTGTTTTCGAGCATTTTCCCTGCGCTATTTCTGATTACTTACTTAGTGTGATCGGTATAACATCCCTTTACAGATCTCATTGTTCGTCTATCAAAGATAAAAAAGGACCTGCATCAAGCAGATCCTTTAGTGAACAATTCATTATTGGGAGGATAATTACTATTTTTTAGCTGTCATAAACTCTGGGTATGCCCCTACACCACAGTCATGCATATCCATGCCTTCAATCTCTTCTTCTTCTGTAACACGAATACCCATTGTCGCTTTAATGATGCTCCAAACTAGGAGGCTGGCACCAAATACCCAAGCAAAGATAACTGCAGCACCAAGAAGCTGAGCACCAAATGTGGCATCTGCATTGCTTAGAGGCACTACCATCAAACCAAAGAAGCCACACACGCCATGTACAGAAAGAGCACCAACTGGATCATCAATTTTAATTTTATCAAAAGCGATGATACTAAAGACAACGATAACACCCGCTACAGCACCGACACCGACTGCAGCCAGTGGTGATGGTGATAGAGGATCTGCCGTGATAGCCACTAGGCCAGCCAAAGCACCGTTAAGAATCATAGTTAGGTCTGCTTTACCCCAAGTCGTCTTACATACTAGTAGAGCAGTAATGGCACCAGCGGCAGCGGCAGCATTGGTGTTTAGGAAGATTTGACCAACCGCAGTGGCATTTTCAAAGTCAGATATCATCAACTGAGAACCACCGTTGAAACCGAACCAACCGAACCACAAGATAAAGGTACCTAAAGTAGCTAATGGCATGTTTGAGCCTGGAATCGGGTTTACTGTACCATTCTTACCGTATTTGCCTTTACGAGCACCAAGTAAGATAACACCAGCAAGTGCTGCGGCTGCGCCCGCTAGGTGGACGATACCAGAACCTGCAAAGTCACTAAAACCTGCAGCTGATAGGAAACCACCACCCCATGTCCAGTACCCTTCTATTGGATAGATCAAGCCAGTTAATATCACTGAAAACACAAGGAAGGACCAAAGTTTCATACGTTCCGCAACCGCACCTGATACTACAGACATTGACGTTGCAACAAACACAACTTGGAAAAAGAAATCAGACTCTAAAGAGTGGTCAGCACCGGTTGCTTGGCTTCCTATTAAGCCACCAAATGATGGTAGCCATCCGCCTTCGCTGTTACCTAGATACATGATGTTATAACCCACCAGCAAGAATACGGTACAAGCAATGGCGTATAGCACGAAGTTTTTAGTTAAAATTTCTGTCGTGTTTTTAGAACGCACAAGACCGGCTTCTAGCATGGCAAATCCGGCCGCCATCCACATGACTAAGGCGCCTGAAATTAAGAAGAAAAAGGTATCTAGTGCGTAACGTAGTTCCGTTACTGTAGCTGAAAGTTCCATAATAAATTCTCTTATCCGTTATTCTTAAAGGGCTTCTGTATCCATTTCGCCTGTACGAATACGCACAGCCTGAGATAGGTCATAAACAAAAATTTTGCCATCACCAATTTTACCTGTGTGAGCGGCCTTAGTGACGGCCTCTACTACACGGTCTACGTTCTCAGCCTGTGTGGCTATTTCCAGTTTAACCTTAGGTAGGAAATCCACTTGGTACTCTGCCCCGCGGTATAGCTCTGTGTGTCCTTTCTGGCGGCCAAATCCTTTGACTTCAGAAACGGTCATACCTTCAATCCCTACATCGGATAGAGCTTCACGGACATCGTCCAATTTGAAGGGTTTAATAATTGCATTGATAAGTTTCATCGCTTTCCCTCTGCATACATAATAATTTCATCAACGCTTTTATATATACAAAGGGCGTGCCAAGTTTTTAAGGTATTGAATTAAAAGAAGTTTTATCGATAAGAAAAAAGAAGGGACCATAGAGTGCACCAGTGCGGTGCGCCACGCTCACCAAAAGTGCACAAAATGTTAACTGATGTCACAATTTTGTGCATATAAGCTAGAGACTAGCGTCCAGTAGTAAGAAAGCGTTGCCATTGATGAATGAGTATTGAAAAATCTTCTAAGCCACACACCGCCGAACTTTCACTATTGTAAAAGTCCATATCCGGCTCAAATTCTTGATCTTGCTGTTGCTGTAACACGTTTTCTTGTACTGTCACTTCTCCCATTTCAATTGCGAGGCTAATTTCAACACCGGGAAGCGTCAACAATTGAGTGCTGCTAGTTTGCGCGTTATTAATCAGTTCAAAAACCTGTTGTAGTTTTTCTGTATCACGGCCAATTTCTTCTTGTAGCCAACGACCTACAATCTCATGCCCCATGCTACATTGAATGGAATACACACCAAATGCTCGTTTAAACTCAAACTCCATGACTCACCTCTATCGCAACTTATATCCGTGACTCATACTAATCACACTAAGTAAGTGATCAGAAATAGCGCAGGAAAAATAGCTTCTGTATCAAATATTGAGGCGATTCTACCGTAGAATCCCCATAGTAGTAATAGCCAATCACTGTAAATCAATCATAAGAAATAGCGCAGGAAAAACCCCTTGCACTCAGGTGTTGAAACCCGCTTGGCTGATCAGTGACTTGCTACGATAGGAACCCATCAGCAAGCCTAGTGACGAGGTGAAAGAAGACATAAAAAAACCGCTGATAAACAGCGGTTTTATAGTGCATATTACATTTATGCAGGTTCTTGGAAAATAACCGTATCCGCTTTTTCCGTGTACTCGCTCATTCGATGGAAGTTCAGGTAACGATAGGTATCGGCCGCTGTTGCATCAATTTGTGAGGAATACTTAAGGTACTCTTCTTTAGTGGGGATTCGCCCTAAGATAGCACCTACAGAGGCCAGTTCCGCTGAAGCCAAATAGACGTTTGCTCCAGTACCTAGACGGTTAGGGAAGTTACGTGTTGATGTGGAGATGACCGTGGCTTTATCTGCAACACGGGCCTGATTCCCCATACACAAAGAACAGCCAGGGGTTTCAATTCGTACTCCAGCACGACCAAAGATACCGTAATAGCCCTCTTCGGTCAGTTGATCACGATCCATCTTAGTGGGTGGCGCAATCCATAGTCGAGTATCTAGTTGCCCTGTAAATTTATCGAGTAATTTACCTGCGGCACGGAAATGCCCAATATTGGTCATACATGAGCCAATAAATACTTCATCAATTTCAGTGCCTTGCACCTCTGATAAAGGACGTGCATCATCAGGATCATTTGGTGCGCACAAAATAGGTTCATCTATTTCAGCAAGATCAATCTCAATGACATGCTTATACTCTGCGTCTTTATCCGCTTGCATCAGTTCAGGCTTGTCGAGCCACTCTTGCATCGCAGAAATACGACGCTCTATGGTACGTCGATCTCCATAACCTTCTGCAATCATCCACTTCAGCATAACAATGTTAGAGTTCAAATACTCTTCAATGGATGCTTGCGAAAGCTTAACGGTACAACCTGCTGCGCTGCGCTCTGCAGATGCATCTGACAATTCAAACGCTTGCTCTACACTCAGGTGTTCTACACCTTCAATTTCCAGAACTCGACCTGAAAACTCATTGATCTTGCCTGCTTTTTCTACCGTCAGCAAACCTTGTTTAATGCCGTAGTAAGGAATCGCATGCACCAAATCACGCAAAGTAATACCCGGTTGCATTTCGCCTTTAAAGCGCACCAAAATAGACTCTGGCATATCCAATGGCATAACGCCTGTAGCAGCGGCAAATGCCACAAGACCAGAACCTGCTGGGAAAGAGATACCAAGAGGAAAACGAGTATGTGAATCACCACCAGTACCCACAGTATCAGGCAATAGCATACGGTTTAACCATGAATGGATAACACCGTCTCCTGGGCGAAGAGACACCCCACCACGGTTCATAATGAAATCCGGTAATGTATGATGAGTATTCACATCCACCGGTTTTGGGTAAGCCGATGTATGACAGAAAGACTGCATTACAAGATCCGCAGAGAAGCCTAAACACGCAAGGTCTTTCAGTTCATCACGAGTCATTGGGCCGGTTGTATCTTGTGAACCGACGGTTGTCATCTTAGGCTCGCAATATTGCCCTGCGCGCACACCTTCTACGCCACATGCCTTACCTACCATTTTCTGCGCTAGGGTATAGCCTTTATCTGACGCTGATGGATCTATCGGTTTAGCAAATAGATCCGTTTCGGCTAAACCGAGTGACTCTCGAGCTCGGCCAGTTAAACCACGACCAATGATTAGAGGAATGCGGCCACCAGCACGCACCTCATCAAGCAAGACCTTACTAAGTTCAAAGGTAGAGATCGGTTGACCATTCTTGCGTACAACACCTTCGTAAGGGTAGATATCAATCACATCTCCCATGTTCATGTCTTGCACATCTAACTCGATAGGCAAAGCACCAGAATCTTCCATAGTGTTATAGAAGATTGGAGCAATCTTGCCCCCTAAACAGATACCACCGGTACGTTTATTAGGTACATTTGGAATGTCATCCCCCATAAACCAAAGTACTGAGTTGGTTGCTGACTTACGAGAAGAACCCGTTCCTACGACATCCCCCACATAAGCCAGTGGAATGCCCTCTTTTTGCAGTTCTTCAATTTGACGAATAGGTCCTACGCTGCCTTGTTCATCAGGATTAATCCCTTCACGCTCCATCTTGAGCATGGCTTTGGCGTGTACAGGAATATCAGGGCGAGACCAAGCATCTGGTGCAGGTGATAGGTCATCGGTGTTGGTTTCACCGGTAACTTTAAATACTTTTACCGTGATTTTTTCAGCGACTTTTTCTTTAGTCGTAAACCACTTTGCATCAGCCCAAGACTGAATAACTTGTTTGGCAAATTCATTACCTGCTTTGGCTTTTTCTTCTACGTCGTAGAAAGCATCAAACATGAGCAAGGTATGGGAGAGCATTTTGGTTGCAATAGGAGCCAGTTCAACATCGTCTAAAAGGCTTACAAGAGGCTCAATATTATAACCACCTTGCATGGTACCTAGTAGTTCAACTGCTTTTTGTTTACTCACTAATGGGGATTCAACTTCACCTTTAGTAATAGCGGTTAAGAAGCCTGCTTTTACATAAGCGGCTTCATCAACGCCTGGAGGAATACGATTTTCTAGAAGATCTAAGATGAAACTTTCTTCACCTTGAGGTGGGGTCTTTAATAATTCAACAAGTGCTGCTACTTGTTCTGCATCTAGTGGTTTTGGAACCACTCCCTGTTCAGCACGCTCAACTACGTGTTTGCGATAAGCTTCAAGCACAACTTCATTCCTCTGGTTGTGGTCTATGATGGGATCACCACAGACATCCTTTGATCCGACACCTTGTCCTAAAATTGTCATTATGTTTCAGCAAAACAAAAGCCGTGCTGTGAACAAGGTCTAAAATGGTGTATCGAGAATAGCAAAACTGGCTATAAATTAAAATCTCACCATTTGACCGACATAGCAACTTAGAACAAAAGGTAATAAAAATGTAAACAAAATACCAACTTAGTTAAAGATCAGTTGATTCTATGGGTTTATTATTTAAACGCAGTACCAATGGAAAGATAAGCGGCTCCCATACCGTTTTCAGTCTGTCCATAGCCCAATAACACCGGCCCGATTGGAGAATCGATACCTATATAAGCTGAGCCTGCAACAAATAACGGCACATCATCAAGGCTACGATCCGCTCCTGACCATACTCCACCATACTCTGCTGATAATCCAACGTAAATCGGTGACTGGAACATACCAAAGTCATTTTCAAACCATCGGTAGCGATATATCAACATAGTAAATGCTTTGTTTTGGCCAATTAAGCTATTACGCGGGATACCTGACAAATGCTGAAAGCCACCAAGATCATAGGGATCAATAGGCGCCACATTATTTTCTGAATCAAACAGTCCCAGTTCGGCATTTGCTACAAAGGTATGTTTTTGCCAAAAAGTGAACGCTGAAAGCCAACGCACTTTGTATTCATCCACCCTTTCTTCTTTATAAGTAGATTTTTTTTCATCCACTTCATCAAAAGAGGTCAAATACTCCATGGATAAGTAACTACCTTTGGTAGGTAAACTCGCACTATCTAAGGTATCGACGACGTATTGTACATAGATACCTTTACGATCGTATGAGATATCACCACCGGAAGAGAAGGTAGATAACGACGCTCTACCACTGGTATAGCGAAGCCCAAGGGAAATATGACTCCATAGCGCGGGTTGCAAACCGACACTGGCATCCGCAACAAACTCTGAGTATGAAATCGGTATGTAATTGGAGACATCCGACAAATCATTGATTTCATTACCTTGAATGCTTGCCACTGGTACATTGCGGCTTTCGTCGGAATAGCTGAACTTTAGAGTATTAAATAACAATTGATTGGAGAAAAAAGGCGTATAAATATCGGCCGCCAGTAACTTATCCGTTCCCAACTCTAAACTGGTTCTCATTTCACCACCATCCCAACCAAGGTCAGTGAAGTTAGCTGATGCCCCTAAGCTGTACTGACTTGTGGTCGTAAAATCGTCTTCCAGAAAAAACCTAAAATTCAAATAGTTGGGACCCCAGTCTTTCTCATCCACATCAATAACAATGGTATTTTCTTGGTCATCTTGTTTATGCTTATAAGTGATTTTTTCAAATCGATCTAATGCATACAGTCGTGAGATAGAGTGCTCTATATCTTCAGATGTCAGGTCATCTTCAGGGTCTAACGCTAAGCGAGTGTTGAGTACATCGGGATTGAAATGCGTTTGATTGACCATTTCGATGTTAGTGATTGGAATATCATCGCCAAATATGATTTTTTGCGCTTTTTGCCGTTTCCTGTTCTGGTAAGCGGCATAATCTTGTTCTGATAACGCAAATTTTTGCAGTTGTTGCTTATGCTTCATTGCCTCTTCATAGCCCCGTTTATAGGCTTCAGGCATTGCACTAAAATCTGTCGTCCCTATTTGGCCTACAGCAGGAGACAATAAGACATCTTGCTCATTGAGTCGCTTCCCTTGTTCCACTGTGCCGCGTTGAACTAGGTAATTGGAAAGTTGCCCCCCCACATCTAAAAAGCTAGATAATTCCTCTTTGGTTTTATAATCAGAGGAAATATCGACTGCAATTATATAATCTGCACCCATTTGTTGGGCCAAATCTACCGGCATGTTGTTCACCACGCCGCCATCAACTAATAAACGTCCATCCAATTCATAAGGAGGTAATGCCCCTGGCACTGACATAGATGCCATCATCGCATCCACTAGGTAACCTTTGTCTAGCACCACTTCTTGCAAATTAACAATATCCGTCGCTACTGCGCGATAGCGAATGGCAAAATCATCAAAGCTGTCCATTTTTAAAGGAGAGTGGGACGTTTCGCGTAATATGCGCAACATGCCTTGCCCTTGCACGACGCCTTTAGGGGTTTTGATTTTTCCCCAACCAATGCCTAAATCCGCATTGATTTGGTATCTATCTTCATACGCTTTGTCACGAAAGCGGCGATCGGAGCGATCCACTTGATCGCGATAGCCTAAGTTCCAATCTACCGCCGTCAAATAACTTTCAATTTGATCGGCGCTTTGTCCTGTGGCGTATAAGCCTCCAACATAAGATCCCATGCTGGTACCTGTGATAATATCAACAGGTATACGCATTTCTTCTAGGGCTTTGAGCACACCAATATGCGCGGCCCCCTTTGCGCCTCCCCCGGCTAAAACGACCCCTATAGTAGGTCTGGATTTAGAGGTCACTTGATTCACCTCTGTTGCGAAAGACGGTTGTACACCGACCAGCACAGTGAGGAGGATAATTAGACTGACAGCACATGCATTCCGAAGCAATTGAAAAACCTATACATCCGTTTATTAGAGTATTAATAAATCTAACACACTTTGCCCTGCATCATCCTATCTACCAAGGTAATATTTTTTTAAACCAAGGCTTTGCATTAGATTCACATTCCGCCAAGGCTTGGCCATCTTCATCCCAAACCGGTAAGGTAAATTTACTATTACAATCAACCGTTAAGCTACCATCTTGTTGTTTGCGGTATCCTAAGGTTCTAATTCCTTGTGGCCAAGGCAAAGTCAGCACTTCCGGCTCTCGTTGTTGTAAATAGTCGGCATAAACTCGCAATGCCCCTGACGCCCCTGTTAAGTAAGCTTGAGTGTTATCATCGCGCCCTACCCATACTGTCACCACTTCTCTACCGTCAACACCGACAAACCAACTGTCACGTCCGTCATTACTGGTGCCGGTTTTACCCGCTAAAGCATAACGAGAGAAATGCGCACTTAAATAACGTCCAGTACCTTCGGTGACGACTTTTTTCATCGCATAAGTGGTGAGCCAAGCGGCTTGTTCTGGCACCACCTGTTGAGCTTTAGGGAATGACTGATAAATCACCTCACCCTGTTGATCTTTAACCACCCTCAGAGCACTTAACGGCACTTTTCTCCCTGAGTTGGTTAATGATTGGTACATTTGTGCTACTTGATAAGGGGTCAGGGTAAAGGCACCTAAAAACATTGAAGGTAGAGGACGAACTTCCCCTTTATCCACACCTAACTTTTCAATTACCTGCTGCACATTTTTAATACCTAGCGTCATCCCTAACTGCACCGTAGGTACATTTCTAGAGTGAGCTAACGAGTGATAAAGAGGAATATTGCCCAAAAACTTCCGATCATAGTTACGCGGAGTCCAGGTGCTTCCTTTGTTGCCTTTTAAGGAGATAGGTTCATCCACTAAGGTGCTCGCCAATTGGTATTTATTGGGTTGCATTAAGGCATCCAAATACACCGCAGGCTTCACCAACGAACCGATTTGCCGTGACGCATTTAACACACGATTAAATCCATCATAGCCCGTTCTTCTGCCCCCCACCATGGCGCGAATTTCACCCGTTTGTCGATCAACGGCAATCGCAGCCGCTTGCAAGTTTTTGGCTTTTCCTTTTTCCAATCGAGGCAGTGTTGCTGTCACCGCTTTTTCTAATTCACTCTGCGAAACAGGATCTAGTGTGGTGAATAATCTCAGTCCGGCATGTTGTTCAAAATCATCACCTACATTGCGGTTTAACTCATTTTTTAATTGCTGAAAATAGGCGGGTTGTCGACTCGCAATACGAGGCACTTTTTGCAGATCCAATTCACGGCTAATGGCCTGTTGGTATTGATCCGAATCTAATGTCCCTTGTTCAAACAGCAGTTTAAGGATCAAATCGCGACGATGCTTAGCTCGCTGTGGATTACGCACTGGGTTATAGTAAGACGGCCCCTTAACTAGCCCTACTAACATGGCCAACTGATCAACCCTAAGCTCTTGAATTGGTTGACCAAAATAAAAGCGTGCTGCTAGACCAAAACCGTGGATCGCTTGTCCGGCACTTTGACCTAGGTACACTTCATTTAAATACGCTTCAAGAATACGATCTTTGCTATAGCGATGATCAATAATGATGGCGATCAGAGCTTCACGAACCTTACGCCACAGTGTTTTTTCACGCGTTAAAAATAAATTTTTACTCAACTGCTGAGTAAGAGTACTTCCCCCTTGCACCGCTCTCCCTGCTTTTAAGTTCACAATAAAAGCACGGGCAATGGCCGTTGGTGATACCCCATCGTGGTGATAAAAATCGCGGTCTTCGGTTGTCAGTAGTGCGTCCACTAAAAATTCAGGATAATCTTGGCGTTTAACAAACAGTCGCTGCTCTGTTACATCTTTCTCAAGCATACCCAGCATTTTAGGTTCTAAACGCAAAAATCCGAGCTCACCGCCTTTGTCTAAGGAGGCAATTTTTGTCACGCTATTGCTGTTAAAGTTCAACATGACATGGCGTTCAGTTTCTGGCCCATCTTGAAAATCAAATGGACGTCTAATCAACTCTATTTTACTGCTTGATGACGAATACTCCCCAGGGAACTGAGGGTTTCTTACCTTGCGATAATTGAGAACATCCAACTCTTTTAACATTTGTGAATGGGTCAGTTCCGTCCCCGGAGCCAAGTTCAATATGCGCGCATACACCACGGTAGGCAAATCAAATAATTGCCCATCAAAACGACGTTCCACTATGGTGTTGAGATAAATCATGATAAAAGCGAGCACGGCGATTCCAGCCACAGCTAGCTTCCAGCTGATGCTGAAAATTCTTCGTCCCCATGACTTTGAAGGGGCTTTCTTTGTCCGTCGCTTACCCGCCGCAGATTTTTTTGCGGGCGTTTTTTTTGCTTGTGGCTTCTTGGTTTGACGACGCTTTTCCGGTGTCCGTTTCTCTGGCACGCTATAATTCCATGGCTATTATTTTAAATGACGTTTGGTTTTGCTCGTGGCTTGATGGGATGCAGGATCATCAGGCCAAGGATGTTTAGGGTACCGTCCCTTCATCTCTTTTTGCACTTCTTTGTATGCGCCGCTCCAAAAACCGGCCAAATCTTGAGTCACCTGTAAAGGGCGCTGCGCCGGTGAAAGCAACTCAAGCGTAATTTTCACTCTTCCTTCTGCCACCGTTGGCGATTGCGGTTCACCAAACATTTCTTGTAATTTCACCGCTAACCTTGGTGGCTGACCTACGCTGTAATGCAGCATTTTCATTGAACCTGACGGCACCTTTATACCCTTAGGTAACAAGGTATCTATGTGCTGATTCAACGGCCAAGCCAAAGCAGCATTAAGGATGTTGAGCATATTGAGGCTCTGCAGCCCTTTTACCGAGCGAATTCCCTCTAAGTAGGGTAATAACCAAGTTGACATAGTGTCCAACAAAACGCTATCACTCCAATCGGGCCAAGGCATTTCAGGTAGCCATTGCTTAGCGCAGTTCACTCTATTGAGTAATGCCATAGACTCCTTGCTCCAAGGTAAAACCGTTAAGCCTTTTTTCGCCACGTAATCCAACATGCCTTGAGCTAATGCATCGCTGGCGAGCTCTGCTGAAGGTATGGATTTTCGCTGAATAATCAGTTGCCCAAGGCAGCGTTGATGCTCGGCTAACAGTCCCTGCTTATGCTCATTCCACTGCAATACCTGCTTTTGTTGCAAGGTATGATACTGCTCTAGCTCAGCAAGAGTGACCTTGGCTGCGGCCAACACTCGACTTGAAGATTGACGGCCTTTTTGCAAGTGGGCCACCACTAAAAACTCGTTAGCGCATAAAGGGCTACTCTCATCCACAAACGCACCATGACCTGAAGCCAGTTGATATTGAGAGCTGTTGATGGCACGGCGCAAACCGATACGATCCGGAAACGCAAAACTTAAACAGACCCCTATATCGCTATTTTTCACCGACGTAAGAGTGAATTTTTGCCCAATTCGATTGGCCAAATTATCGGCTCTACGCTTTAATACCTTCTGTTTTGGGTGTTTTCTATCTAGTAAAAGACTCACTTGCAAACTAATATCATCGCTATTTCTCATGGGTTCTTCTAACACAACAGCCGTGGCTAATGCGGTATGAAACATAGACGATGGTGCTCGTGCGAGCATAGCGGCAAGGCGCGGTTCTACGCCCAATTGTAGAGCGCGCTTCCCTTGCTGAGTCAGGGTTAAGTCAGAAGTAAGCAAGGTTAAGCTCTGCAAAAGAGTGCAAGCCGCTTGTACCGCAGAAGCTGGAGGTTGGTCTACCCACTGCATCCCCTCAAGATCCGCACTGCCCCACTGCACAGCCTCAAGAATTAAACTGCATAGATCGCTACGCATAATCTCAGGTGTTGTATGTTGCGGGTTTTGTTTAAATTGCGATTCAGAATAGAGTCGAATACATACCCCTGCCTCTGTTCGGCCCGCACGACCGGCCCGTTGCACTGCAGATGACTGAGATATCCAGCGCTGCTCTAAACGTGTCACACCACTGTTTAAGTCAAAGCTCGCTCGATTTTCCAACCCACTGTCGATAACAATTCTCACCCCTTCAATGGTTAATGAGGTCTCAGCAATATTGGTGGTGACGACTATCTTCCTTTGTTGGTCACTACAAGGTTGAATAGCGCGCTGCTGAGCTGAAAAATCCAAGCCTCCATGCAGTGGCAACACACTGACGTTTGCAAGGGATGACAACTGTGTGGTTAATGAGTCACAGCAAGCATTAATTAGGCCGACACTTGGCAAAAAGAGCAAGATTGACCCCGATTCATCATTGAGCGCTTTAATGGTCTGCTGACAAATATGTGCGATAAGGTTTTGATTCGCTTGCAATGGGGCGTACCGTTGCTCAATAGGGTAGCCTCGTCCCTTAGAGGTATGCACAACGGCATCAGGAAGCAATAGCTGTAAACCGGTTTGATCAAGGGTGGCCGACATCACAACGATCGTCAGTTGCTCATTAAATACCTGCTGCACTTCTAATGCCAGCGCTAACCCAAGATCTGCATGAATGCTTCGTTCATGAAATTCATCAAACAGCAGCATGTCAACACCATTAAGCTCAGGATCCCCTTGGATCATGCGCGTAAGTACCCCTTCAGTCACAATTTCTAATCGCGTTGTCGCGCACGTTCGGCTCTCGCCTCGAATCCGATACCCTACTCGTTGACCCACAGGTTCATTTAACTGCGAAGCAATATAACTGGCGATGCTTTTGGCCGCCAAGCGTCTTGGTTCAAGCATGATGATTTTGCCATTCCAGTTAGGATTTAGCAGTAATTGCAATGGCAAATAAGTGGACTTGCCTGCCCCTGGAGGCGCTTGAATGATGAGCTGAGGGTACTGCACTAAAGAAGTGACAATATCATCTAAGATAGCGTGAATGGGCAAATTGGATAGAGCTTGAGTCAAGGTATTGGCCTATGCCATGATGTGAACTTAACTCAATTCTACCCAAATGATTTAGAAATGGAATTTTATCCTAACCTGCAAAAAGGCACCTTACTCAAGCGCTATAAACGTTTCTTAGCGGATCTTGCTTTAGACGACGGTTCACAAATCACCATTCATTGTGCCAATACTGGGGCGATGACAGGTTGCGCAGTGCCGGATAGCACTGTGTGGTATTCCACCTCTGATAACCCAAAACGTAAATACCCAAATAGCTGGGAAATCACAGAGACCGCGCAAGGGCATAGAATTTGTGTGAATACCTTACGCGCAAACACTTTAGCTGTAGAGGGAATAGAGCAAGGGGTAATACAAGAGCTATCAGGTTATGATGAATTAACCACAGAACAAAAGTACGGTGCTGAAAACAGTCGTATTGATATACTGCTACGTTCTCACAACAAAGTAGATTGCTACGTTGAAGTTAAGAGTGTGACACTACTTGATGAAAATAATGAAGGGTTAGGTCAATTTCCTGATTCTGTTACCACTCGAGGTCAAAAACATCTACGAGAGTTGATCGAGGTAACAAAATCTGGACAAAGAGCCGTACTTTTATTCATTGTTTTGCATTCAGGCATTGAAAAGGTGTCTCCGGCACTCCATATAGATGGGCGTTATTCCACTTTACTTAAACAAGCCCAAAACGCCGGCGTTGAAGTAATTTGTTACAAAGCCAATTTATCCGTTAACTGCATAAAAATGTCGCACAAGTTGCCGTTTCATATGCTTTAAAATGACGAACTGTTCACAGTTATAGATAGAGTTAACTCTGTATCGAAAAGACTTTATTGCTAAGGCTAAATGTTTTTGCTATAGATACCCGCCTTAAAATTAGGCCCTTGCTGGTTTAATAAGGTTACTAGGAGATGCGGTATGCCAGAATCTAAGAAAAAAACGCTAGGCATTCTAGCCATAGCAGGTGTTGAGCCGTACAAAGAACAAGCTGGTGAAGAGTACATGTCACCAGAACAGACGGCTCACTTTACAAAAATTTTAGGCGCTTGGCGCGACCAATTGCGCGAAGATGTAGAACGTACAGTTGTACACATGCAAGACGAAGCAGCTAACTTCCCCGATCCTGTAGACCGTGCGTCACAGGAAGAAGAGTTTAGCTTGGAGTTGCGTAACCGCGACCGTGAGCGCCGCTTGATCAAGAAGATCGAGAAAACGCTAAACAAAATCGAAGAAGATGAATTTGGCTTCTGCGATTCTTGTGGTGTTGAGATTGGCATTCGTCGTCTTGAAGCTCGCCCTACAGCTGATCTTTGCATTGATTGCAAAACTCTAGCCGAGCTAAAAGAAAAACAAATGCAAGGCTAGCGCCAACAAAGCAATAGTTTAAACTAAGGGAGCCTAGGCTCCCTTTTTCATTAATAAGTATTGGTATGCATTACACTGGACGATTTGCCCCTTCCCCTTCTGGCCCGTTGCATTTTGGTTCGCTAGTCGCCGCTTTAGGTAGCTATTTCCAAGCCAAATCTCAACATGGCCGCTGGCTTGTACGTATGGAAGACCTTGACCCACCAAGAGAAATGCCCGGCGCAGCCACTCTAATTTTGCAAACACTAGAGCGCTATCACCTGCATTGGGATGGCGAGGTAGTGTATCAAAGCCTGCGACACCATCTGTATCAACAACAAATTAATGATTGGTTATCACAGCAAAAAGCCTACTATTGCCAATGTACCCGTAAACAAATTAAACAAGACGGTGGTTACTACCGTGGGCACTGTCGTAGTAAACAGCTGAACTCAAGTGGGTGCTCTGTTCGTATTAAAATAGATACCCCTATTACTGAGTTTTTCGATCTCAAACACGGCCATATTGCTCTTCCGCAAGCCATTGCAGAAGAAGACTTTATTATTAAACGCCGTGATGGATTATTTGCCTATAACCTTGCTGTCGTCATTGATGATATTGAACAAGGGGTCACTGAAGTGGTGCGTGGTGCCGACCTTATCGAGCCCACAGGCCGGCAAATTAGCCTATATCATTTACTCGGGGCTAAGCCGGTGAGTTACCTACACCTACCTCTAGCGGTTACCGCAACAGGTGCTAAGTTATCCAAACAAAATCACGCTAGCGGCATTAGCTTAGAGAACCCTATCCCCACCTTAATTGAGGCGATGCGCTTTTTAGGTTTTACACTGGAAAAAGAGCTGGAATCTGCGTCAATTGAGCAAATTCTCGCCTGGGGAGTCAATCAATGGCACTTAGCTCAGCTAACAAAAGAGACTCAAGTCACAACCTTGTTCTCAAATCGAGTCAGCTAGGCTATTATATGCGCGGATTTGAGCGTAATTTCAAATCGAAGCCTTATGGGGAGCATGCCAAGCATTGCTCTCTCGTTCCCATAAAACAAGAAACCGACTAACTCGATGACATCTGATTGCGATAACCATAACTCCGTTGGCAAAGTAGACTTAACTATCTACCCAAGAGACCAACACAATATCTCACGAGAGCATATTAGTGATAATGCACTCAAGGTATTATATCGATTGCAAAATGCTGGATACGATGCGTATTTAGTAGGTGGCGGGGTTCGAGATCTTCTTCTTGAAAAATCACCTAAAGATTTCGATATCGCAACTAACGCAACGCCAGAACAAATTAAACTGTTGTTTCGCAACTGCCGTTTAATTGGACGACGTTTTAGATTAGCGCATATTATTTTTGGACGTGACATCATTGAGGTGGCGACATTTAGAGGCCACCACCAACAAGCAGAAAAGCAAACATCGGTGCAATCTGATGAGGGTATGCTACTGCGTGATAACGTATACGGCAGCATTAACGAAGATGCCGAACGTCGTGATTTCACCATTAATGCTATGTACTACAACATTGCAGATTACTCTATTCACGATTATGCCAACGGTATGCGTGATCTCAACGAAGGTATGGTACGACTGATTGGCGATGCCGAAGTTCGTTATCGCGAAGACCCAGTGCGTATGCTTCGTGCTATTCGCTTTGCCTCAAAACTGGACATGGATATCAGCTTTGAAACCGCCGATCCCATTAATTACCTCGCCCCCTTATTGCAAGGTATTCCATCCGCAAGATTATATGAAGAGTCTCTGAAACTGCTGCAATCTGGGCACGGTTTAGATACCTACGATTTACTGCGTGAATTTGGTTTATTTGAACACTTATTCCCACCGGTTGCTGCGCTATTTACTGAAGAAGAAGATTCTAAAGCCGAGCAGATGATTGATTTGGTTCTTGAATCTACCGATCAAAGAATTAAAGAAGGTAAGCGCATTAACCCTGCATTTATGTTTGCAGCTATGCTTTGGTACCCTGTAGAAGAGTACGCTAAGCGTTTAATGGCCGAGCAAGATATGAGTCATTATGATGCCATGATGACTGCAGGTAATCACATTCTTGACGAACAAGTTCGTAGCACGGCCATTCCACGCCGCCATACTGCAACTATCCGTGAAATTTGGCAATTGCAGTCTCGTTTAGAGCGACGCTCAGGAAAACGAGCTTTCCGTCTATTGGAATTAAATAAATTCCGTGCGGGCTTTGATTTCTTAGAAATGCGCGGCCAAGCGGAGCAAGGGGAAACTCTGAAATTGGCTCAATGGTGGCATACTTTCCAGCATTCAGGTCGCAACATGCGTCAAGCTATGGTGAATGACCTTGGTAACTCTCCTAAAAAATCAGCTAACGGTCGCCGTCGCCGCCCTGCGAAGAAGAAACCAAAGAAAACCAATTCATGAAAACCGTATATATAGCCGTTGGTAGCAATTTAGGCGATCCTGTTGCCCAAACAAAACTGGCAATAAAAAGCTTACAAAAGCTACCTAATAGCCAAGTATTATCAGCCTCATCACTGTATAGCAGTACACCTATGGGGCCACAAAACCAACCCGATTACATTAATGCGGTGGTAAAAATAGCCACGACACTGCTTCCTCTTGAGTTGTTAGATCAGACGCAAAAAATAGAGAATGAACAGGGGCGTGTACGTAAAGATGAACGGTGGGGTCCTAGAACTCTCGACCTTGATATCCTTCTTTACGCTGATGAAACCATCAATCTACCGCGATTAATCGTCCCTCATTATGGCATGAAGGTAAGAGAGTTTGTCCTCTACCCTCTGCTAGAAATTGAACCAAACTTAATACTTCCAGACGGAAGTGCACTGACTGAGTTAATCAAGTCCGTAGACCGAAACGGCTTACAAGTGTGGGGCTAACACCCAACTTCCAGTAAAAGGCATAAAAATGAAAAAAGTAACCATCAATACGTTAATGAAGCTTAAAGCAGAAGGCCGAAAATTTGCCTCTTCCACTGCTTATGACGCAAGCTTTGCTCAGCTATTTGAACAACAAGAGATGCCCGTTCTCTTAGTTGGTGACTCTTTAGGCATGGTCCTTCAGGGAAAACCGGATACTCTACCTGTAACAATTACAGACATTGCCTACCACACACGCTGTGTTCGTGCTGGTAGTCCAAATAGTTTATTGATGGCGGATATGCCATTCATGAGTTATGCCACACCAGAGCAAGCCTGTTTAGAAGCTGCAAAATTAATGCAAGCGGGGGCTAACATGGTAAAACTGGAAGGCGGCGCTTGGCTTGCTGAAACGGTTCGCATGCTAACAGAACGTGCTGTTCCTGTATGCGCCCACTTAGGGTTAACCCCGCAATCGGTCAATATTTTTGGTGGTTTCAAAGTTCAAGGTCGTGATCAACAACAAGCGGATCAAATGGTTAAAGATGCACTAGAGCTGCAAGCAGTCGGCGCACAAATCATTTTACTTGAGTGTGTACCATCTTCTCTTGCCGAACGAATTACACAAGCATTAGACGTGCCAGTTATCGGTATTGGTACTGGTAATGTCACCGATGGTCAAATTTTAGTAATGCATGATATGTTAGGTATTTCAGCCAACTACATGCCTAAATTCTCTAAAAACTTCCTAGCAGAAACGGGCGATATTCGTTCGGCTGTCACTCAATACATTACCGATGTAGAAACAGGTGCTTTCCCTAGTCCTGATCACACGATTGCCTAGGAGTAAGCATGTTAACCGTCAATAATACTGCTGAGCTTCGTCAGCAAGTTCGTGCTTTTAAACAAGCGGGAAAACGCATAGCTTTTGTTCCAACCATGGGTAATCTACACCAAGGTCATCTCACATTGGTGCGCAAAGCGCAGCAAGTGGCAGATGTGGTTGTGGTCAGCATCTTTGTCAATCCATTACAATTTGGCAATCCAGAAGATCTGCAAAACTACCCAAGAACCCTAGAACAAGATCTGGCATTACTGGAAGAGCAAGGTACCGCTTTAGTGTTCACTCCGACTCCGGAGATCATTTACCCTCAAGGGCTAGACAAGCACACTTTTGTTGAAGTGCCGGTACTTTCCGACATGCTAGAAGGCGCATCACGTCCGGGGCATTTTCGTGGCGTAACCACCATAGTATCTAAACTATTCAATTTGGTTCAGCCTGACATTGCCTGTTTTGGTGAAAAAGATTTTCAGCAAGTGGCGGTAATTCGCCAAATGGTTGAAGACCTAGCCATGGACATCGAAATTATTCCAGTGCCTATCGTACGTGAAGAAAATGGTCTGGCGATGAGTTCTCGTAATAATCGCCTAACCGAGCAAGAGCGAGCTATTGCTCCGCGCCTTGCCCAAGCCATGCACAAAATGGCCGACCATTTACTTGCTCATCCGCAAGATGTTACATCAACAATCGAACTTGGTGAAGCAGCTATTGTGGACGCAGAAATGAAGCCAGATGAGCTGTTTATTTGCGATGCTCGAACTCTTGGCGAGGTCAATACTGACACTAAAGAAGCCGTCATTTTAATCGCCGCTTTCTTAGGTCAAGTGCGACTGATTGACAATGTGGTTGTGACGCTAAAATAAGCAAGCCTTAACCTCATAAACAAGCGAGCTAAATGCTCGCTTTTTTTCTATCCGGCAAATAGCTATTACCGTAAGTTTTGCTCTAGCAAGCATTGATATTGAACGCACTACCGCTGGAGGCCTTGTTGCTGGTGGTGTGATCATGCCAATCACACTAAGTAAGTGATCAGAAGTAACGCAGGACAAAAAACCAATTTCAGGACAACTTGTCCTAGCAAGAACTATGGCGGATAAACCTGTAGCATATATGATATTTTATTCTGCTCATGAGAAGCAATTTCTATGCTATGTAGAAGAGAATATTCCTGAAAATTTAAGAATGGTTGAATATCAGGAAGGAATGGAAATTATTGCTACATTTGAATGTTTTGTTGTGACAGAATAATTTATTTAATTTTCAGTAACTTAAGTAAGGCATGGCACTAATCGCCGCCATACCTTACTCTGTTAATATAATCTATTCACTAATTAAGTTCTTAATCCAATACCTTTATCGACTAAACGATAGGCTACAGCAAACAATACAGCGACAAAGATCGTCAGCACCGAAAATGAGCTGACTATATCCACATCAGATACCCCTAAAAATCCATAGCGAAATGCATTTACCATATACACTATTGGATTTATTTTTGAGATACCCTGCCAAAACTCAGGCAATAGATTAATTGAGTAAAATACACCACCTAAATAAGTTAATGGCGTCAAGATAAAGGTCGGTATAATAGAAATATCATCAAAGGTTCCAGCAAAAACCGCATTAATAAGCCCTCCTAAAGAGAAGACTACCGATGTCATAAAGACAGTCGCAATAATTATGCCCCAATGATGTACCTGTAAATCGACAAAGAACAAAGAGACTATGGTAACTATGGTACCCACCAATAATCCTCGTACTACCCCTCCCATAACAAAACCAGCAATAATTACATAGGTAGGTACAGGGGCAACTAATAACTCTTCAATATTCTTTTGAAATTTAGCACTAAAAAATGATGAAGCGACATTTGAGTATGAATTGGTGATCACGCTCATCATGATCAAGCCGGGCACTATATATTCCATATAGCTAAAGCCATTCATTTGCCCGATACGTGAACCAATTAAATTACCAAATATAATAAAATAGAGCGTCATCGTTATAGCAGGTGGGACTAATGTTTGTACCCAAATGCGTGTAAATCGGTTGATCTCTTTTCTTAATAAACTTTTAAATGCAGTCCAATATACTGAATACATTACTGTTTTTCCTTTGCTTGCTCTCGCACTATGGTGACAAATAACTCTTCTAAGCGGTTGGCTTTATTACGCATTGACAGCACTTTTATGCCGGCATCGGTAAGTTGAGAAAAGACATGGTTTAACCCTTGCTTATGCTTCAATTCAATCTCTAGAGAGCCATTAATAAAATGCTGGCTTACTACATCATGTAAAGGTTTAGGCTCGGCACCCTCTTCTAAATCGAGAATAAAGGTTTCGACCTGCAGTTTATTTAGCAAGTTTTTCATGCTGGTATTTTCAATTAATTCACCACGATTGATAATACCGATATTTCGACATAGCGTTTCCGCCTCTTCCAAATAATGGGTTGTTAGGATAATGGTTATCCCTTCTTCGTTAATCTTTTGTAAGAACCCCCACATAGAGCGACGTAGTTCGATGTCTACACCCGCGGTAGGTTCATCGAGGATAAGTAGCTTAGGTTCATGCATTAACGCTCGTACAATCATTAGACGGCGTTTCATGCCACCGGATAAACTGCGTGCTCTCTCATGGCGTTTATCCCATAAATCCAGCTGTGATAGGTACTTCTTCGCTCTCTGTTTTGCATCCGCTCTAGATACGCCGTAATAACCCGCTTGTTGTAAGACAATTTGCTCTACGGTCTCAAACATGTTGAAGTTAAACTCTTGCGGCACTAAGCCTAAGTATTGTTTCGCCAATTCCAAATCTTTACTTAGGTTGTATCCAAAAACAGACACTTCCCCAGACGTTTTATTCACTAAAGAAGAAATGATACCAATGGTTGTTGACTTGCCGGCACCGTTAGGCCCTAACAAAGCATAAAAGTCGCCTTTTTTTACTTGAAGAGAGACGCCTTTCAGCGCTTCAAAGCCACCTTTATAGGTTTTTCGTAGATTCTCTATTTCTAATGCGTACATATGCGCTTATTTTCTCAATTAATATTTGTCACAAATCGGATTTGATTTGCATATTTTTTCGGTATAGTAACTTAAGATTCAATAAAGGACTTAACATGCCAGAAATTAAACTATTGTTTGAGAATAATTCCAAATGGTCACAATCTCTTAAGGCTGATGAGCCAGGATACTTTACTACATTAGCACAAGGACAGAATCCAGACTTCCTATGGATAGGATGTTCTGATAGCCGAGTTCCAGCAGAGCGATTAACCGGCCTCTTTTCTGGAGAACTGTTCGTTCATCGAAATGTGGCTAACCAAGTAATACATACTGATTTAAATTGCTTATCCGTTGTTCAATACGCCGTTGACGTGTTAAAAGTTAAACATATCATTATTTGTGGTCACTATGGTTGTGGTGGTGTTAACGCCTCAATTGAAAACCCGAAATTAGGCTTAATTAACAACTGGTTACTTCATATTCGCGACCTGTACCTAAAGCATCGCGATATGCTAGATAAGCTCTCACCAGAGGCTAGAACTGACAAGCTATGTGAAATTAACGTCGCAGGTCAAGTGTACAACTTAGCCAACTCTACTATTATGCAATCCGCATGGGAAAGAGGGCAAGATGTAGAGATCCACGGTGTCGTCTATGGTATTGGCGACGGTAAACTCGAAGATCTTGGCGTGCGTTGCTCTAGTCATAAAACTTTAGAGAAAAACTTCCCTGAAGCTATGGCTAAGATCTTAAACCAAGCGTAATTGACAGCCGAATACCAATACGTTTATTTTTTATTGGTAAACTAGCAAAGCAAATACTCAGCCTATGTGAGTATTTGCTTTTTTGTACCCTACAATGGGATAACTTTACCAATGTAAGGTAAGTTACGATATTTTTGGGCGTAATCGATACCAACACCAACCACAAATTCATCCGGAATTTCAAAGCCAATCCACTGTACATCGACCTTAACTTCACGGCGAGATGGTTTATCCAGCAAGGTCGCGATTTGAATTGAATTAGGTTCACGTATGGATAAAATTTCACACACTTTGCTTAAAGTGTTGCCCGTATCGATAATATCTTCGACTAACAGTACGTCTTTACCCTGAATATCATCATCTAGGTCTTTAAGAATTCGTACATCACGAGAGCTTTCCATCGTGTTGCCGTAGCTTGATGCTGTCATGAAATCAACACTATGATTAACCGTTACCGCTCGAGATAAATCAGCCATAAACACAAAAGAGCCACGTAGAAGCCCTACCATGACCAACTCTTGGCTATCTTTATAATGCTCATTAATTAGCGCTCCAAGCTGCTGTACCCTTTCCTGAACTTCTTGTTCGGAAATCATCACTTCTACGGTATGTTTCATACTGTTCTCTCGTTTACTAGGCTCGCATCAACTATAGTCATGGACCGTAACTTTTTCGCAAAACTTTACAGATCTATGGATAAAATTGCTTGAGCTTAAAATGGGCGTGCATTGTAACAAACAAACTTTCAAACCTAAAAAAAAACCCAGCTAAAGAGCTGGGTTTATAATGAATCTTAATTTTCAATGACTAAGAAATTACTTCTTTTTCACCGCTTTTTTATTTGGCAGGTCAGTAATAGAGCCTTCAAATACTTCAGCTGCTAAGCCAACAGATTCGTGTAGCGTTGGGTGAGCATGAATGGTTAGAGCGATATCTTCCGCATCACAACCCATTTCGATAGCTAGACCAATCTCACCAAGAAGTTCACCACCGTTAGTACCAACAATAGCACCACCGATTACGCGATGAGTATCTTTATCAAAGATCATCTTAGTCATACCATCAGCACAATCTGAAGCGATTGCACGACCAGAAGCGGCCCAAGGGAAAGTAGACACTTCGTAGTTAAGACCTTCAGCTTTCGCTTCTTTCTCAGTTTTACCTACCCACGCCACTTCAGGCTCTGTGTAAGCAATTGATGGGATAACTTTAGGATCGAAGTAGTGTTTCTTACCAGAAATCACTTCAGCCGCTACGTGGCCTTCATGCACACCTTTGTGCGCAAGCATTGGTTGACCAACAACGTCACCGATAGCGTGGATATGAGCTACGTTAGTGCGCATTTGCTTATCAACATTGATGAAACCACGCTCGTCAACTTCGATACCCGCTTTTTCAGCGTCAATGAGTGCACCGTTTGGCACACGGCCGATAGCCACAAGAACCGCGTCGTAACGCTCCGCTTCCGCAGGGGCTTTTTTGCCTTCCATTGAAACGTAGATACCGTCTTCTTTTGCTTCTACCGCAGTCACTTTAGTTTCAAGCATTAGCTTGAACTTGTTTTTAATGCGTTTAGTGAAGACTTTAACAATGTCTTTATCAGCTGCAGGGATAACTTGATCAAACATCTCTACAACGTCAACTTTAGAACCTAGAGAGTGATATACCGTACCCATTTCAAGACCGATGATACCGCCGCCCATGATAAGCAGTTTCTCTGGTACTTCTTTCAGTTCAAGTGCATCCGTAGAATCCCAAATACGTGGATCTTCATGTGGGATAAATGGCAGTTTAATTGGGCGAGAACCCGCTGCGATGATGGCATTGTCAAAAGTCACTGTAGTAGACTCTTCACCACCTTCAACTTGAATGGTGTTAGGACCGGTAAATTTACCGTAACCGTTAACAACCGTTACTTTACGCATCTTAGCCATGCCATTAAGGCCGCCAGTAAGTTGATCTACTACTTTTTCTTTCCAGATACGAATCTTGCTGATGTCTGTGGTTGGTTCACCAAAAACAACACCGTGTTCAGCCATCGCTTTTGCTTCTTCGATAACTTTAGCAACGTGAAGAAGTGCTTTCGATGGGATACAACCCACGTTCAAACAAACACCACCTAAAGTGCTGTAGCGTTCAACCAGTACCGTTTCAAGACCTAAATCTGCGCAACGGAAAGCGGCAGAATATCCAGCAGGACCAGAACCAAGTACTACAACTTGGGCTTTAATTTCTTTGCTCATTTTGACCTCTTGTAGTCATTATCCCTAACAGGCTAATTGGGTATGTCCGTCACCTCAGTTTACAAAGTTGTAAACTAAGAGAAAACTAATTCCATTTAGGCTGTGAGCCATACAACAAATCGACGCATCTTATCTCAGATTTTGTCTAGTGTTGTTAATAAATTGCGATAAATATCACCCCTAATGTAAATAAGCTATTGCCAACACTAGGAGTGATAAAAGCAGCTCTTACGAGCTGCTTTAGATTGTTACATTACTAAACGACGAATATCGCTTAAGCACTGGTTCAAGAAGGTAATGAAACGTGCACCTTCTGCACCATCAATCACTCGGTGATCGTAAGATAGAGACAATGGAAGCATTAGGCGAGGAACAAATTCACTGCCGTTCCAAACTGGCTTCATCTCAGACTTAGATACACCTAGAATACCCACTTCTGGAGCATTAACAATAGGAGTGAATGCAGTACCACCAATGCCACCTAGGCTAGAGATAGTGAAACAACCACCTTGCATGTCAGCTGCAGTAAGCTTACCTGAGCGTGCTTTCTTAGAAATAGCGGACAATTCTGCAGATAGCTCGTAGATACCTTTCTTGTTCACGTCTTTAAAGACAGGAACAACAAGACCGTTCGGTGTATCTACCGCGATACCTACGTTCACGTATTTCTTAAGAATGATGCTTTCGCCATCTTCAGAAAGAGATGAGTTAAATGCAGGGAACTCTTCTAGCGCTTTAGCTACGGCTTTCAAGATAAACACAAGTGGTGTGATCTTGATACCAGAGTCTTTCTTCGCTTCAAAAGCGTTCTGTTCTTTACGGAACTTCTCAACTTCAGTGATATCGGCATTATCCCACTGTGTAACATGCGGGATCATTACCCAGTTACGGTGCAGGTTAGCGCCAGAAATTTTCTTAATTTTAGACAGTTTCTGGATTTCAGTTTCACCAAACTTGCTAAAGTCCACTTTTGGCCAAGGTAGTAGACCAAGTGCACTGCCGTCGCCTTTACCCGATGCAGCCGCACCAGACTCTAGACGTTTAAGGGCATCTTTAACAAACGTTTGCACGTCTTCTTTTAGAATGCGGTTCTTACGGCCTGTACCTTTAACTTTAGAAAGGTTAACACCGAACTCGCGAGCAAGACGACGAACAACAGGAGAAGCATGAGTATACTCGTGGTTCTCTTGGAAATCGTTCGCAGCAGGCGCGGCTTCTGCTTTAGCGGCAGGCGCTGATACTGGAGCGGCAACAGGTGCTGCGGCTTGAGCAACAGGCGCTACTGGCGCTGAACCACCAGCAGTTTCAAATACCATGATTAAAGAACCCGTAGTTACTGAATCCCCTTCAGCAATCTTGATTTCTTTAACTGTACCTGCAAATGGTGCTGGAACTTCCATTGAAGCTTTATCACCTTCAACAGTAATTAGAGATTGCTCTTCTTCTACTGCATCGCCAACTTTAACCATGATTTCAGTAACTTCTACTTCATCACCGCCAATATCTGGTACGTTCACGTCTTGCACTGCAGAAGCGGTTGCAACAGGTGCTGCCGCTACTGGAGCCGCGGCTACTGGAGCTGACGCACCAGTTTCAAAGACCATAATAAGAGAGCCAGTAGAAACAGAGTCGCCAGAAGCCACTTTGATTTCTTTCACCGTACCAGCAAATGGTGCTGGTACTTCCATAGACGCTTTGTCGCCTTCTACAGTAAGAAGAGATTGTTCTTCTTCTACTGTATCGCCAATAGCAACCATGATTTCAGTCACTTCGACTTCGTCACCACCAATGTCTGGTACGTGAACTTCTTTCAATTCAGATGCGCCTGCAGGAGCTGCAACAGGTGCTGCTTCAACCGCTGGAGCTACTGGTGCTTGCGCCGCACCAGCTTCTTCGAAAATCATGATTAAAGAACCCGTAGAAACTGAATCACCTTCAGCCACTTTGATTTCTTTAACAATACCCGCTTGAGATGCAGGAACTTCCATTGAAGCCTTGTCGCCTTCAACAGTGATCAGTGACTGCTCTTCTTCAACTTTGTCGCCAACGTTAACTAGAATCTCAGTTACTTCAACCTCATCAGCACCGATATCGGGTACATTAATTTCGATTGTCATTGTTTTTTTCCTTACTAAATGGAAGTCTTATGCAAATTGCGGGTTAGTTTTTTCAGTGTCGATATTGAATTTAGCAATGGCTTCAACCACGACAGACTTATCAACATCACCACGCTTAGCCAGTTCACTCAATGCAGCAACAACTACGTAGCCAGCATTAACTTCGAAGTGACGACGTAGGTTGTCACGGCTATCAGAACGACCGAAACCATCAGTACCCAGTACTTTATATGACTCAGCAGGAACGTAAGCACGTACTTGCTCAGCGTAGTTCTTCATGTAATCCGTAGCTGCGATTGCAGGCGCATCACTTAGAACCGTTGTAATGTAAGGTACTTTCGCTTCCGCTTCAGGGTGAAGCATGTTGTCACGCTCAATGTTTTGACCATCACGAGTCAATTCATTGAAAGAAGTCACAGAGAATACATCTGACGCTACGCCATACTCTGCACTTAGGATTTCAGCGGCTTTACGAACTTCGTTCATAATTGTGCCTGAGCTCAATAGTTGAACTTTACCTTTCGCGCCTTCATGAGACTCTAGCTTGTAAATACCTTTACGAATGCCTTCTTCAGCGCCTTCTGGCATTGCTGGCATTGCGTAGTTTTCGTTCATTACGGTTAGGTAGTAGTAAACATTCTCTTGCTCAGGACCGTACATGCGACGAATACCGTCTTGCATGATAACCGCTAGCTCATAAGCGAATGTTGGGTCATAAGAAACACAGTTAGGAATGATGTTCGCTTGAATGTGCGAATGACCATCTTCGTGCTGTAGACCTTCACCGTTAAGTGTTGTACGACCGGCTGTAGCACCCAGTAGGAAGCCACGAGCTTGTTGGTCACCTGCTAACCATGCCATGTCACCAATACGTTGGAAACCAAACATTGAGTAGTAGATGTAGAATGGGATCATTGGCAGGTTGTTGGTGCTGTATGACGTTGCAGCAGCAACCCAAGACGCCATTGAACCGAGTTCGTTGATACCTTCTTGAAGAACTTGACCAGACGTTGCTTCTTTGTAATAAGAAACGATGCCTTTATCTTCAGGTGTGTACTCTTGGCCGTGTGGGTTGTAAATACCGATTTGACGGAATAGACCTTCCATACCAAATGTACGCGCTTCATCACAGATGATTGGCACAATGTTCTTACCGATATTTTTGTTTTTCAACAAAATGTTCAAAGTACGAACGTAAGCCATTGTTGTTGAGATTTCACGCTTTTGAGCACCCAGTAGAGGAGCAAACTCTTCCAGTTCTGGTACTTTAAATTCTTGAGTGAATTTAGGCAGACGCGCTGGAGTGTAACCATGTAGAGCGTTACGACGAGCATGCATGTATTCATACTCAGGCGTGCCTTCTTCTAGTTTCAAGTAAGGCAGTTCGCTGACTTTCTCGTCAGAAAGAATGTCTTGCAGGCCTAGACGGTCACGAAGATGTTGAACATGAGTCATGTCCATTTTCTTCACGCCGTGGGCAATGTTTTTACCTTCAGCCGCATCACCCATGCCGTAACCTTTAACGGTTTTAGCTAGGATTACTGTCGGCTTGCCACCGGTTTCTTTTGCATTGTTAAACGCTGCAAACAGTTTAGATGAATCATGACCACCACGCTTAAGAGCGAAGATTTCGTCATCAGTCATATCGGCAACAAGTGCTGCTGTTTCAGGGTATTTACCAAAGAAGTGCTCACGTACATAGGCGCCATCTTTAGATTTGAATGTTTGGTAGTCGCCATCGATAGTTTCGTTCATTAGTTGAAGAAGCTTACCAGTGGTGTCTTTTGCTAGTAGTGAATCCCAGTTGCTACCCCAGATAACTTTAACAACGTTCCAACCTGCGCCTTTAAATAGGCCTTCAAGTTCTTGAATGATGCTACCGTTACCCATTACAGGGCCATCTAGACGCTGCAAGTTACAGTTGATTAGGAAACATAGGTTGTCCAGTTTTTCACGAGCAGCAAAAGAGATTGCACCGCGTGATTCTGGCTCATCCATCTCACCGTCACCTAGGAAAGCGTATACGCGTTGTGCTGACGTTTCTTTCAGACCGCGACCTTCAAGGTATTTAAGGAAACGTGCTTGATAAATAGCAGAGATAGGACCTAGACCCATAGAAACGGTTGGGAACTGCCAGAATTCAGGCATCAACTTAGGGTGTGGGTAAGAAGGGATACCTTTACCGTCTACTTCTTGACGGAAGTTATCGAGTTGCTCTTCAGTTAAGCGACCTTCAACGAATGCGCGAGAGTAGATTCCTGGAGAAATATGACCTTGATAATAAACCAGATCGCCACCGTCCGTCTCATTTGGAGCGCGGAAGAAGTGGTTGAAACAGACTTCGTAGAATGCGGCTGCAGACTGGTAAGAAGCCATGTGACCACCAAGGTCTAGGTCTTTCTTAGAAGCACGCAATACAATCATGATTGCGTTCCAACGAATGATTGAGCGAATACGACGCTCAAGTGTTACATCACCAGGGTAAGCAGGCTCTTGCGCTGCTGGAATGGTATTGATGTAATTTGTGTTAATGCCAGTTGGCATGTCAACACCGTCTAAACGCGCCTTATCTAGAACTTGTTCTAGTAAGAATTGTGCACGTTCTACACCTTCTTCACGTACTACTGACTCAAGGGCTTCTAACCAATCTTGAGTTTCCAGAGCATCAACGTCATGCTTCTTATCAGACATTGCGAACTATCCTTTTTTATTAAGTTAGGTCAACTACTAGGGTGTTATACCCTAAGCAAAAGCTTACTGTTTATTCTGTTGAATTCGACGTAATGAACGAGCTCTTCTATCTTGCTCTTGCGTCAAACTCGACAATGTTTCATCTATAAATGCTAAATGAGTTTCCGACATTTCACGGGCTCGGTGTGGCTCTCTCGATGTAATGGCCTCAACGATATCCGCTCTGTGCTCATTTAGCTTTTGTATTACGTCTTCACGGCTGTGTAGCAGCATCAAATTTTGTGACACATTCTTTTGCAGCAGTGGAGATAAGCTACGAACAATGTGCAGCAATACAACATTGTGTGACGCCTCAGCAATAGCAATCAAAAATTCCATGATCGCTTCGGCTTCACTTTCAACATCGCCACTATCCACCGTGACACTCATTGCTTTTTGGCATTGAGTAATACGCTGAAAATCTTCTTTTGTTCCTCTTAACGCTGCAAAATAGGCTGAAATCCCCTCAAGGGCATGTCGCGTTTCAAGTAAATCTCTTTGCGTATCAGCATGATTCGCAAGCAGGTTCAAAAGAGGATCGGCTAAATTAGAAGACAAACTCTCACAAACAAAAGTTCCCCCACCTTGACGACGAGTTAGCAATCCTTTGGCTTCTAACCTTTGGATTGCCTCACGTACAGACGGCCGAGAAACATCAAACTGCTTAGCTAATTCTCTCTCTGCCGGTAATTTTTGGCCTGGAGATAAGATCCCATCCAAAATCAATATTTCCAACTCTCTTTCTATCACATCGGATAATTTAGGTTGGCGAATGCTTTGAAAAGAAACTTTTTGCATCTAAATCTCTGCTTCCTGCTCGGTGTAAATTGGTATTACCAATTTGAACTTGATGCGAAACTTAACATATGAAATCAATTTTTGTCTAGAAAAACTTGATTTAAATCATAAAACAAGGAGGTTGATAACATATTCTGGCTAAAAAAACGGCGTTTTGTAGGTGGATTGTTAAAAGATGTGTGCAGACACTCTCTCATCTACCCCTGACAATTTGTATGACAAATATATCGGGTATGCTCTATTTTGCAATCATCTTATGATATTTAGACCAATTAAAAGATAAACCGGGGTCGGTTTTACGTAGCGGGGCAATGTATTGATGGCCGGTAATACGCAACGGAGTTAACTGAGTGTATGTGCTAAGTAAATAGCGGGTCAGTTCGGCTAAGGCTAGATATTGAGCTTCGCTATAAGCGAGGCTATCGGTTCCCTCAAGCTCTATGCCAATGGAATAATCGTTGCACTTTTCTCTGCCAGCGAAACAAGATACGCCCGCATGCCAAGCGCGTTTTGCAAAAGGAACAAACTGCACCACTTCCCCATCACGCTTAATGAGACAATGAGCCGATACTCTCATGGCGCTGATACGCTCAAAAAAAGGATGAGCACTTGCCTGCAACTGACCTTGAAAGAAAGCCTCTATATTATTTTGCGTAAAATCCCCTGGTGGTAAAGAGATATTATGGATGACTAATAACGATATATCACTAGGATCAGGTCTGTCATCACAGTGAGGTGAGGGAACAACTTTGGCTAGTGAATACCATGATGATGAAGACATTTTTCTTACCTATGATCAATTATTGCTGAATTATAATTCAAGCCAGAGTATCATTCAGCACAAATCAAGTTTAGACAATATAGTGAAAGTTTTGGATATGACAAATACCCACGACAGCGACGCTCGTTTAGCGTACCTAAAGCAGCAATTACCCTATGAGGTTTCTCGCGCCGTAGAGGACACTCTTAAAGAAGATCTTGGTGGCACACTAGATGCATCGGTCGATATCACCGCTAATTTAATCGCAGAGGACACCCAGGGAACCGCAACCATCATCACCCGTGAACACGGCGTGTTTTGTGGACAAATGTGGGCAGATGAAGTGTTTAAACAGTTAGGTAGACAAGTCACTATAAAGTGGCATGTGCAAGACGGTGATACCGTTGAACCAAACCAAACACTATGCACATTAACAGGCTCTGCGCGCACTCTCCTTACCGGTGAACGTAATGCGATGAACTTCATCCAAACGTTATCAGGTTGCGCCACTGTGGTTGCTGAGTATGTCAGCAAAATTGACGGCACTGGCTGTAAGTTGCTTGATACTCGTAAAACTATCCCATGCTTACGTAGTGCCCTAAAGTATGCCGTTGCCTGTGGTGGTGGCTTTAATCACCGCATTGGGGTATTTGATGCTTATCTCATTAAAGAGAATCACATTATTGCTTGTGGTGGTATTGAACGCGCCATTTCTACGGCAAAGGCACTCTCTCCAGGTAAACCGGTTGAAGTAGAAACCGAAAGCATTGATGAACTGCGCAAAGCCATTGAGGCTGGTGCTGATATCATCATGTTAGATAACTTCACTCTAGATATGATGAGAGAGGCAGTCGCAATTAATAACGGTCGCGCGGTACTGGAAAACTCTGGTAACGTCACCTTAGAAACGATTCGCCCAATGGCGGAAACTGGGGTGGATTTTATCTCCGTCGGCGCCTTAACTAAGCACCTTAAAGCCTTAGACTTATCTATGCGCTTTAAGTAAGCACTTAGCACGAAATAACTCGGCCAGCATTGCTGGCCTTTTTTTTGTCTCATTAAAAATATCATTACTAATCACACTAAGTAAGTGATCAGAAATAGCGCAGGAAAAATGATCGAAAACAATGCTCGAAAACAAGGCGGGATTTTTCGATAAGTCGTTATTCTACAATCAAACACTCTAACGCAGTTATCGAGTTTTTTAACACGCTAGAATGACCCGTTATTTAGTACGATGAGTATAAGTATGAGAAAGTGTTTGAGCTAATGCTGAGTGCGTCGCGCTATGTATGCCTGTTTCTTTCATCTTTTATTTATGCGGTGCGATCCGGTTGCCAAGCCACTGACTCAAGACTTCTCTTTCCCTCTACAACGTCTAGTTTTACTGCCACCAGCAATCACTCGCAAAGGCAATAAACCACTATGAAACACTCAACAAAAGGCTTTACCTTAATCGAATTAATGATCGTTGTAGCCATCATTGGCGTGCTCTCCGCCATTGCTGTACCCATGTATAAAGACTATATAAAAAAATCCGAATTAGCTTCTGCCACCTCAACCTTACGAGGATTGTTAACCAAAGCGGAGTTATTTTATTTAGATAATGGCTCTTTCCCTAGTAACTTAAGTGATATTAATACCGTCTCCAGTGCGGCGGGAACACTTGGAGAAATTGCGATTAGTGGAGACAGCCTGCAATTTAACTTTGATAGCTCTGGTAGTTCGTTAAATGGAGCTTCCATTTCCTTTACTCGTGATGTTGATAACGGTTGGAGTTGTACTGTGAGTGGCGCAGTTGGCATCGATCCCCCTAAAGGTTGTCAGTGAGTCTCCTCTAATGAGCCACCCACTTCTGGCCTCCTTAGTGCCTACTTTGCTGTCGAAAACGACAGCAGAGCAACTTTTACAGACGGACAGTCTATCCACCGAGCAATTATTATGTCGCGTCTCTCAGCTAAGCGAGTGCCCACTTCCTCACATAGCTGAGGTGCTCGCCCTTAATCATCAACTCAGCTATCTCTCCACCCCTTGGCAACAGTGCCATGTTGCAAAAGTGATGGCCATTATCAAAGAGCTGCACCTAGAGCACTGGGTAGTCGAGCACCCTATTTTACCCATAAGCTTGCAACATCAGCCTCAGCAGTTGCAATTAGTCAGCTATGATCCTAGCCTGAAATCCGTTGCCTTAGAGTTGCAATTTCATCACAACCTCACCACGCAACTCATGCTCACCGACCTTGAGCAGTTTCAATCCTTTTATCAGCAAATATTAAACCTGTTACGAAGTGAGTCTCTCACTACTAACGCCTTAAATCTTCTGCCAGAAATCATGCAGCAAAGCCTACAAAGTGAGGCGTCAGATATTCATATTGAAGCCGAACGAGATAGCGCCCGTGTACGCATGCGCTGTGATGGTTTACTGGTCACTTTACTGACCATTTCGCTTGCTGAGGTTAAAGCTCTGATAAGCCAAATAAAAATTAATGCGGATCTTGATATAGCCGAGCAACGCCTGCCACAAGACGGCCGCATGAAATACCCAGTGTCAGACGATAAAGAGATCGAGTTACGAGTCTCTACCCTCCCAACTTTGTGGGGAGAGAAAATGGTGATGCGATTGGCTAAAGAACAGCAGGCTCTACCGCAACTGAGCGAGTTAGGTTTACAACAAGCTCAACTTCATTGCCTGCGGCAAGCGTTACATCAACCCCAAGGGTTAATCCTAGTTACTGGCCCTACGGGCAGTGGTAAAACCATTACTCTCTACTCATGCCTTAATCAACTCACCTGTGACACCATTAATATCTGCACAGTAGAAGATCCCGTTGAAATTCATTTGCCTGGATTGAATCAGATACAAATTAATGCCGGCATAGGGCTCAGTTTTGCTAAAAGTTTACGTGCTCTATTACGCCAAGATCCTGATGTGATTATGTTAGGAGAGATCCGAGATAAAGAGACGGCACAAATGGCCATTCAAGCTGCGCAAACGGGGCACTTGGTTCTATCCACTTTGCATACTAATTCGGCTTTTGATGCTTTAGAGCGTCTCTATCAATTAGGTATTGAACAGACGGATCTGCAAAGCAGTTTGCGTCTTGTGCTGGCTCAACGTTTATTAAGAAAAACATGCCCGCACTGCCAGCAACAACCGATAAAGCAAGCTTGCTATCAATGCCATAACGGCTATAAAGGAAGAGTTGGGGTTTTTGAGCTATTGCCTGTCAACCGAGACCTGCTACACCAAGCTAAACAACCGACTTACAGCCGCCAACAAATACAAGATTTCCTAATAGACAAACACGATCTACGCCTTGCGGCAAGCAGCCTATTGCAAAACAAAATCACCACCCTTGATGAGGTGCAACGAGTACTAGGTTATGAATAAACTTCGTTTGTACTATTGGCTTGGAGTGCAACACTCTGGACAAAAAACAACAGGCCGTACACTGGCCTACTCATCGGAGCAACTTGGCAGAGTGTTGCAGTTAAAAGAGATACGCCTTCTCAAGTTCGTCCCTAAACCCGTTCCATCATTAATGAGTGTTAAGCACAGTGTGCGCACACTCCATATTACTGTTTTTACTCAGCAGCTAGCTTTAATGCTTGATTCAGGGTTGCCCATTGCCGTGGCGATGACACAGTTACAACAAGGCAACCCACGCCAAGGGATCACCGCCCTTATGGAAGAGATCAGCTTTCAAGTTCAGCAAGGTAAATCGTTATCATCGGTCATGCACGATTTTACCTATTTTGACCCTCTGTATTTGCAATTTGTGCGGGTTGGCGAAGCAAACGGCGATCTGGCTAAGGCTCTAAACTTCTGTGCGCAACATAGAGAGAAAAACAGCAAACTGCTTAAGCAGGTAAAATCTGCCATGATCTACCCTGTCTCTGTCATCATTATTGCCGGTATAGTTATGGCGGTGATGCTGATTTTTGTCATTCCGCAGTTCTCTAGTCTGTTTAGCAGTTTTGGAGCAAACCTCCCTGCCATCACCCAGTTCACCCTCGATGCCTCTTTACTCTTACAGCGCTATGCGGGACATATTCTGCTGACAATAGTTGCCGTTGTAGCGGCCTTTCGCCTCGCCCTAAAGTCTGCTTCTTTTCGTTATCAAGTCTCGCGAAAAGTGTTGGCTACTCCCATACTAGGCTCATGTATTTTATCTGGCGAACTGGCCCGTTTTAATTTGCTACTGAGTAATGGCATTCAAGCGGGCCTCCCCCTTGTTTTATGCTTAGATAATGCCACTGCGGCGGTCAATAACACTTATTTAAAAACGCAATTAGCTCATATTAATCCACAAATTCGTCAAGGTAGTACTTTGTACTCTGCGCTAAAACGCATCTCGTGTATTCCCTCCTTAATGCTAAAAATGCTTAGCATTGGCGAAGTCACTGGGACACTGGCAATAATTACCGACAAACTCGCCACGCAATTTGAACTAGAGGTCGATGAAGCTACCGAGAAACTGGGGCAATGCATTGAGCCGATAATGATCGTTTTTCTAGGATTGCTGGTAGGAGGGTTGGTTTTATCTATGTATTTGCCTATTTTTACTCTGATGAGCGAGGTTGGTTAGCCATATCACTAGGATTAAGATAAACATGCGTACCAAGTTGCGATAACATAACAGAACCATCATCCTTAATTGTGGGCGCAGAATGCTCGATTTTTATTTTACATATTATCCAATGCTGTTTCCGATATTGGTCACCATACTTGGATTGATCATTGGTAGCTTTCTCAACGTGGTCATTTATCGCCTTCCTGTCATCATGGAAAGAGAATGGCAAAAAGAGTTTGCTGAAGCCTACCCTGAGTTAAAATTAAATGTCCCTACCGATGTTTTTAATCTCAGCCTGCCTCGTTCTCGCTGCCCTAAATGTCAAACACAAATCAAAGCAATAGATAACATCCCGGTTTTAGGCTGGCTTAATTTACGAGGCCGTTGCCGAAGCTGTAGCTGTAAAATCAGCCCCAGATACCCACTTATCGAACTGCTATCAGGCACCTTGTGTTTAGTGATAGCCCTCTATTTTCAGCCGGGTCTCTACGCCATAGCACTACTTGGCTTTACTTGGGTACTGTTGTGCGCCACCTTCATAGATCTCGACACTATGTTGTTACCAGACAGTTTAACCTTACCTCTTATGTGGGCAGGCTTGGCTTTGTCTGTACTTGGTATTAGCCCTATCTCACTGCAAGATGCCATCATAGGCGCCATGGCAGGTTACCTCTCTTTGTGGAGCGTCTATTGGTTGTTCAAATTGCTTACTGGCAAAGAAGGAATGGGCTATGGCGACTTTAAATTATTGGCCGCACTGGGTGCTTGGCTTGGCTGGCAATCATTACCATTAATTATTTTATTATCATCCCTAGTCGGTCTAGTCTTTGGGGTGATACAGCTAAGACTAAAAAAACAAGGCATTGAAAAGGCCTTTCCCTTTGGCCCTTATTTAGCCATCGCAGGTTGGGTGTACCTTATTGTCGGCAATGATATTGTGCGCTGGTATTTAAGTCGCTATATCGGAGGCTACTAATGACACTGATTATCGGCCTCACCGGAGGTATTGGTAGCGGAAAAACTACCGTAGCCAATCATTTTCATGACAATTACCACATTGATATCGTAGATGCTGATCTGGTTGCAAGAGAAGTGGTTGCAGTGGGTAGTCTTGGGCTAAAGGCCATCGCCGATAAATTTGGGGCGGGGGTTTTACACAATGACGGAACGCTGAACCGAGTCACTCTACGAGAGTTGCTGTTTGCCGACAGCAGTAATAAACAGTGGATTGATAACTTGTTGCATCCAATGATACGCCAAAGAATGCAACAGCAACTCACACAAGTGCGTTCTCCCTACTGTCTGCTGGTGATTCCTCTTATGGTGGAAAATAATCTGCAGTCTATGGCTGACCGAGTCTTAGTCGTCGATGTTTCTCCTACGACGCAGATCGAGCGGACCTTACACAGGGATGGCGTATCGGAAAATCAGGTGCGAGCCATACTTAAAGTGCAAGCAAGTCGAGAACAAAGGCTCGCTATTGCCGATGATATTATTAGCAATGATGATGAAAGTCAGGATTTAGAAGAAAAAATTGCTCACTTACATCGTAAATATCTAGCTTTATGCGACTGATTTCTGGGAGAATAACCAATATGTCTAAAGCCGGATTCATTACATGATAACCCAAAGATATGAACACCCACTGAATGAAAAAACCAGAACCTATCTGCGTATCGAAAGTCTGATTCGTCAGGCGCAGCACTGTGCAACCTTTTCCGATACCCAGCACTATCAAGTTCTTTTTCGTTCATTGTTCGATCTTTTAGATATCTTCGACCAAATTCAGCTCAAACCTGAATTACTAAAAGATCTCGATAAACTAAAGCTGACATACCGCCATTGGCTTAATGTTCCTGGAGTGGACCAAAAACGCTTACAAGGACTGTTAAATGAGATCGCTTTAGTGCATACCGAGGTACTGAAAGCGCAACGGTTCGGTACTAAACTCAAAGAAGATAACTTCCTATCATCGATTCGACAGCGCTTTAACTTGCCCGGTGGAGCCTGTTGCTTTGATCTTCCGGCTTTACATTACTGGCTACATCAGCCACTAGAGAAGCGCATGTCCCATGCGCAGCAATGGCTTACCTCTCTTGCACCACTCAATCACGCCTTGCAACAGTGGCTCAACCTCACCCGAAATTCAGCCCAGTTTACGCCTAAAATTGCCCGTAATGGCTTTTACCAAAGTGATGCCGACGAAGCTAACATACTCAGACTGCATTTTGCCCATGATTATGGCGTATATCCTATGGTTTCAGGACATAAGAACCGTTTTGCGATAAAATTCATTCACTTTGATAGTGGCCAAGCCAGTACTCAAGACATAGAATTTGAACTGGCTATTTGTAGCTAGTTATATCATTAAGAGAAAGAAACATGACTAAAGTTACCATAGTACCCTGCCCGACCTGTGGCGCAGATGTGGAGTGGGGAGAGCAAAGCCCTAACCGCCCTTTTTGTAGTAAGAAGTGTCAAATGATCGATTTTGGCGACTGGGCCGACGAAGAAAACTCAATCCCTGGTGCACCAGATATGTCAGACTCTGATGGCTGGTCAGAAGACCCGTATTAATTAAAGAAAGAGGGTCGTGATTCTGAGATGATCCTCTCAACCCCAGCATGCCACACCTCAAGCAAGCGCACCCTCTAAGAATCCAAGCCCCCCGAATACCTAGGCTTTTACTAATAATAATCCACCCATCACACCTATTTAGGGTCTTTTAGCGCAGGAAATTTGTGCCTTCGCAAGGAGGAGACGCGCAGTGTGCACTCGCACATGAGCATCGACGACGCCGCGAAGGTGCAAATTAACCAAAAACCAATATAAGGCTTTTACCAATCATTGACCCCACCCTCGCCTCTATTTTGGGTCTTTTAGCGCAGGAAATTTGTGCCTTCGCAAGGAGGAGACGCGCAATGTGCACTCGCACATGAGCATCGACGACGCCGCGAAGGTGCAAATTAACCAAAAACCAATATAAGGCTTTTACCAATCATTGACCCCACCCTCGCCTCTATTTTGGGTCTTTTAGCGCAGGAAATTTGTGCTTTCGCAAGGAGGAGACGCGCAGTGTGCATTCGCACATGAGCATCGACGACGCCGCGAGGTGCAAATTAACCAAAAACCAATATAAGGCTTTTACCAATCATTTACCCCACCCTCGCCTCTATTTTGGGTCTTTTAGCGCAGGAAATTTGTGCCTTCGCAAGGAGGAGACGCGCAGTGTGCACTCGTACATGAGCATCGACGACGCCGCGAAGGTGCAAATTAACCAGCTAAAAGCCCAAAATAAAAACGGGAGCCGTTAATGGCTCCCGTCCTTTATGAGAAATGCAGGTTGTGCATTACTTCTTAGCAAGTTTCTCTTTAATACGAGCTGACTTACCAGAACGCTCACGTAGGTAGTACAACTTGGCACGACGTACTGCACCACGGCGTTTAACTTCAATGCTATCAACCATTGGAGAGTGAGTTTGGAATGCACGCTCAACGCCTTCACCGTTCGAGATTTTACGAACTGTAAATGCAGAGTGTAGACCACGGTTACGAATAGCGATTACAACGCCTTCGAATGCCTGTAGACGCTCACGGTCGCCCTCTTTAACTTTAACTTGAACTACTACAGTGTCACCAGGTGCGAATGTAGGTAGGTCTTGTTTCATTTGCTCTTGCTCAAGAGCGTTGATGATATTACTCATGTTTCTATACCCTAGAATAAACTGAATCTAAATTTAATAGGTTACTTACTGTCTTTATTCGTGCATTTTTGTTCATTCACGAACTCGGCAAGTAATTTTTCCTGTTCGTCAGTCAGAGCTAGGTTTCCCAGCATCTCAGGCCTTCTTAGCCAAGTACGGCCTAGCGATTGTTTTAACCGCCAGCGACGAATGTCCTTGTGATTTCCAGATTTTAGTACCGCAGGTACCTCTTCTCCATCCAACACTTCAGGACGCGTATAGTGGGGACAATCCAGTAATCCATTGGCAAAGGAATCTTCCTCTGCTGACGCAAAATCCCCTAGTACACCCGGTATAAACCGTGATACTGAGTCAATTAACGTCATGGCTGGCAGTTCACCACCTGTCATCACAAAATCCCCAATCGACCATTCTTCGTCAACTTCAGATTGTATGATGCGCTCATCTACCCCTTCGTAGCGACCACAAATGAGAAGCAAGTTCTCCGTTGTTGCCAACTCTTCTACCCCTTGCTGGTCGAGTTTACGACCTTGAGGGCTAAGATAGATAACCTTCGTCTTTCCAGGAGCCGCTTGTTTGGCAGTGTGAATAGCATCGCGCAAAGGCTGTACCATCATCAACATACCAGGGCCACCCCCGTAGGGTCTATCATCAACAGTGCGATGTTTGTCTTGTGTAAAATCGCGGGGATTCCACGTTTCTACAGACAAAAGACCTTTTTTTACCGCTTGACCTGTTACACCAAAATCAGTGACAGAGCGGAACATTTCTGGAAACAGGCTTATTATGCCAACCCACATAGTTCACTCTCTAATTTTGATTTAAAAGGCTGGATCCCAGTCAACTTCGATCCGTTGAGCTTCGCGATCAACTTTAATGATCACTTGCTCTTCAAGGAACGGAATTAATCGTTCCTTTTGGCCAAAAGCATCTTTCAAGTTAGCTTTCACTACCAAAACATCGTTTGAACCCGTCTCTAACATGTCAGTGACTTCGCCTAGATCGTAACCTTTTGTGGTAACAACCTTCATTCCAAACAATTCACGCCAGTAGAATTCTTCTTCTGACAGTTCAGGCAATGACGATGGGGCTACTGAGATTTCAAAGTTAGTCAACAGATGTGCGTCTTCACGTACATCAAGACCTTCCAGCTTACACACATAACCTTTGTTATGACGCTTCCAGCTTTCTACTTTGTGCTCAACCCATACCCCCTTTTGGTTCAAGAACCAAGGGCTATAACTGAAAATGTTTTCAGCATCGTCTGTAAAGGAATGAACTTTAAGCCAACCACGAATGCCATAAGTAGCGCCGAGCTTTCCTACGACAATTTTTTCGTTTTGTTCACTCATTCATTCTTTTCCTTACATCAAGAATTTGCTGATTAAGCCGCTTTTTGAGCGTCTTTAACTAGCTTAGCTACGCGGTCAGAAACTGTAGCACCTTGTGAAACCCAATGAGTTACACGGTCTAGGTCAATACGTAGACCTTCTTCTTGACCTTGAGCTGTAGGGTTGAAGAAACCTACTTTCTCAATGAAACGACCTGTAGCTGCGCGACGGCTGTCTGCTACTACGATTTGATAAAATGGACGCTTTTTAGCGCCGTGACGTGCCAAACGAATGGTAACCATGTCGTCCTCTTTGCTTTCTCAATAAAAAAATTAACCCCAAACGACTCTTTTAACGGAGTAATACGGGGTCTCGTGCCAAAATAAAGCTCGGGAATTTTACTCTTATTCCCAATCTTTGCAAGCGGTTTAGCTACTTTTTAGCCAAGTAATTCAATGTGAGGGAGTTAACAACTTAAAAATAAAAAGGCTCTATTTAATAATAGAGCCTTTTCCTATAGTGAAGTCCTAAGCGCTGTTAGGTTAAGTTTCACAGCGAACTAATCGCTATCGGCCGAATGGTCCACCCATTCCGCCCATACCACCACCCATGCCACCCATCATGCCTTGCATGTTGCGCATCATGCCGCGCATTCCACCTTTTTGCATTTTCTTCATCATCTTCTGCATTTGGGTGAATTGCTTAAGCAAACGGTTTACGTCTTGTACTTGTGTACCAGAACCTGCTGCAATACGTTTTTTGCGTGAACCTTTAATTAACTCTGGGCGCTTACGCTCTTTCATTGTCATAGAGCTAATAATGGCTTCCATCTGCTTAAACATTTTGTCATCGACTTTGTCTTTCACATTGTCAGGCAGATTACCCATACCCGGTAGTTTGCCCATCATGCCAGCCATACCGCCCATGTTTTGCATCTGGCCAAGTTGCTCGCGGAAATCTTCAAGGTCAAAGCCTTTCTTTTCCTTGAACTTCTTCGCCATTTTCTGTGCTTTATCAGTATCTACATTACGCTGTAGATCTTCGATAAGAGACAGAACATCCCCCATACCTAAGATACGAGAGGCAACACGGTCAGGGTGGAACGGTTCTAATGCATCCGTTTTTTCACCAACACCTAAGAATTTAATCGGTTTACCGGTAATGTGTTTAACCGATAGCGCAGCACCACCACGCGCGTCACCATCTACTTTCGTTAAGATGACACCGGTTAATGGCAATGTATCACCAAACGCTTTAGCGGTATTGGCCGCATCTTGACCTGTCATGGCGTCAACCACGAACAGCGTTTCTACTGGGTTAATGGCGCTATGAAGCTGCTGAATCTCAGCCATCATTTCTTCATCAACGGCAAGACGACCCGCGGTATCGACGATTAATACGTCGTAGAATTTCTTCTTCGCATGGTCAATGGCTGCATTAGCGATAGCAAGAGGTTTCTGATCTGCGCTAGATGGGAAGAAATCGACACCCACATCTTCTGCTAATGTTTGTAGCTGTTTGATCGCCGCCGGACGATACACATCGGCAGATACAACCAGTACTTTTTTCTTGTCTCGCTCAGATAAAAGCTTTGATAGCTTAGCAACACTGGTGGTTTTACCCGCACCTTGTAAACCCGCCATCAACACCACTGCAGGTGGTTGCGCTGCGAGGTTAAGTCCTTCGTTGGACTCCCCCATTACCACTTCTAGTTCAGACTGAACAATTTTAATGAACTCTTGGCCTGGCGTTAAAGATTTAGAAACCTCAACCCCTACCGCGCCTTCTTTTACGCGTTTGATAAAATCGCGTACCACAGGAAGGGCGACATCCGCCTCAAGAAGCGCCATACGTACTTCACGTAGCGTCTCTTTTATGTTGTCTTCGGTCAGACGACCTTTACCGCTGATGTTCTTCAGCGTCTTGGATAATCTTTCTGTTAAGTTATCAAACATCGTGCTCTCTTCGCGTTAAGTTGCGATTCATATCGTAAAGTATACCTCACAGGCTCTATTTACAAAACCATGCTAAATAAGTACATAGCCAGTAATGTGGTATTAGGTGTATAATTTTGTTTTAACCCTAAATACTAATGTCGACAAATATGAACGTTGTGGTTGTTATACTAGCCGTACTGCTATACCTAACGGCAACCTTTCTTATCTTGCCAGGGCTAATACGTCAGTCAGAGATAAACAAAAAAACAGTGTTAGGCATCACGTCTACTGCCTTGATTTTGCACTTTTCAACGCTGTTTGAAAGTATTTTTGCCCCTTATGGGCAAAATATGAGCATTCTTAATGTTGCATCCCTTGTTAGCTTCATTATTTCTCTGGTGCTCAGTTTAGCCATGTTCAAAACTCGACTTTGGTTTCTGCTCCCCATTGCTTTTGGTTTTTCATGTTTAAGTTTGATTGCTGCTGAGTTTATTCCGGGTACCTTTATTACTCACTTTGAGCACTCCCCCGGTTTAGTGGCTCATATCACTCTAGCGCTATTTGCTTATGCCACACTGATGATTGCAGCTTTATATGCTCTACAGTTGGCTTGGCTAGATTACAAACTGAAACAAAAAACCTCACAAGCCTTAAACCCTAACCTACCTCCATTAATGAAGGTTGAGCGCCAGCTTTTCAATATTATTTTAATAGGTAACAGCCTGCTCACCTTAACATTAATCAGCGGTCCATTATTTGTTGAAGATTTTTTCAGCAGTGGTAAAACACATAAAGCCTTGCTCTCTTTTATTGCTTGGTTAGTTTTCAATCTTTTGCTGTGGGGTCACTACAAACAAGGGTGGAGAGGAAAAAAAGTAACCTGGTTTTCAATTATAGGTGCTTTTATACTGACCTTAGCCTATTTTGGTAGCCGATTCATGCGAGAAGTCATACTCACATAATTGCTCCCCCCGTTTAGTTGACAGGTGTGGGTAAATCATTCATTAATTGAAATGCATAACATAAAAGGATTAATTTAATTTGGACGACATATCAACTGAGGTACTGTTTACCCTCCTTGCATGTCTTATCGTTATATCGGGCTATTTTTCAGGTTCAGAGACCGGCATGATGTCCTTGAACCGCTATCGATTAAAACACTTATCAAACCAAGGGCATAAAGGCGCTCGTCGTGTAGAAAAACTACTCACTCGTCCCGACCGTTTGATCGGACTTATCTTGATTGGCAACAACCTCGTCAACATTCTTGCATCGGCAATTGCAACCATCATAGGTATGCGCTTGTATGGGGATCTTGGGGTCGCTATTGCGACGGGTATTTTAACTTTAGTCGTGCTGGTTTTTGCCGAGGTCACGCCAAAAACACTGGCCGCTATATACCCAGAAAAAGTCTCCTACACCAGTAGTATTTTATTAAGAGTGTTAATGAAACTGCTGTCACCCTTAGTCATTTTGGTTAACTTTATTACCAATGGTTTCTTACGCTTACTCGGCATTAAGGGGATGACCAATAAAAACGATCATCTTAGCTCTGAAGAGTTACGCACTGTGGTTAATGAAGCGGGCAGCCTGATCCCAACTCGTCACCAAGATATGCTGGTGTCAATTTTGGATCTTGAAAATGTCACGGTAAACGACATCATGGTGCCAAGAAATGAGATTACCGGTATTGATATCAACGATGACTGGAAATCCATTGTCCGTCAGTTAACTCACTCCCCTCATGCTCGAGTGGTTTTATACCGTGACCAAATTGATGAAGTGGTCGGCATGGTTCGACTACGTGAAGCTTATCGTTTGATGTTAGAGAAGAATGAGTTTAATAAGCAAACTCTCTTAAAATCAGCCGACGAGGTGTACTTTATTCCTGAAGCGACACAACTCAATATGCAGTTGCTGAAATTCCAACGTAACAATGAACGTATTGGTCTTGTGGTCGATGAGTATGGTGACATTATTGGTTTGGTCACTCTAGAGGACATTCTGGAAGAAATTGTCGGAGAATTTACCACTTCGATGGCCCCGAGCTTGGCCGAAGAAATCACTCCACAATCGGATGGTAGCTACCTTATTGAAGGCAGTGCCAATATCCGAGATATAAATAAAGGACTGCAGTGGAATTTACCCACCGATGGCCCTCGAACCTTAAATGGGTTGATTTTGGAACATTTACAAGACATCCCTGAAACCAATGTCAGCATCACTGTTGCCAAGTATAATATGCAAGTGATTGATTTTTCAGAGAATAGAATCACTATGGTAAAAGTGTTCCCTACCGCTTAATGGATATAAAAAATCGCTCAGCCCTGTTAAGGACTGAGCGATTTTTATTTAGTGTGATTGGTATAAACTAAACTTGCAGTGTTTTTAGCATCTCTTCAGGAAGTGCTAGCTCATCATTTTTATTCACCGATACTCCCGCCTCTAAAATGGCTTTAGCAATGGCTTTAGCTTCATCGAGTGAGTGCATAGCGGCGGTACCACATTGGTACTCGTTAAGCTCAGGGATCTTATTTTGCCCTTCCACTTTAAGTACATCTTGCATAGATGCAATCCACGCACTTGCCACATCCGACTCTGATGGCGAACCAATGAGACTCATGTAAAAGCCAGTACGACATCCCATAGGAGAGATATCAATAATCTCTACAGATTGGCCGTTTAAATGGTTACGCATAAAACCGGCGTAAAGGTGCTCTAAAGTGTGGATACCCGTTTCTGAAAGGATGTCCTTATTGGGTTGTGTAAAACGAAGATCAAATACGGTAATGGTATCACCACTTGGCGTTTGCATTGTTTTGGCAACACGAACAGCAGGGGCGTGCATTTTGGTATGGTCAACGGTAAAACTATCTAATAGGGGCATAATTGATTCTCTAATGTTATTTCAGGTACGCAAAGTATTCTTTTAAGTATTGCTCAAAGCCTAGCGTATCGGCCGCTTCAATCTTCTGTTGCTTAACCACAGAATCGGACACTTCTTTATCCATGACCGCAGCAGAATACACACTGTACTGGTGTTGATTGTATTGCTCTTGATATTGGGTGCCCAAGTGCATGCCAAAGCGTCCATTTCCGCCAAGCTCTTTTACTTGTGCCAACATCTTACCTGATAACGTCAACTCAGGCTCATCAATCCACTGGCGCAGTTCATTGCACACATCTTGATAGTCATGTCCATTATTGGCTTCATCCATCACTTTCGCAATTTGTTCAAATTGGTCAAAAATGCGGTGTACCCATTGTTGCAAGGTCAGTTTTTCACCATCACAACCTATGGTTAAAGATACCCCCTTACGGCGACCTTCAGTGATAACTGAGTTCCAATTGTGTTTCCAGCAGTTGAGTTCACAGTCATCCATGGGTTCGGATTCACTCAGCGCACACCAAGTTAAAAAGACATCTAAAAAGCGGATTTGACGCTCACTGATGCCCACAGGAGTAAACGGATTCACATCAAGGGCACGTACTTCAATGTATTCGACACCATCACGCTCTAGGGCTTCTGATGGCTTCTCACCACTTTTAGCGACGCGTTTAGGTCGAATTGGCGCATAGAGTTCGTTTTCAATTTGTAGCACATTGCTATTGAGTTGCTTAAGTTGCCCCTCTTCTTCAATGCCAATTTTTGAAAAATTCTCAGAAGGTGTACGAATCGCTCGATTTAAACCTTGTAGATACTCTTCAACACTATTGAAGCTAATTTTAAGATCGCTTTGCTCACTATTAGTGTACCCCAGATCGCTGAGACGCAAAGAAGTCGCATACGGTAAATACAAAGAGCCGTTTAGGTTTTCAAACGGTAGCGAGGTTTCTCTTCCTTGCAAAAAGGTATGACAAATTGCCGGAGATGCACCAAAGAAATACGGGATTAACCAACCGAAGCGGTAATAGTTTCGAATGACGCCAAAATAAGCATCCGATTTAGCCGCTTGGCGTTGCGTATCATCTTGCTCACCAAACAAGCTATCCCAGAACGATTCTGGGAAAGAAAAGTTAAAATGCACCCCAGAAATGACCTGCATCAAACTACCATAACGGTGCTTCAAACCTTGACGGTACAAGGTTTTCATTCTGCCTGCGTTAGATGAGCCATATTGAGCCAAGGCAATATCATTTTCACTTTCGACAATGCAAGGCATGGAAAGTGGCCACAGCTGTTCATTCTCAAGCTTACTATGAGCGTAATAATGAATGTCCTGCAGTTGGGCAAGCAGTGTAGGAATATCGTTAGATACTGGAGTAATAAACTCCATCAGAGATTCAGAAAAATCTGTCGTAATCCATTTATGCGTTAAGGGAGAGCCCAAGCCTTGTGGATGTGGGGTTGTCGCTATATGGCCATTGGTTTTATAGCGAAGCGTTTCTCGCTCCACTCCACGTCCATATTGCGTAAACACCTGCTTATTTGCAGCTACCTGATTGAGGCGGTGAGAAAAAATAGTCAAAACAACATCACTTATATATTTAGAGAGCGTACTCTCAATAAACAGTCCTGCGCGAGTTATCCAGCACAGGACATAATAATACCAATCGTACTAAATAACGGGTCATTCTAGCTTGTTAAAACACTCGAAAAATTCTGCCTTGTTTTCGAGTGTTTTTCCTGCGCTATCCCTGATCACTTACTTAGTGTGATTGGTATAACTACCTATAGATGGGTCAATTAAGGCTCAATTTCAAGTGCCTGAATAGGGAAATTTAACGTCTTCAGCTGAGGCATTAACTGTTTCGCATCTCCGACAACGATAATTTGATAGTCCGCAGGGTTAAACCACTTACTCGCCATCTCGTTGAGGGTCTGTTTAGATACATTGGCAACAATACTATTTCGGGTTGCCAAATAATCATGATCCAAGTTATAGGTCAGTATCGAACTTAATAAATACGCTTTTTGTGCTGGGGTTTCATATTTTAGCGCATCTTGTTGCCCCACAGCCAAACGCATAAATTCAATTTCTTTATCAGTAAAGCCCTCTTTTGAGACATTGTCCATTTCTTTAATCAACTCGACAATAGCCGGTGCTGTAGAGTCAGCTCTTACCTGAGCGGTGGCCACAATAGCCCCTACCTCACGATTACTCGCTACATAGGTACTTGCCCCATAGGTATAGCCTTTATCTTCTCGTAAGTTTTGGTTAATACGACTATTAAAGTTACCACCTAGATTAAAGTTGGCCAGTTGCGTTAGATAGGTTTCCCCCGTTGCGTCAAACGGTAAACCTCGACGAACTAAGCGAACAGCGGCTTGCGGCGCTCCGGGCTTATCAACCAAGAATAATGTTTGCTTACCCATCGCCGATAATTTACTGCGACGTAGCAGTGGTGGCGCTTCACCTTGCCAATCTAACAAGCTCGATAAGTCCTTACGTACCTGTTGCTGTGATAAATCACCTACCAGCAAAATTTGTGTTCCCTTAGGGGTATAGAAAGTCTTATAAAAGTCTTTCACATCTTGCAAGGTGAGGTTCTGTACTGAGGCAAGCGTACCCGATGATGAACGGCTATAGATACTGTCACCGTACAACACTTCTCGCGTTGCCTGCGAAGCTAACCAACTTGGCTTTTGATGCTCATAAACCACACCTTCTAGCATCTGGCGTTTCACTCGTTTAAAGTCATCTTCTTTAAACAGTGGCTGGAACAGAGATTTTTCCACCAATGCCATAGTGGCGGTAAAGTTTTTACTTAAACTCGATACCGTCAACGTCGTATTGTATTGACCGGCAGCTAACGAAACGCTACTGCCTAATTTATCTAACTCGGCTTGTAGGGCCTCACTGCTCAGTGCTGCACTTCCTTCTGACACCATAGACGAGGTTAATGTCGCTAACCCTTCTTTGCCTACAGGGGCATAGCGATTACCCGCGGGCATTTTAATTTGCATCATCACTGTTGGCGTTTCAGAGCTTTTTGTACCTAACACTTCAATATCATTACTTAAATGAAAGGAATATAGGCTCGGCATACTACCACTCACTGCCGATTGCACCTTAGGCATCACAGAACGATCAAAGGTGTCCTTAACAAAACGATACTGCAGTGCGCTCTCATCTATTTTCTGGTGAGCAGGTAAGGTTCTTGGTGGTGTGACAAACGTGGCCGTTCTAGCCGCAAGCTGTAGCTTGTGTTTTGGTACAACCGACAATACCACCTTATGCTTATTGTGAATAAAGCCTTGGTACACATCATATACCGATGCTAACGTCACTTGGTGTAAACGGTCTAACTCGGTTTGCAGACGGTCAGGTTGTTTATAGAAGGTTTCATTAGAGGCTAACTGAGCCACTTTGCCATGCACACTTTGTACGGCAAATATCGAACTGGCTTCAGCACTACCAATCACTTGCTGTAATACATCAGGATCGATATCCGACGGTTTCAAGTTGTCAATGATGCTACGCACTTCATCGTAGAGCGGGGTAAGGTCAGGGTGCTTACGTGAATCGGCCATAACATACACATAAAAATTACACGCCAACTCAGAACACTGATGGAAAGCGCCGGCATCCAAGGCTTTTTCGGTTTTAACCAGTTTCTGGTAAAGCACACTATTGCGACCATCACCTAACACTTTAGCTAACACATCTAAGTCGGCATTGTGTTGCTCACCTAAATAGGTTGTTGGCCAACCGATCACTAGCATAGGCTGCTGTATGCGATCTTCTACTGTGACATAACGATCTTCGGTTAATTTTGCCGGTTGTTTGTCAGCGGCTTTCACCTCTGGACCTTTAGGAATAGGCGCAAAGTATTTTTCTACCCATTTAAGCACTTGCTCTGAGTCAAAGTCACCGCCTATGGTCAATACCGCATTGTTAGGGCCATACCAACGCAAGAAGAATGCTTTGAGATCATTCACATCAACTTTATCGAGATCTTCAACATAGCCAATGGTTTGCCATGAATAAGGATGCCCTTCTGGGTACATAGCCTCACCCATTTTCTCCCACATCATGCCATAAGGTCTGTTTTCATAATTTTGCGCACGTTCATTTTTTACAGTTGAACGTTGTATCTCAAATTTGCGTTGTGATACGGCCTCAAGCAAATAGCCCATACGGTCAGATTCAAGCCATAGCATTTTTTCAAGCTGATTTGATGGGACGGTTTCAAAGTAATTGGTGCGGTCATTGTTGGTGGTACCGTTAAGAGAACCCCCTGCTTGAGTTATGATCTTAAAGTGCTGTTGATCGGCCACATGTTTAGAGCCTTGAAACATCATATGCTCGAAGAAATGAGCAAAGCCTGACTTACCTATTTCCTCTCTTGCTGAGCCCACATGGTAAGTCACATCGACATGCACTAAAGGATCGGAATGATCAGGGGCTAAAATTAATGTTAAGCCATTGTTGAGTTTGTACTTTGAATAGGCAATAGAGGCTTTTCCTGGAATCGCACTCACTTGCTCAACCAATTGAATCCCAGAGTCATTCTCTTTAGATTGTGTTGGTTTCTGCTGAGTGCTACAGGCCGAGAGAAGCGCGACTACTGTCACCGCCCCCATCAACTTGCACTTAGACAATGACAAGTTGAGATGAGATAAAATCATTGTTTTTCCTTATAAATTACTCAGACCAGTGAACAGCCCAATGAGAACCATGTAACGCACGAATTTCCCCAATGTAATCAATATCAAGCAGGGAAGAAAACGCATTCGCAACCAACCGGCTGCTAAGCACAGTGGGTCACCTATGACAGGCATCCAACTAAACAAAAGAGTCCAGTAGCCATACCTTTGTAACCAAGCTATAGCTTTGTGACCATGCTTTTCTTGTTGAGTTCGATTTGGTATCAACAAACCTAGCCAATAATTAGTTAAGCCACCTAAAGTGTTGCCTAACGTCGCGACCAATAGAATACTTGAAATTGAATATTGATTAAGATTTAAGGTAGCGATTAAGGCTGCTTCTGAACCACCGGGTAACAGTGTTGCACTCAAAAAACCGGTAATGAACAATAACGTTAGCGCAGAATCGGCCAACCAAACCCCTAACTGAGAAAATACCGCATCCACTCGCTTGTGCCCTTAAACGAAAAGAGTATCGTGCCACACTCTATGCCATACGCCTATACAGCATAACATTTGCTAATCATTTTCGATAAGTATGACAACATACTACAGTAAATATGTGCAATATCATTGTTTTGCTATTACCGATAGATGAAAAAAAAGGATGCAAAAAAGCATCCCTTCTATAGTCGTCATAGGTGAAAAATTTTAAAACATTAGCCTACTAACGCTAGCAATATACCCGCAGCAACTGCCGAGCCCAATACACCCGCCACATTTGGCCCCATCGCGTGCATCAACAAGAAATTCTGTGGATTAGCATCTAACCCCACTTTATTCACCACTCGAGCGGCCATAGGTACAGCGGATACTCCTGCGGCCCCAATAAGCGGGTTGATATCTTCTTTAGAGAGCTTATTGAGCAGTTTCGCCATCAGTACTCCACCGGCGGTACCAATACTAAAGGCTACAGCACCTAAACTGAGAATACCTAAGGTTTCCACGTTTAAGAATGTATCTGCCTGCAATTTAGAGCCGACGCCTAAACCTAGAAATATCGTCACTATATTAATCAGCTCATTTTGGGCCGTTTTACTCAAACGGTCCACTACACCGGCTTCACGCATTAGGTTACCTAGACAGAACATCCCCACTAAAGGCGTTGCAGAAGGCAAAAACAAAATGGTCATCAGTAATACACCTAAAGGGAAAAACACCTTCTCAGCTTTACCTACATGACGCAATTGCCCCATTTTTATCTGCCGCTCCTCCGGTGTGGTTAACGCCTTCATAATAGGTGGCTGAATAATAGGAACCAGTGCCATATAGCTATAGGCCGATACCGCTATAGCGCCTAAAAGCTCAGGGGATAGTCTGCTGGCTAAAAAGATCGCCGTTGGTCCATCGGCACCACCAATGATGGCAATGGAAGACGCATCAGCCAAACTGAACTCCATCCCCGGCACATAGTTAAGTAAAATAGCGCCAAATAAGGTGGCAAAAATACCAAACTGAGCCGCCGCACCTAGCCACAGTGTTTTAGGGTTGGCAATCAAAGCACCAAAATCGGTCATTGCCCCTACACCCATAAAGATAAGCAACGGGAACACCCCTGTTGAAATCCCTATTTCATACACGTAGTACAACAGTCCGCCAGGATCGGTAAAGCCTGCATTAGGAATATTGGCTAACACAGCACCAAAGCCAATGGGCAGCAGTAGTAAAGGCTCAAATCCCTTACGAATAGCAAGAAAGAGGAGGCCACAACCGACTAAGATCATGCAGATCTGACCAAACTCAAAGTTAGCGATACCCGTCTCTTTCCAGAGAATCAATAAACCGTCCATGAGATTCCCTTACGCTAGGCTAAGTAGCGGTGAGCCAACTGAAACTGAATCACCCTCTTTTACATGCATACCTTGTATCACACCACCTCGTGCAGCGCGGACTTCGGTTTCCATTTTCATCGCTTCAAGAATGAGTAATACATCCCCTTCTTCAACGACTTCGCCACTGGCCACATTCACTTTAAAAATATTACCCGCTAATGGCGCAGGTACATCTTCACCACTGTTGCTAGCAACTGGAGTCGACTGTACCGCAGAAGAGGAGGCGACTGAGGTAAGTTGTCCTTGAGGGCCTACTTCTACGTCATACACTTGCCCATCCACTTTAACGCTATAAGACTCTATATGGTTATTCGACGTCGTACTAACCACTGCTGGAGTCGCTTCAAGTGTCGAACCAGGAACAGGCTCAAACATCTCCGGGTTATGACGATGTTTTAAGAATTTAAGACCCACTTGAGGGAAAAGCGCATAAGTGAGTACATCGTCTTCAATCTCTTCAGACAAAGAGATGTTATCGGCCTTAGCTTTCTTTTGTAACTCTAACGTCAGAGAGTCGAACTCATCTTCAATCAGATCGGCTGGGCGACACACAACAGGCTCAGCACCATCCAAAACCTGCTGTTGTAATTGACTATTCACGGAAGCCGGGGCTTTACCGTACTCCCCTTTCAATACACCCGCAGTTTCTTTAGTGATGCTCTTATAGCGTTCACCCGTCAACACATTAATGACCGCTTGTGTACCCACTATTTGCGAGGTCGGCGTCACTAAAGGAATATACCCCAGATCTTCACGTACACGAGGGATCTCTTGTAACACTTCATCTAGGCGATCCGCCGCCCCTTGCTCTTTAAGTTGCCCTTCCATATTGGTCAACATACCACCGGGGACTTGAGCAATTAAGATACGAGAGTCGACCCCTTTTAACTGACCTTCAAATTGAGCGTACTTTTTGCGAACTTCACGGAAGTAAGCAGCAATAGGTTCTATGTGGCTTAATTTCAGCTTGGTATCGCGCTCGGTGCCTTCTAACATAGCAACCACGGTTTCCGTTGGTGTATGCCCGTAAGTACAACTCATTGAAGAAATAGCCGTATCTAAGATATCGACCCCCGCTTCCACCGCTTTCACCGCGGTGGCTGTGCTCAATCCAGTGGTCGCATGACAATGCAGGGCCAATGGCACATCACATGACGCTTTAATTCGACTAATTAACTGTTCTGCTTCATATGGCTTAAGTAAACCAGACATGTCTTTAATACAAAGAGAGTGGCAACCTAAATCCTCTAGTCGCTTGGCGAGATCTACCCAAGTGTCTAAATTGTGCACCGGACTGGTGGTGTAAGAGAGCGTCCCTTGCGCGTGAGCGCCAACATCCACCACAGACTTAACCGCTTTTTCGAAATTACGAACATCATTCATCGCATCAAAAATACGGAATACATCCATACCATTCACATGGGAACGTTCGATAAATTTTTCTACAACGTCATCGGCATAATGGCGATAGCCCAGTAGGTTTTGCCCACGCAACAACATCTGCATAGGGGTATTTGGCATGGCTTTTTTAAGTTCACGCAAACGTTCCCACGGATCTTCACCCAAGAAACGAATGCATGAATCGAAAGTGGCTCCGCCCCAAGTTTCCAAAGACCAATAGCCAACTTTATCCAGTTCAGCGGCAATGGGTAACATATCTTCGGTACGCATACGAGTTGCGAACAAAGATTGATGTGCATCTCTTAGTACGACATCAGTAATTGCAAGAGGTTTAGACATGCTCATTAATTCCTTTTAAATTTTCTGTGGGGTTGCAACAGAACGGTGTCGCTGTATAGCGGCCGAAATAGCGGCCACAATTTTAGGGTCAACTTGGTCAGTTGATTTTGCTTGAGTTGGCTTTTTTATATTCTGCGAGTGTGTCTGTGCTGGCTGTTCAATGGGAAGCAACTTCGACATCAAACGAACAACAAAGACCAATAAGGTTAAAAAAAGAAAAACCATGGCCATACCAATAGCCATTATTGAAGCAGCTTCAGAGAGCAGAGCGGGGATGTTATCCATATTAATAAATTCCTTAGTTGTCATACCAATCGTAGTAATTAACTGATCATTCTAGCTTGTTAAAACACATGATAACGGCGTTGCAATTTTTGAATGTAGAACAACTACTTATCAAAAATAGCGCCTTGTTCTCAAGTGTTTTTCCTGCGCTATTTCTGACCACTTAATTACTGTGATTGGTATCATCCTGACAATTTGATGTTTTGACATCAAGCAACTGATTATCAATATCGCAAAGAACTTGTCAATTTTTTTACACAGATAAGTGCACATAAACACATTGCACACAAATACACTACATATACTGTGCGTAATGAAGGGAAAATACTGAGATCTTACTGAGGTTATAGAAATTTAAGTGGCCATAGATGTGAAAAAACCCCGCTAAAAAGCGAGGTTTTTAAAAGTGGCGCGTCCTGGAGGATTCGAACCTCCGACCGCCTGGTTCGTAGCCAGGTACTCTATCCAGCTGAGCTAAGGACGCGCGATGCTTCTTTGCAGAAGACTTTATAGAAATGTCGATAGTGAAATCAACACTTCGTTGTAGTGGCGCGTCCTGGAGGATTCGAACCTCCGACCGCCTGGTTCGTAGCCAGGTACTCTATCCAGCTGAGCTAAGGACGCGCAATGCTTCTTTGCAGAAGACTTTATAGAAACGTCGATAGTAAAATCAACACTTCGTTGTAGTGGCGCGTCCTGGAGGATTCGAACCTCCGACCGCCTGGTTCGTAGCCAGGTACTCTATCCAGCTGAGCTAAGGACGCGCAATGCTTCTTTGCAGAAGACTTTATAGAAATGTCGATAGTAAAATCAACACTTCGTTGTAGTGGCGCGTCCTGGAGGATTCGAACCTCCGACCGCCTGGTTCGTAGCCAGGTACTCTATCCAGCTGAGCTAAGGACGCGCAATGCTTCTTCACAGAAGACTTGTATAGAACCGTTAAATTATATTTAACCATTCATTGTAAAGTGGCGCGTCCTGGAGGATTCGAACCTCCGACCGCCTGGTTCGTAGCCAGGTACTCTATCCAGCTGAGCTAAGGACGCACAGGTATTCTCAATTTGAGAAGGGTGCGAAGTCTATCACACTTTTCAAATTAGGAAACAAAAAAATTGACCATTAAGGTCAATAAATGGCGGTGAGGGAGGGATTCGAACCCTCGATGCGGCTACAAACCACATACTCCCTTAGCAGGGGAGCGCCTTCGGCCACTCGGCCACCTCACCGCATTATTACTAACAAGTTAGTATTTATATCGTAAAACGATATGGCGCGTCCTGGAGGATTCGAACCTCCGACCGCCTGGTTCGTAGCCAGGTACTCTATCCAGCTGAGCTAAGGACGCACATTTATTCTAGAAGATAACTCTAAAAGAACGTTCGCAAGAATGGCGGTGAGGGAGGGATTCGAACCCTCGATGCGGCTACAAACCACATACTCCCTTAGCAGGGGAGCGCCTTCGGCCACTCGGCCACCTCACCGTCTTGCGGAGGCACATATTACGATTTACCAAAAATATGTCAAATACTTTATTGGCAAAATGATAGAAAAATCAGTTAACAGCACAACTTTCAACCAAACTGCTCAAAATTGCAGTTATTTATGTTTGCACTGAGCATAAAAACAAAAAGGCTAACCCATTTGGTTAGCCTTCATAGAAACTTAATAGTTGCCTGGTGCAACGTTCCCGTTACCCTTTTCAGCCTGAATACGCATGTAAATTTCTTCACGGTGTACAGAAACTTCTTTAGGTGCGTTAACACCGATACGTACTTGGTTTCCTTTAACACCTAGTACTGTAACGGTTACTTCATCCCCTATCATCAGGGTTTCACCAACTCGGCGAGTCAAAATTAGCATTCGATAGCTCCTTGCTGTCACTCAAATTCAATTTGAGATCTATTATTCAATAAAAATAACAATTTGGTAAAGAACTTATTACTGAATAAGTGCTTTTTTGTTTTTAGCAACATTATAAGGCTGCTCAATGTACTTAGAGTGTATCAAATTAGCAGCACGATCTAGATGTTCTGGTCATAGTAACAATTTCACTACCCTATCACACCTAAAACAATCAAGAACTATGATACCCCCCACTAACAATTGACTTTGAGCCCTAAAAAACAACTCATTTCATTCAGTGTGATGTAAGGTATGGCTAGAGCATCAATAGATTCCACAACATAAATTCTCATGATAAAAATGCGGTAATTTAGAGAGATCATTGTTTTCAATGACGATAAACGCTCAGAACATCAAAATATTGCTTGCGTAAATAATACCATATATGGCCCCTCTCTTATTGCAAGAGACAACTATGATAACCTCTAATACTCGATTGATCCCATATATTCGGCTTTGGGTATCAGGTTCACCCGCCATGATGGATATCCGAACCTAGTTATCATATCAATCGGCACGGCTTCAAAGAGCCTTTGGTATTAACTGATTTGAACTAGGTGGTTATGAGCCTTCAATCATCATATTGTTTCTTTAGCAATTTGTTGAAAAGGTTCTTCTAGTTTTTGTTACTACGCTACTATAACTAGGCTGCTTGAATTTTGTAGTCTTCTTGTTTTACGATCATTGCCCAAGCCATTCTGGCCATCTTATTCGCGAGCGCCACACAAGCTTTATTGAATCCGGCTCGAGATTCTAAATTCACCGCCCAAACACTGAGTTTGTCATCTTTATTTTTGGCATGCTTCAAAGCGCTTCTCGCTCCATTGATAAGTTGAGTTCGTAAGTAGGTATTTCCTCGCTTACTTATTCCCAATAAACGAACTTTATCACCTGTAGAGTGCTGTTTTGGCACCAGACCACACCAGGCAGAAAAATGGCGACCATTTTTGAAATTCTTACCGTCACCAAGAGCCACCCAGAGAATGCTCGAAATTAATGGCTCAACTCCTGTCATAGTTTGAAGGGTAATCCTCCCATTAATAATTGCATTTAATCGTAGAATCTATGCTGCAACTTGTAGTGGTGGGTACCCTCCATTAGCTAAATGTGGACGCTAGTGATTGTAGAACCATAACCACTGAGTTGCTTTATCTTGAACCTCTTCTAAGCTGTCGAACAGGTACTTACTCACCAAGCTAAACCTTACGGTTCGATTAAATCTTTCGATATACGCATTTTGTTGTGGATTCCCTGGCTGAATATAGTCTATTCGGATGCCATGCTTGTCTGCCCACTTTGTAAATAAGTGACTAATAAACTCGGGGCCATTATCACAACGTATCGCTATCGGCTTCTGCCGTTGTTCAGTTAAATGACCTCCGGCAAAGCCGGAGGCTTATTGGGTGACGCCCTCTAAGGGCTTAAGTAAGCGCCCTGGGCGCTAGATTCCAAACTTCAATTGAACTCTGTGCTCATCTTCTTGCTCTTGATTCCGTATATACTCAAGAACTGTTGCTTCATCTAAGCCAACCGTTGAAACAAAGTAACCTCTTGCCCAAAAATGTTCTCCATTGAAATTTCTCTGCCTGCCTCGAAACTTTTTGGCTATCGAAATTGCACTTTTTCCTTTGAGATAACCAACAACATTAAACACTGAATATTTTGGTGGGACACTGATACACATATGAACATGGTCTTTCATCAAGTGCCCCTCTTCAATCGTGATGCCTTTACGTTTAGCCAACTCCTGAAATGTAGAGCCTAGATGCTTCCTAATTGCACCATAGATCAATTTTTGTCTTTTTTTTTGGATAAATCCCATCGTGTATGAGACAGACTCTTATAGTCTCGCATAGGTTGTTTCCTCTTTACTTTTGGTCGAGCAAAGAAGTTACATATACCGTTGTCACGGTCAAACCTATGCGAGTCACCCCAGCATAGCTGGGGGTTTATCAATGTTTAATTAGGTTATCTAAAATCCTCGTGACGCGCTCTGCTGGCATCGAAAAATCGAGCTCTGCAGCTAAATCCTCACGTTTGTAGTCATCTATCACATTGAATAAGCGATATTTCCGCCCATCCGATAGCTGGTCATGCATAAAATCGACTGACCACACTTGGTTCGCTTTGATGGGCTCCTTGAGTGGCTCTGGTGCATGACGATTTAGGCGACGTTTAGGCTTGATACGTAAATTCAAGACAACTCACAGTAGATCCGATAAACCCGCTTGTGGTTCCATTTATACCCTTCCAAATGGCGAAGATGATGGAAGCACATGCCAATCCCCAGTCGGATCTTTCCTCGCTATTGCACAGTTCTAGGAGCAAGTTAGCAATGTGCTCATTCTCTGATTGCAACTTAGGCTCATAGCGATAGCACGTCTCACTAATTTGAAACCAGCGACAGGCATTTCTAATACTGACATGTTGATTCGCCACTGAATTCTGAGCCATCAAGCAACGCTCACAGGGCTTCACCACTTTTTTGCCATAGCTTCGGAGATAACTTCAGCTTTGAGACGTTCCTCAGCATACATTTTCTTGAGCCGTCGGTTCTCTTCTTCAAGCTCTTTCATTCGAGTCATAAGAGATGCATCCATACCACCGTATTTAGATCGCCATTTGTAGAATGTGGCGGTGCTCATGCCATGTTATCGACAAAGCTCTTGAATATGGGCTCCAGCCTCTGCTTGCTTTAAGATCGCTAAGATCTGACTGTCCGTGTAACACGATTTTTTCATAGTGAATCTCCTGTATAAATCATACGAGAAAATTCTACTTTTTCATGCTGTTATTTTTCGGGGGGATTACCCTCCTCAATACTTGTTAAAACAAGCATTTGCTGCTTGGTTTTGTAACTAACCATTTTTAACAGCGTAATTAAATTATCTAAGCTAGACACATCACCTACATTAGCTTCTTCTAATGCACTACGATAATAATCAATATACGCAGGTTCAAAAGATTCAAACCCAAGAGACGCTAAATAACTCACTATTATCGATGAAAACTGTTTATGTTTAATCATCTGAGCAATTTTAGAATAGTAAAAGTACATATCGATCATTTGTTGAAAATACCGTTGCTTAAGAATATGACATAGAAATGGATTTTCTAGAGTACATAGAATAAATGGTAAATATATGACAGGTTAATTATTGGGAATTAATGCGCACCTTATTTCTATGCTCACTCACAAATAACCGCGACGGACATATAGCTACTTTTAGATTAAATGTGACACTGCTCACTATGCGCTTTTGTTAAACATAACTACCACAAATCTTTTATACCCTTCATATCTGTTTAGTCAATGATTTATTTGAAAGTTATTCCCTTGCATAACAAAAACTTTAGTAAGCAATTGTTTATTAAGGATATTAATATTAGCCACCAAGGAAAACTTAGTTTTCAATTAACATCAATATGAATTATTGATTTGAGTGATAGCATTCGAATTACATATTGACTTTTTATATGGTCTGGAATTTGTTCGAGTCAATTTGTGTTTAAATCAGGAGCTGTTCCAGATCAACTGTAAGGTTAGGAAATGAAAAAAATCACAATAATCGCTTCTGCTGTTTCAGTGGCATTACTTTCTGGCACAGCGTTCGCAACTACAAAATCAGATACCACTAAATATAAAAAATCTAGAGTTAGCACATCTGTTTCTACTACATCATCACCATATAAAGATAAAAAAACCAAACCATCAGCATCTACTTTAGAACAGCAACATCAAACAGAACAATTACAAGCCGCTAATATTGCTGACCTTAAAAAATTACAGTTAGCACAGAAAGATGTGACTAAAAAAAAATCATCCAAAGCAGTCAATGCGTACAAAACAACAAGTGCAAAAAATAAAGTTTTGTTAACGCCCAAAAGCACCATTGAGCAGAATAAAAAGACAGCACAGGCACTAGCAGATAACGACGCTGACCTTAAAAAATTACAGGAAACATTGAAAGATGTGTCTACAAGTAAAATAACCAAAACTAAAACCGTAAACACAAATGCAAAATTAAAATTTTTGTCAAAGCAAGAAAGAATCAAAAAATCACAGGAAACATTGAAAGATGTACCTAAAAGTAAAATAACTAAAACTAAAACTAAAACTGTAAAATCAAATGCAAAAAATAAAGTTTTGTTAACGCCCAAAAGCACCATTGAGCAGAATAAAAAGACAGCACAGGCACTAGCAGATTACAACGCTGACCTTACAAAATCACAGAAAACATTGGAAACTGCGTCTACAAGCAAAATAACTAAAAACAAAACTAAAAGCTTAAACAAAAATGCCAAATTAAAATTTTGGCCAAAGCAAAAAAACACCATTGAGCAACATAAAACGACACAACATATACAATTAGAAAATGCACAATTGAACGTTGCACAATCGAGAGCAACTAAAGCGCTAAAAAACGCACAGAATATTGAATCTAAAAAAGCTGGAATACCGACTAGCAAAGCTGTACCTCATCTAGTAAACAGTAAATATAACAAAGCATCAATTGATGCTAATAGTTCAGCTATTGCTTCTAACCGTACTGGCGTAGATGCTAATTTTGAAACTAGTTTTAATAATAAGAATGCGATTAATGCAAACCATACGGCAATTGATGCTAACCGTACGGACATCGATATTAATCATACTATAATTGATGCTAACGCTCATTTAGCGGGCGTACTTGTCTCTGAGGTTGACATTAATAGTAATCATATTAAGGCTAATGCGGAAAGTACCATAAATAATCGTAAAGATATTAAGGGTGATGAAGCATTAATTGATGCTAATAGTTCAGCTATTGCTTCTAACCGTACTGGCGTAGATGCTAATTTTGAAACTAGTTTTAATAATAAGAATGCGATTAATGCAAACCATACGGAAATGGATGATAACCGTACGGACATCGATATTAATCATACTATAATTGATGCTAACGCTCATTTAGCGGGCGTACTTGTCTCTGAGGTTGACATTAATAGTAATAATATTAAGGGTGATGAAGCATTAATTGATGCTAATAGTTCAGCTATTGCTTCTAACCGTACTGGCGTAGATGCTAATTTTGAAACTGGTTTTAATAATAAGAATGCGATTAATGCAAACCATACGGAAATTAATGCTAACCGTACGGACATCGATATTAATCATACTATAATTGATGCTAACGCTCATTTAGCGGGCGTACTTGTCTCTGAGGTTGACATTAATAGTAATCATATTAAGGCTAATGCGGAAAGTACCATAAATAATAGCAAAGATATTAAGGCTAATGCTAAAGGTGTCAATACACTGTTTAGTAATTATGCGATGAATAAGTCAGCGATTGAAGCGAATACCAATAGCATTAAGGGTGATGAAACTGCAATTGCAAGTAATGAATCGGCCATTACAGTGGCTACAACAGACATTAACGCCAACAAAACGTCTATTTCTAGCAATAAAACAGCAATTGCTAGCAATAAAACGTCCATTACAGCGGCTACAACAGACATTAACGCCAACAAAACGTCTATTTCTAGCAATAAAACCGCTATTGCAAGCAATAAAACGTCCATTACAGCGGCTACAACAGACATTAACGCCAACAAAACGTCTATTTCTAGCAATAAAACCGCTATTGCAAGCAATAAAACGTCCATTACAGCGGCTACAACAGACATTAACGCCAACAAAACGTCTATTTCTAGCAATAAAACCGCTATTGCAAGCAATAAAACGTCCATTACAGCGGCTACAACAGACATTAACGCCAACAAAACGTCTATTTCTAGCAATAAAACCGCTATTGCAAGCAATAAAACGTCCATTACAGCGGCTACAACAGACATTAACGCCAACAAAACGTCTATTTCTAGCAATAAAACCGCTATTGCAAGCAATAGCAGTAAATTAGCAACTCATGAGGCAACAATTAAAACGGCCACTACAGAAAGACATGCTAATACTGCCTCTATTGCTAGCAACACAACCTCTATTACTAGCAACAGAACTGCCATTGCAGATAACTCCCATGCTATTGGAACAAACAGTGCAAATATTGCCAGTAACAAACTAGAGATTGATGGTTTACGTGCTGATTTAGAAAAACAATCTAAAAAGATGGACGGTTCAATGGCTCAAGCGGGTGCTTTTGCCGGTCTTGTTAATCCATACGGTGTAGGTAAGATCAATATGACGGCAGCTGTTGGGCATTCAGGTGATGCAAATGCTATTGCTATTGGTTCAGGTTACCGCGTTAATGAGAACTTAACACTTAAAGTTGGTGGGGCTTACGACTCAGCTTCTGAACAAGTTACATCTTACGCTGGTATGGGTTTCGAGTGGTAATCTAATATCCTATAAAATAGTACCTAAAAGAATATCAGTAGTAGTAAATAGCTGAACAATCATGATTTTTTGAATATTTACTTACTGTGATTGGCATAAAAGCGACCATAAGAGATTATGGTCGCTTTTTACTTACCAACACAAAATACAGGGTGAGCGCTAACCGAGGGCGTTCAATATTCTGTGTCAGGCTAATTTTTAAATTTCTAGCACGCTGTCTAAACGCCCTTCAAAATAAATGGCTAACTGGGATAAACAAAGGCTCCAATTATGGATTGGCATTGTCCATTTCTCAAACGCATTCAATATGCCAGCATAAAGTAGCTTCAACAAGCTATTTTCGTTAGGGAACGCGCCCTTTGTTTTAGTCAGCTTTCTAAATTGACGGTGGACGGCCTCAACCGCATTAGTCGTGTAAATCACCTTGCGTATATGCTCTGGATATTTAAAGTAATGCGAGAGATTATTCCACTTTCTGCGCCATGAGTTGATGACCAGTGGGTATATGTCCCCCCACTTGGCTTCTAGTTCATCAAGTGCAAGCTCAGCTGCTTCTTTACTTACCGCTCGATAAACAGGCTTCAAATCCGCCATAAAGGCTTTCTGATTTTTTGAGGCGACATACTTCATGGAATTACGGATTTGGTGGATTACGCACAGCTGGGTTTCTGTTTCTGGGAAGATAGTCGCTATCGCCTCAGGGAAACCTGTTAACCCATCGACACAAGCAATTAAGATATCCTTAACACCACGATTATGCAGGTCGGTCAGCACAGATAACCAATAGTTAGCCCCTTCATTTTCTGATAAATGAAGCCCTAATATTTCTTTCTTACCTTGCATGTTCAACGCTAAAATCGTGTAAACAGCCTTGCTGATATAACGGCCATCCTCTTTGACTTTATAGTGAATAGCATCAAGCCAAACTATTGGATAATGGCTGTCTAAGGGGCGTTGCTGCCAAGCTTTAAGCTCAGGAATAAGCTTATCTGTAACACTATTTATTGTGCCACTTGAGACGTTAATGCCGTACATATCCTCAACGTGTTTATTGATATCTCGGTAGCTCATGCCCATGCTAAACATGGAGAGAATTTTACGGTCTATCTCATCAGTTAATGTTGTTTGCCCCTTTTTAATGAGCTGTGGTTCAAAAGTGCCGTTTCTATCTCTTGGAGCATCGAGTTCAAAGCTACCTGAAGGATGTTTGATTGTTTTTGATGTTTTACCATTCTTGCGGTTAGAGATGGGATCGTTCTCAAGATGCAGCTCTAACTCAGCAGTCAGAGCAGCTTCAGTAAGTTGCTTGATAAGTGGGCCAAGTACACTGTCTTTACCCGTAAGGCTTTTTCCTGCTTGAAGTGCTTTAAGCGCTTGGTCAAAATCAAATGGTTGGGTCATGTGTCACTCATGTTTTGGATATTCTACTGAAATGACACAGAACTTTGAACGCTACCTTACGATTTAATTAATAATATTAGATCTAATACATTTAAGTAATTAACGCTTTGTTTTCTCACAAATATAGGGTTTCCCTTTTGATGTATCACAATTAAGACCACACTCATAACTACCAGAATGGGTAGCACCTATCATTCGCAATGCATCCAAAGATTTCTCTCTACACTCCTCCAGCGTAGAGAGCGTACCTACATCTCTGTCATTCCATAAATTAGCTTTATCTGGATAAACAAAACCCATCCATTCGTCGCTATTAGAGTCAGACGTATCCCAATTCCATGCAATTACGCCGATAACTAAAACAATTACTACTACAAACTTAATAAGTGCAACTATACACTTAATTATAAAATTAAAAATATTTTCAATAAAATCAAGCATAGTATCAATCTCAATAGAAACAATACTTATATGTTATACCTATCAATAATTAAAACTAGTATTAAAGGGGATTAATTTATTTATACCCGAATTCAACTCCGAAGTGCGACACTCTCCAATATCAAGCAACTAAAGTTATTTCCCTAAATACAATGGCAGGCTGCTTGAAGTCTAAACATTTTCTTGGCCGATAATTTATCCGCGATAACGCAAAATCTATATCGCTGTCTGTCACCGTCGTTAAGTCAGTTCCTTACTTTATGTACTGCCTTAAAAGACCGTTCTCATTCTCATTTGCCCCACGCTCCCAAGAGCTGTAAAGATGAGCGAAGTACACTTCAGCCTCTAGTTCTTCTGCGATAACCTCATGGCCAGCAAACTCTCGTCCATTATCTTCCGTTATGGTATGAACAAACTTTTTATAGGGCTTCAGTAGCTCAATTGTGGCTCTGCTAACGTCATCCGCTGACTTAGATAGGACTTTCTTTACCACGTAAAATCGAGTTTTACGCTCTAAGATAGTAACCATTGCACCCGTAACATGCTTACATAGAACAGTGGTAAACGCTCAATAAAGCAGTGAAGCCTATTCAACTTCACCGATTTCAACGCTCCAAGGCATTAAATGCCGACATATCATCGGTTGGTGTTCGCTTTGGCAACTCTGTAAACAGGTGCTGGAAGTAATAGTATGGATTTATATCATTGGCACAGCAGGCAGGGCAACCGCATGAGTGCCTAGTATTTAGTCAGCGATCTAAATCCAGCATTAAGTACTGCCTCTAACATTGATGTATTCATCATACAGCGCTTCTGTTTTCCAACGATACTTAACTTTGTTGGCTCTGAGCGCAACATGTTTAAACTGATATGTCTCAGGCACGATAAGTTTTCAGCACCGTGCTCTTTGTATATTTGGCATTCATCTTCTTTCATCGTGACATCGAGCACCCAGTGCATAGATTCAATACCCCAGTGTTCCCGCACAGCCGAAGCGGCTTGCTCTGCACTTAATTTCTTTGAACTGATGTAATATCGATATTCAAGGCCTACTGATTTACCTTTTTCATATCGAAAGTTCTCGATCATCACTATCGATTTAAGGTTTTTCCAGCGAGTAAAGTCTCCGTTAAGTCTCTTACTATCAAGTACATAGCATTTTCTTGATTCAACTCGACCATGATTTCTCTCTAGCTCAATGCTCTCAGGTGAACTAGAACGTTGCTCTGAAAAGGCCGTTTCAACCGCTTTTCTAAGGATGCTTTGATTGCTTTTAACCGCAAGTAAGTAATCACCGCCTTGCTGAATAATGGTCTTAGCAATCTCAGTTTGACATGCCATTGCATCGATGGTAACTAAAGCCCCTTTAATATCAAGGAGCCTGATAAGTTCAGGGATCGCTGTAATTTCGTTACTTTTCTGCTCAGTTTTAAGTTGACAAAGTACTAGGTTATTTGAAGATGAATAAGCACTGATCATATGTATTGTGCTTGCTCTATCATCACGGTTGTACGAACCTCGAAGGGTTTTGCCGTCAATGGCAACCACTTGTCCATCAGTAAGAGTATGAACTGCCGCCATCCAGTTAATAAAGCATTCATGGAATGGCTCGGGCTCGATCTTAGAAATTATGCGGGCGATGGTGTCATCAGCAGGGATCCCATTGATAAACATATCATTACGTTTAAACCAGTCATGATGTCCAAGAATATATTCACGAATATCAAACCAACCTTTAGCCCCACCAATTACGGCACACAGAGAACCAAACAGTACCTCAAATAGGCAATACGTAACCTTTGCACTTTGGCATTTGTTGGTGACTGCGTGAAAGTGTTCTTGGAATTCGTCAATATGCATGGTGATTGGGTCTCTCGTTAAAAACGAGAGTATAAGATCACAGCTAAATGTGATCGTCAAATTGATCGCTTCAAGTGATTAAAAAACGTTCGCGATATTACCCTGCCATGCGTAAAGTTTCAATGCGTTGTGGATTTTCATGTTCCTGTCATTTACTTATATCGCTATGGGGCTTAAATACCAGCAACTTAGACTTTTAAGTAATACATAGAATTGCCTATACAACACCAATCTAGAGCTGATGTATGTCATTTTCTCAACTGGCGATTCATTTTAAAGCTCGCTTAGGTTATGTCTTAGATATTTATTTGAAATTAAATGAAACTGCATTCTTAACGTACTTAAAATTCTAGCAACACAGTGCAATAAAAAAAGCCGGCTTCTAAAAGACGGCTTTTTATTCAGTGAATCTTGCTATTTATAACAAAAAAGATTTTTATCCTTTCTCACTATAAGTTAAAGAGTCAACCTTAAGAGGACTATTTTTCGGCTTTTGCAGGTTCAATTTTGACACTACATTAACGGCCTTAGAACTGATCCCACCATTATAAGTTTTAGTACCGTCTGCGTTGGTCATTGATTCCTCACCTATATTCCAAGCTTGGAAAAAGTCACTAAGATTGTATCCAGATACATAAGAACTACATACCATCATTAGATCGCCTCCTGATAAACCCGTTTCTTTTGAACTACAATAGTTAGTTCCATCACGACCTTGGAGGTTATCACCTTGGACATCACCACGCGCTTTTCTATGCATCAATTTGACCATATTCCAACCAGCATCTTTACCATAAACACTAGGTTTTTGATCGCCAGCAGCGTACCAGTTATCTATAGAGAAGTGCGTTTTGGCCCACACTTTCAATTGACCAAACATAACCAAACGCATACCAGCATCGCCATTAGACCAAGCATGTCCACTATTTGCTCCTAACCATAATGGTGCTTTTTGAATCTCAAAGATAATGCGATCCATGCGAGGGTGCTCATTACGTCCTTCCAATTCTTGCATATAAAGAGCAAGGAAGTTATTGCTCACCTCTGCACTGCCTGCTGCCACAAATGGCGCTGAAGCCAAGTTATGCCCCACTTCATGCCAAATTAGCCAATCATTTACTGCATCTGTTGGTACATCGTTTTTATTTGCATCAAAGGCTGAGTCCATAACTGGGTAACCAGAGTGCGCGGAACCAATTGAAATTTCCACATCATTAACAAATCTATGTCGGAAACCTTTAAAGTGTTCGTTCTCATAGGTATATCGACGATGTTTACCTACTTCTTCTTTTTGATCGCGACCATAAAAGTCACTTGCAGCATTGGCAAATCGATTAATACCATCGGCAAATTTCTGTACATCAATAGTGCGAACATTCTTTATAGGAGCGGTATAAATAAATGTGCCAGTATCTATTTCTGCAATAGGTGCGACAGCATCCTGTGGTTTATGTATCCAATCTCCATCTTTCCAATATGCCGCTGTTTCAACGTTATTAAAGGTAAAGGTTTGTTCACCCTCATCTTTCACATTTGGTTTGATGTAGATCAGACCGCCATATGGCGCCTCGAAACTAAGGCTAGAACCATCATAGTGATAACTTGTTCGCATACGAGGTGGGCGCTTCAAGCTTAACTCATGTGTATCCTTCCCAGTTAAGTCATCAGCCAACATCACTGTAATGGTTGCCTCAACACCGCCACTGACTGTGACTGTTTGTAATTGAGGAGCCCAGAGCCCTGTTGATTGCATATTACCCGCCGAGTAAGTAACCGCCTTACCGTTACCATCCGTTTCGATGGTTGCTTCATCTGTATGGCCAATTCCCGGAGTTTGACCAGGATACTTTGTTGTATCAACTTTAATATCATGATCCCAGTATGAACGACCTAACATAATACGTGTCAACGGTTTTTCCATGAAGTTCAATGGGTAGCTAGGATTTAACTCTCCACTTAGCTTTCCTTTATCAGAGCCATACATCATGTTATGTGCGACCAATGACGCTTTAAGATCTACAGGACATTTTGCTTCGATAGCAGCAGGCTGATATTTACCTCCGGTGTAACAATTCAAAAATTGCACTACATTTTTAAAGCCAAGTTCATCTTGCTGACCTTTTACGTAGTTATATTTATTATCATTCCACATCCATACCGAAAGGTTATCGTATGCTTGGGTGAGTTCTGAATTCGACAAGCGAATGCCTTGTTTACCCCTAGTACGGTAGTAGATTTCATGGTTATACAGTGCAGTGATGTTTGTGCCTAAGTTTGCAGCCTTCACCATACTTGTCACTACATCTTTACTCATTGGATAACGGTCAAAATCGGCACGAGCGTAATTACCGCGTACTTTAATTCCATCACCTTTGCGTGTTTCGATACAGTTAAATTCGTACTCATATTTATTGGTACAAATAGGGGTCCCTTTAAATGCATCTTGCAACTCTTTAATTGCCGCTTCTCGTTCTTCTGCTGTGGTCACAAAAATGCGTGCGTATTTGTCAACTAGGACAGGTTTACCATCGTCATCTAATTTAGCCTTACCCTCTTTATCAAGAGAAAGCACTTTGTACGTAGGGATCTCAAAGTGATTCTCACTCCCCTTTTCCCATGTTACGCTACCATCAGGGTTCACTGTGTAAGGTTGTTTGCCATCGTTGTCTGAAAATCTTTCCAGCACAACCATGTCTTTCTCACTCTTTACATGTAAATTTGGCTTTAATGGTCTCCAATTACAATAGTAAGAATTTCCACAGAAAGCTTGATTGGTTAATTTATCGGTAACGTTCTCCCCACCTAAAGAGACACCAGCCGCATCGGCCAAACGACCAATTGGCTCTGGATTTATTGGATCTCTGTCATCAATAGCATCCATAAACAGTACATTACCACCGTCGTTTATGTAGCGAATCAATGCGGTTACGTCTTCTTTTGTTAGGTTTGGATTATCTACATCTGCAACGAATCTATGATTCATACCATCATAATATGCTTCTGGCGAATAAGCCTGAAGAATTAAAATAGGCGTATCTTCAACCGACAAAAGATTAAAACTGCCCTTAGTTAGCTTTTCAACATCACCAAAGCCGTATTCTTTGTTAATAAAAAATGAATATGGCTTACCCATTTCAATATTATGTTGTGCTATATATCCTGTTTCTATATTGGTAGCAACCTTCATGCCCTTTGTGGCTTGACCGTTATTGAACCATTGAAACAGGTTAGAAAAGAATGTTTTCATGTCTCCATGGTCATCATAGAGCGCTTTATCATCTTTAAAGTTAGGTGCAATACCGCACTTGTTTTCTTTACCATTATTTTCAATTTTTATTGAACGGTCAGCCCAATAGCTATGCGGACAAGACAAAATACTCGGATATAAACTGTTGCCCATAAATACGACTTTACCTTTACCAATGCCACCGGCAGCAACAAAAGGGAAGCCATAAGTGGCATTATCTTTCGACACTAATGGAATTGCTGGCATGTCATATTTCATGCCTTTTAGGTTTGTATATTCAACAAAATAAGGATGACCTTCACGGGTCCAAATTTGTGGTTGTCCAAATGGGATATTTCGGTTTTTATCAATACGAGGCATCATAATTGGGAATGCTTTGTTCGATACATTTAATGCACGCGTTCCACGAGGATACCCTGTAGCACCAAAGAAGGACTGGTTATCATGAAATACATGAAAACTACCTACATTTGTAAACAAGTCGTTTAATGTTTTGGTAACGTATTTACCTTCTGTTGCTATTTTCGCTGTTTTAGGTTCGTTTTCAGAATCATCATAAACGTCTTCGCTAGGATTAGACGGTTTCTTAAGAGCCTCGTCAATATCAGCCGTTAAACCATCATGAAACTGAGATTCAAAATCATTAGGTAGTGATAAGGTTGACCCTTCTAGTTTTTCACCGTTCGGCAAAGATAGATTAATTAATTCATTAATCACATTCGGATATTGTTCAAAAACAGTATGAATTTTATCTGTTATTGTGAGCGTGCCATTCTGCTCAGGTACGTAACGCTCTATTAATGACTGAATGTTTTGTTTGATAATTGGGTTTTCTGTTACATCAGACAGTTTGTAATCTATTTGATTTCCTTTGACTTCACCAAATTCAAATGTATCAATACCAAAAGAAATCGTATCACCCGATTTATATTCAAACTCACCGTTCTCATCTGTTGTGCCTCTAGAACTAGCAGAGAAAAAACTCATTCCCGCTATAGGAACACCGTTCTCATCAGTTAGTTTACCCTTCATCAGAACCTGATCAGCAGGCTTTGGTTTGTATTCATAGCTAGCTTCTGCATTAGCTGATACAAAACCTGCATTTAAATCGTTCTTTGTTCCTCGACTAATAGCCGGCACTATTGAATTATCAACATGAGAACTAGGCGCAATATCGACCTTATTAGTTGACTTCTCTTCAATAAATTCATTAACCGCAGCGTCATCGCTAATATTCTTATAGACTTCTTCAATATCAAAATGGTCTAATTCTTGAAGACAAATTTCATCACTGGATTGACAATGACTAATTGATTGTAAAAGCTTAGCTGCATTATCACCATGCCGATCTTTTAAATCAAATGAAGTATTTGGGTGTATAGGTTCTGCAGGTGGTGGACTTGCAGCGGCTGTAGAATCTGACGATGTACCTCCAATTATTGGCTGTTTTGGCATTGGAGGAAAAGGGGCTGTAAACTCACCTAAAATGACGTCGCCTAAATTACACTCAAAATCTCTGCCTTGCCCCACGGCAAAAGTGCCATTAGTTAGCTTTTCACCATTACACTCCACGTCACCTTTAATTTGTTTCCCTGAAGCCAAAAGATTACCCGTATAAACTGTTTGAGGAATCACAGCTATTTGAGGTATTTTTTCTGTTGAGGGTGTCAACTTACTGGCTTTAATGTGTTCTGTTGATGGCGTCAACTTAGTGGCTGCAATGTGTTCTGTTGATGGTGTCAACTTACTGGCTGCAATGTGTTCTGTTGATGGCGTCAACTTAGTGGCTGCAATGTGTTCTGTTGATGGCGTCAACTTAGTGGCTGCAATGTGTTCTGTTGATGGCGTCAACTTAGTGGCTGCAATGTGTTCTGTTGATGGCGTCAACTTAGTGGCTGCAATGCTACGTTCTTTTGCAGGTGTCAACTTATGAGCTGGAATGTGTTCTGTTGATGGCGTCAGTAACATCGGTGTACTCGAAATTGAAGGGTACATTTTTACTGGACGTATGACTTCTGTTGATGGTGTCAATTTTTCTTGTGGAGTCACCTCTGTTGCTGGAGTTAACTTCAATTGAGGTAGCAAACTTCCCCTTGGTGAGACTACTGTGGACGGTGTCAACTTGCTGGCTGGAATGCGTTCTGTTGATGGCGTCAACTTAGTGGCTGCAATGTGTTCTGTTGATGGCGTCAGTAACATCGGTGTACTCGAAATTGAAGGGTACATTTTTACTGGACGTATGACTTCTGTTGATGGTGTCAACTTACTAGCTGCAATGTGTTCTGTTGATGGCGTCAGTAACATCGGTGTACTCGAAATTGAAGGGTACATTTTTACTGGACGTATGACTTCTGTTGATGGTTTCAATTTTTCTTGTGGAGTCACCTCTGTTGCTGGAGTTAACTTCAATTGAGGTAGCAAACTTCCCCTTGGTGAGACTACTGTGGACGGTGTCAACTTGCTGGCTGGAATGCGTTCTGTTGATGGCGTCAACTTACTAGCTGGAATGTGTTCTGTTGATGGTGTCAACTTACTGGCTGGAATGCGTTCTGTTGATGGTGTCAACTTACTAGCTGGAATGTGTTCTGTTGATGGTGTCAACTTACTGGCTGCAATGTGTTCTGTTGATGGTGTCAACTTACTAGCTGTAATGTGTTCTGTTGATGGTGTCAACTTACTAGCAGTAATGTGTTCTGTTGATGGTGTCAACTTACTAGCTGTAATGTGTTCTGTTGAAGGTGTCAACTTGCTGGCTGCAATGCGTTCTGTTGAGGGTGTCAACTTACTGGCTGCAATGCGTTCTGTTGAGGGTGTCAACTTACTGGCTGCAATGCGTTCTGTTGAAGGTGTCAACTTGCTGGCTGGAATGCGTTCTGTTTGCTGCTTTTCTTTCAAATTATTATTTGCGACTCCCCCTTCATTACACCCTGTCAGAAATGTTGAAATGATAGCTATCGCTAAAACATTTTTATTTATTAAGTTAAAATGATTCATAAACCAAATATTTACATCCAAATTCATAAATAAAATATATTTATTAATTCAATTACTGTCAATATACAACAAGTAATAATGACTTAACTTATTTATCAATCATTTAAATACCAACCACTTTCAATATGAATCTAATTTCTTTATCTATATTAAATTAATATCATAACAAAGACTCTGTGTAATTTCATTGTGCCTAGCATGATCTTAATTTCATCAATAAATTAGCATTAAGCATCTTCAATTATCATAAAGTTGTTCTGTTGCATATTTTATAAAAAATGAAGTTTATACCCGTGATCATTGAAAATGCTTGGTTTTAATTAAAGTCAGAATCATGCTTCGCACTATGAAAAATACACTGACTCCTCAACAGAAAATACAACTCGACCAAATGCACGATTCTACTCGTGATGGTCGAGTGCGTGACTGTATAAAAGCGGTATTACTTGCTTCTGAAGGTTGGAGTCAGACTATGATTTCTCAAGCTCTTCGTATCCATGAATCCACTGTAGTCCGCCATCTCAGCGACTATGTTCTTTCAGAAAAGCTGAAGCCTGAAAATGGGGACAACCAAAGCAAACTTTCTGCTACCCAGACGAAACACCTTATCGAGCATTTAACTGAGAAAACCTATTCTCACACTCATCAAATTGTCGCCTACGTTAATTAAGCGTTTGGTCTTGGTTACACAATATGGGGGTATGAACAAGTGGCTTCATCACAACGGTTTTATACCATATATGGTATAAAACCATTCTAATTACATTATTCGAATATAATTTATAGACAAAAAAACCAAGCATCTTCAACGAAAGAGTGCTTGGTTTCGATTACGCAGTATTAAGTGAGTTCAATACTCTAAGGTATAGCGAATTTAATTAAAGACGCTCTTCAAGCCATCCCTGTACAGACTTAAGGGCTTCAGGTAGTGCTTCTACATCCGTACCACCAGCTTGTGCCATATCTGGACGGCCGCCACCCTTACCACCAATTTGCTGAGCCACTAGGTTAACCAACTCACCCGCTTTTACTTTGCCAGTTAAGTCTTTGGTCACGCCAGCAATTAGGCTCACCTTATTGTTCGCAATATTTGCAATAAGGATAACACCACTGCCGACACGATTTTTAGCGTCATCAACCATAGTTCGCAAGTTCTTATTGTCCGCACCTTCCAATGCAGCCACTAACACTTTTGTGCCAGCGATTTCTTGAACTTTGCCCATGATATTGGCACTTTCAGCGGTAGCGATTTTATCTTTCAGTTGCTGAATGAGTTTATCTTGTTGCTTAGCCTTGCTCACCATATCGGAGATTTTAAGTCTAAAGTCCGTTTTCTCATGTTCGATAGCATCTAATGCAGCATCACCTGTTACCGCTTCAATACGACGAATACCTGCTGCGATACCCCCTTCAGAGGTAATGCGGAATAGACCAAGGTCACCCGTTCTTGAGGCGTGAATACCACCACATAGCTCTACCGAGAAATCCCCCATAGAAAGCACGCGTACTTCATCGTCATATTTCTCACCAAACAGCGCCATAGCGCCTTTTTGCTTGGCTGATTCAATATCCGTCACTTCTGTAACAACATCATTATTGCGTCTGATCTGTTGATTGACTAGGCGTTCTACGCTACGTAGCTCTATCGGCGTCACAGCTTCTAAGTGAGAAAAGTCAAAGCGCAAACTTTCAGGTTTAACCAATGAACCTTTCTGAGCAACATGTGTACCTAGCACTTGGCGTAGTGCTGCGTGCAATAAGTGAGTCGCGGTATGGTTAAGAGAAGAAGCTAGACGACGCTCGTCATCAACAATAGCCTCAACACTGTCACCAGTACTGAGCACTCCTTCAGCAAGCACACCGTGATGGGCAATAGCATGAGAAAGTTTTTGGGTATCTTCAACTTGGAATAAACCAAGTTCAGTTTTTAGCACACCCAGATCGCCACATTGACCACCTGATTCTGCATAAAATGGCGTTTCATCAAGAATGATGATCGCTTTATCACCGGCAGATAATGATTCACTCTGCACGCCGTCAACAAAGATTTCAGCGATTTTACTCGAGCCTTTAGTGCTGCTATAGCCACAGAATTCTGACTCGGATTCTGTTTTTATGGTCGCGTTATAATCGGTACCAAAATTACCCGCTTCACGAGCGCGTTTACGCTGTGCTTCCATGGCTTTTTCAAAGCCGGCTTCATCAATATCAAATTGACGTTCACGAGCAACATCGTTAGTTAAATCTGCTGGGAAACCATAAGTGTCATACAGTTTAAATACCGTCTCACCATCTAGGGTTGACTTATCTTCAGCTTTAAGAGCATCTAATGCGTCATTAAGGATATTCATTCCGCGCTCTAGCGTGCGGCCAAAGTTCTCTTCTTCAATGCGTAGAATTTTTTCCACTAATGGTTGTTGGTTTTTAAGTTCAACACCCGCCTCTCCCATGACTTCAGCTAATACGCCGACTAATTTATGGAAGAACACCCCTTGAGCGCCAAGTTTGTTTCCGTGGCGTACCGCACGACGAATAATACGACGCAATACATAACCACGACCTTCGTTAGAAGGCATTACGCCATCAACAATTAGGTACGAACATGAACGAATATGGTCAGCAATAACACGTAACGATTGGCTAGAAAGATCATCACAACCCACAACGTCAGCGGAGGCTTTAATCAATGTTTGGAAAACATCAATCTCATAGTTAGAGTGCACACTTTGCATAATTGCAGAGATACGCTCAATACCCATGCCTGTATCTACAGAAGGTTTCGGTAAAGGTTCCATGGTACCGTCAGACTGACGGTTAAATTGCATAAATACGTTGTTCCAAATCTCAATGAAACGATCGCCATCTTCTTCAGGCGTGCCTGGACGACCACCCCAGATATGCTCACCATGATCATAGAATATTTCTGAACAAGGACCGCAAGGACCGGTATCTCCCATTGCCCAGAAGTTATCAGACTCATACGCTTTACCGCCTTTTTTATCACCGATACGGATAATACGCTCAGCAGGAATACCAATTTCTTTATTCCATATATCAAAAGCTTCATCATCGGTTTCGTACACAGTAACCAATAACTTTTCTTTTGGCAGGCATAGAACTTCGGTTAGAAACTCCCAAGCAAAACCAATCGCGTCATGCTTAAAGTAATCCCCAAAGCTAAAGTTACCTAGCATTTCAAAAAAAGTATGGTGACGTGCAGTGAAGCCAACGTTTTCTAAATCGTTATGTTTACCACCGGCACGAACACAGCGTTGTGCTGTCGTAGCACGAGTGTAACTGCGCTTGTCAGCCCCTAAAAAACAGTCTTTAAACTGATTCATACCTGCATTAGTAAATAGCAAAGTAGGATCGTTATGAGGGACAAGAGAAGAACTCTCTACAATTTGGTGCCCTTTGCTCTCAAAGAACTTTAAAAAGGCACTACGAATTTCGGCGGTGCTCATGTACATGTGGCAATTCCTGAAACGTTCAAGTTGAAATTTTGCCATATTGTAAATCAAGCAGGAGAGAACGACTAGTTTTCTATCAAATTTGACCTAAAATGCTGGCAATTTAGTCATAATAGGCAGTTTTATTAACCTATAGTCAATGAAGGTTGATAGAAAAAAATCAGTTTGAAGTGGCAAGCAATTCTGAATTTAAAGCATAACGGATCTGTTCAACACTAAATCCTTGGTACTGCAGAAAACGAACTTGCTGAGCGTATTCAGCACTGCCTTGGGTGGCAAAGTGATGAAAACTATTTTCGGCCGACAACTTGGCTAACTGAAACCAGTCTTGAGGCTCTTCATTCAACGCTTGCTCTATAATGTCATCGAGTACTTGTTTAGCTTGTAGCTCTTGACGAATTCGTCTCTCACCATGGCCTTTTTTTACATTGTGGCGCACTTGCTCCTTACTGTAGCGTAAATCATCTAAATAATGATGCTCTCTACAAAAACGGATCGCCTCATCAATATCACTCACATCAAAGCCCTTATTGAGTAATTTTTGCTGTAACTCATATTGGCCGTGTTCATGGCAACTTAGAAAATGTAAGGCCGCTTTTTTTGCTGCTATATTGGTTGGTCGAAAATACATACACACCTCGGAACATTCAGTGCGAAAGAAAAGAGAACTTGGGGAAGGATATTTGCTGAGTCCATACAATAAGACCCAGCAAATAGGAGCATAATTAAGAGGGGGGAAATTACTCTACTTCAGTTTCTTGAGCATCTTCAGCTTTAGCTGGAGTCAGTAGCATTTCACGAAGTTTGCTATCAATAGCTTGTGCGGCTTCAGGGTTTTGACGCAGGAATTTACCCGCATTAGCTTTACCTTGACCAATTTTATCGCCATTGTAGCTATACCAAGCACCCGCTTTTTCAATCAACTTATGCTTAACACCCAAGTCAATAAGCTCACCTTCACGGTTGAAGCCTTGACCGTACATGATTTGAGTTTCTGCTTGTTTAAACGGCGCGGCAATTTTGTTTTTCACTACCTTGATGCGCGTTTCGTTACCCACCACTTCATCGCCATCTTTAATCGCGCCAGTACGACGGATATCTAAACGAACCGATGCGTAGAATTTAAGAGCATTACCACCCGTAGTGGTTTCTGGGTTGCCAAACATCACGCCAATTTTCATACGAATTTGGTTAATGAAGATCGCCATACAATTCGATTGCTTCAAGTTACCTGTTAGCTTACGCATTGCTTGGCTTAGCATACGAGCTTGAAGCCCCATATGACTGTCACCCATCTCACCTTCAATTTCCGCTTTCGGTGTCAATGCTGCAACGGAGTCAACAACCAATACATCAATCGCACCAGAACGAGCTAATGCATCACAAATTTCCAACGCTTGCTCACCAGTATCTGGTTGAGAAACGAGTAGAGCATCAATGTTTACGCCCAGTTTTTGTGCGTAAATTGGGTCTAGTGCGTGTTCCGCATCGATGAAAGCACAAGTTTTACCTTCACGTTGTGCTGATGCAATCAGCTCTAGAGTCAGCGTTGTCTTACCTGATGATTCAGGACCATAGACTTCGACTATACGACCCATAGGCAAACCACCAGCACCTAGAGCGATATCTAGAGATAGCGAGCCGGTAGAAATAGTTTCTACGTCCATGGTGCGGTTATCACCAAGGCGCATGATTGAACCTTTACCGAATTGCTTTTCTATTTGACCAAGTGCCGCCGCCAGCGCTTTTTGCTTGTTATCGTCCATTTTATGCTCCATGGAATCAGGTATTTCTATTTAATGAATCAATTATTACTGTTAATTCATACAGTGTCTAGATGAAAAAGCGTTTTTTTTGCGATTAGTACGCTTTTAGATGTTTTTCATATACTTTTCAATAAGTTGAAGAGAATGATAAACAGACTGATTTCTCACTTGAGTTCGATCCCCAACAAAAAGACAGCGTTGTACCTGTATAATGCCCCCCCCTACCGCTAAAGCAAAACACACAGTGCCCACGGGCTTATCTTCACTGCCTCCACCTGGGCCTGCAATACCAGTAATAGAAACGGCAAGCTGTGCACGAGAGTTTTGTACAGCCCCTAATGCCATCTCTGTGGCGACTTCTTCACTCACGGCACCAAAGCGCAACAATGATTGGGCTTCTACCCCGAGCATTTCCATTTTGGCTTCATTGCTATAAGTCACAAAAGAGCGATCAAACCACGCAGAGCTTCCGGCAATTTCAGTAATGGCCTGAGCAACACCGCCACCGGTGCATGATTCGGCTGTTGTCATTAGGTAACCCTGCTTTTTGAGCAATTGACCCACACGATGACTTAAATTATCCAACGAAGTTTCAGACATTTGCTTAATTCACTTTACCGCCTATTTAAGATTCATTTATCCTAAGCCCCATTAGAGCCAATGAAAAGCAGCAGAATCTATTATGTCGGTAAAATCAAAGCCAAAGCACACGCCCATGATGCAGCAATATCATAAACTTAAAGCAGAGAATCCACAGATCTTGCTTTTTTACCGCATGGGGGATTTTTATGAAATGTTTTATGATGATGCAAAAAAAGCATCTCAACTCTTAGATATTTCATTAACCAAGCGTGGCGCCTCAGCGGGAGAGCCCATTCCAATGGCAGGTGTCCCCTTTCATGCCGTTGAAGGTTACCTAGCCAAACTCGTTCAGCTAGGTGAGTCTGTTGCTATCTGTGAACAAATTGGCGATCCCGCGACGTCAAAAGGGCCCGTTGAACGAAAAGTGGTACGCATTATCACTCCCGGTACCGTAACCGATGAAGCCTTGCTCACGGAACGTATTGATAATTTGATTGCCGCCATTTATCAACAAGACGGTAAATTTGGTTACGCTACGCTCGATATTACCTCAGGACGCTTTTTAATTAGTGAGCCTGAAACCGAAGAAGCCATGTTAGCGGAACTGCAACGCACAAGCCCAAAAGAGCTGTTATTCCCTGAAGATTTTGCCCCTGTACAATTGATGGAAGGGCGCCACGGCAATCGTCGTAGGCCAGTATGGGAGTTTGAACTGCAAACGGCAAAGCAGCAGCTTAACATTCAATTTGGCACCAAAGACCTTATTGGTTTTGGCGTAGAAAACGCACAGCTAGGTTTATGTGCGGCTGGCTGTTTAATCCAATACGTAAAAGACACACAGCGCACCGCACTGCCACACATTCGCTCGGTCACCGTAGAAAGACAAGATAACTCCGTCATTCTCGATGCGGCCACACGACGTAACCTTGAAATTACTACCAATCTAGCGGGTGGCACAGATAACACACTGGCAGAAGTGTTAGATCATACCGCCACCGCGATGGGCAGTCGCATGCTCAAACGTTGGTTACATCAACCTACCCGTGATGTCTCGGTATTAAATAACCGTCTTGATGCCATTACTGAGCTGAAACAACAAGGTCTGTATCCAGAGCTTAATCAAACTTTAAAGCACATTGGTGATATAGAGCGTATCATCGCTCGCCTCGCCCTACGCTCGGCGCGTCCTAGGGATCTCGCCCGCCTTCGCTCTGCTCTACAACAACTGCCAGAACTAGAAGCCACTTTAACGTCGGTGCACAATCCGCACTTACAATCTCTCGCCAATAACGCAAAACCTATTGATAGTTTGTGTGAATTGCTAGAGAAAGCCATTAAAGAGAACCCACCCGTTGTGATTCGCGATGGTGGCGTGTTAGCCGAAGGGTACAACGAAGATCTTGACCAATGGCGGGCGCTGGCTAATGGCGCAACGGAATATTTAGAAAAATTAGAAGCCGATGAACGTGATAGGCATGGTATAGACACACTAAAAGTAGGCTATAACGCTGTACATGGCTTTTACATTCAAGTGAGTCGTGGCCAGAGTCATTTAGTACCACCTCATTATATCCGTCGCCAAACGTTAAAAAATGCCGAACGCTACATTATTCCAGAATTAAAAGAGCATGAAGATAAAGTGCTTAATTCTAAGTCTAAAGCATTGGCTGCAGAAAAAGCCCTATGGGAGGAGTTGTTCGATCTCATACTGCCTCACCTTAATACCTTACAACTGCTAGCCAGTGCCACTTCAGAAATCGATGTACTGCAAAACTTAGCGGAGCGAGCTGAAACCTTAGAGTATTGTCGCCCCACCATTAACGAGCAGATTGGTCTCTCTATTAGTAATGGTCGGCACCCGGTTGTGGAACAAGTATTACAAGACCCCTTCATCGCCAACCCTGTTGAATTGCACCCTCAACGTAAGATGTTAATCATTACAGGCCCTAATATGGGGGGTAAATCCACCTATATGCGTCAAACAGCATTAATTGCACTAATGGCACATATTGGTTGTTATGTACCCGCACAGTCCGCGCAAATTGGCCTGCTCGACCGCATTTTCACCCGTATTGGTGCCTCTGATGATTTAGCGTCAGGGCGCTCGACTTTCATGGTGGAAATGACGGAAACGGCCAATATTTTACACAATGCCACTGAGCGCAGTTTAGTATTAATGGACGAAATTGGCCGTGGTACGAGTACTTACGATGGCCTTTCCTTGGCTTGGGCAAGTGCCGAGTGGTTGGCCAAACAAATTAGCGCTCTGACCTTATTTGCCACTCACTATTTTGAGTTAACCGAGTTACCTACGCAATTAGATGGACTGGCCAACGTACATTTAGATGCAGTAGAGCACGGAGAAGATATTGCCTTTATGCATGCCGTGCAAGAAGGGGCTGCTAGTAAGTCTTACGGCTTAGCCGTAGCTGGGTTAGCCGGTGTGCCTAAACCTGTCATAAAACAAGCAAGACAAAAACTCCAGTTATTGGAACAACTCAGTCAACAGACGCCACAGAATACACCATCAAGTGTTGATGTGGTTAATCAACTCAGCTTGATTCCTGAGCCCAGCGACGTCGAGGTGGCTCTCAGTGCCATAGACCCTGACGAGTTAACCCCAAGACAGGCTCTAGATGAACTGTACCGTCTTAAAAAAATGCTATAAATGCAAAAGGTCAGCCCTATAGGCTGACCTTTTTTTAAGATTGAATGATGTTGAGTGAATTAATCGTTCTCAACGTTGAACAGGGATTCCATGTTCAAGCCTTGTTTTAGGAGGATCTCTCTAAGTCGGCGTAATCCTTCCACTTGGATCTGACGAACACGCTCTCGTGTCAGGCTTATTTCTCGTCCCACTTCTTCTAACGTGGATGGCTCATAACCTAGCAAACCAAAACGACGGGCAAGGACTTCTTTTTGTTTTGGATTGAGCTCATCTAGCCAATCAATTAGTGAGTGCTTAATATCGTCGTCTTGAGTGGATACTTCTGGGTCGGAGTTATTAATATCAGGGATAATATCCAATAGTGCTTTGTCGCCATCACCGCCGATAGGGGTATCAACCGAGCTGACTCGCTCATTTAAACGAAGCATCTTACTAACATCGTCAACCGGCTTATCCAGTTGTTGGGCAATTTCTTCCGCTGTGGGTTCGTGATCCAGTTTTTGCGACAGCTCACGAGCAGTACGCAGATAAATATTCAGCTCTTTAACCACATGAATAGGCAAGCGAATGGTGCGGGTTTGGTTCATTAAGGCGCGTTCGATAGTTTGACGAATCCACCAAGTGGCGTAAGTAGAGAAACGAAAACCACGCTCAGGATCGAATTTTTCTACCGCTCGAATGAGCCCAAGGTTACCTTCCTCAATCAGATCGAGCAGAGCCAAGCCACGGTTGCTATAACGACGGGATATTTTAACCACTAGACGCAGGTTACTTTCAATCATACGTTTGCGAGCGGCCTCATCACCACGCAGAGCTCGTCTAGCATAAAGCACTTCTTCCTCTGCGGTAAGCAAAGGGGAAAAACCAATTTCACCAAGATAGAGCTGAGTCGCATCTAAGTTTTTGGCCGATGCATCAAACTCCTCTTTTGCGGATGTTTGCTCCACTGGCTCAACAATGCCTGTTGCTTCAACGTCAGCCGTTGGTTTTTCTTCTACTAAATCTTCTACTTTTACTGCTGTGTTATCCAGACTCATAGTGCCTCCAATGGCTCAACATATCGACACTATTAAGTCAGTGCCAAAAGTTAGGGTAAATATCTCTCCGGGTTAACGGATTTTCCTTGATACCTAATTTCAAAGTGCAGCTTCACACCACTTGTACCTGAACTTCCCATAGTGGCAATTTTTTGCCCAGCAGATACTTGCTGCCCTTCATGGACTAACAACTTATCATTATGAGCATATGCACTAAGGTATTCGTCATTATGTTTCACGATAATGAGTTTGCCATAACCACGTAGTGCACTACCTGAGTAAACTACGCTTCCTTTGGCGGTAGAGATCACTGGTTGACCGCGTTGACCTGCGATGTCGATCCCTTTATTACCTTTTTCTCCAAATGAGAACTTACTGATCACTCTTCCATCTGTTGGCCATTTCCATGATGAAATGACGTTAGAGGTCAAAGATGGCGATGTTACACTCTTGTTAACAGGTTGTTTAACCCCAACATACTCTTTTGTTGATGGCTGATCAACCTTTGCGCTAGCAGTTTTTTGGGTATTTGTCGAAGTTGGCGCTGTATTTTGTTTAGAAACCCGACTCTTTGCTGGCGTTGTACCCTTGCTCGACAGGTAGTTTGGGTTGCTGTAATGGTATTCAGGATGCCATAACTTAATACGTTGACCGATACGTAAAGTGTAAGGGGATTTTAGATTGTTAAAACGAATCAGCCCATTCACATCGCGGTCCGTTACATAAGCGATGTAGTAAAGAGTATCCCCTTTTCTCACGGTATAGTAACTACCACGATAACTACCGCGATCTTTTGCTTTATAGTCACCATGATTAACGGATAACCCACTTGGGGCGCAACCCGCTATGGCAGCCACAAAAAGCGAACAAATAACAAAGCGTAAAATCTTATCCATAAACCTAAGCAAGTTCTCCCTGAACCAAAGGTACAAACCTAACATTTTCAATAACTTCAGACTGAATCCCTGACGGGAGTTTTACGATTTTTAGCAGCTGTTGGTTCGTCTCTCCTATGGGAATAATTAACCGGCCATTGATGGCTAATTGTTCCACAAGAGCGAACGGGACCTCGGCGGCGGCCGCTGTTACTATAATAGCGTCAAATGGAGCATGTGCTGCCCACCCTTTCCAACCGTCACCATATTTTGATGACACATTGTACATTTCAAGTTTAGACAGGCGTCGCTTAGCATCCCATTGCAAGGTCTTGATTCGTTCAATGGTGTAGACTCTTTCCACCAGCTGCGACAACACTGCTGTTTGATACCCCGAGCCCGTTCCCACCTCTAAAACTTTTGACGTGGCCTCGAGCTGTAAAAGCTCGGTCATCCGAGCCACAATATAAGGTTGAGAGATCGTCTGACCCTGCCCTATAGGAAGGGCATTATTATCATAAGCTTGATGGCGCATCGCTTCAGAAAGAAAGAGCTCTCTAGGTAAGTTCGCCATCGCCTTCAACACTGCGGAATCACTAATGCCTAATTGCATCAGGTGTTCAGACAATCGTTGAGCTTGATAATGTCCCATTACTTATCCTTTCAACCACTGATTCATACTAGGTAGTGATTCATGTGCGGTAAGATCCACCTGCAATGGTGTGATCGACACTTTCTTTTGCTCAAGGGCATGGAAATCTGTCCCTTCGCCAGCATCTTGCTCTTTACCTGGAGGCCCTAACCAGTACAGCTGTTTACCGCGAGGATCGAGCTGTTTGATCATATTCTCTGCATGGTGTCTTGCGCCAAGTCGTGTCACTGCAAACTCCGCCAAATCTTGCCATGCAACATCGGGAACATTAACATTCAATAAGCGATTCGTCGGAATAGGATTCACTAAATGCTGCTCAACTAATTGACGTGCAATTTTAGCGGCGGTTTTAAAATGAGTATGACCCACTAAAGACAAAGCTATGGACTGCACACCAAGAAAGTGACCTTCCATAGCCGCAGCCACAGTACCAGAATACAGCACGTCATCACCTAAATTAGCCCCATGGTTAATCCCACTGAGTACTAAATCCGGGTAGTCATCCTTCATTAATTCATTTAATGCAAAATGAACACAATCGGTTGGCGTTCCCTGTACAGAATAGACATTATTGGCAATTTCATTGACTCTAAGCGGGTTTTCTAATGTCAATGAGTTGGATGCCCCACTGCGGTTTCTATCTGGCGCAACAATCACAATTTGCGCAATGTCTTGCAGCTCTTGAGCTAGGGTTTGAATGCCTTCAGCGTGCACGCCATCGTCATTACTAATCAGAATTTTCATTAACTCGACGCCTTAATCAAAGGTGCGTTCAAAAGGGATTTCTTCAATCACTTCACGCATTATTGATGTAGCGAAACAGCCAGAGTCGAGCCAAAATTTAACGAGTACTTCATCGTTAGTGCTACTCCAGCTCAGTTGTTCTGGGATCAATTTAATGATTCGGCGATCATGACGCATACGGTTACCACGGATCAGAGCCATTAAATCGGGTTCAGCATCTACGGCCACTTGCTCAAGCTGCAATGCTTTATCCAATGTAGGAAGAGCATTATCTCCTGCTAACGCTGCGGTGATTGCGGTAAACGGGGTGCTATCGTCTAGCATCTGTTGATCTACTTTCACCTCACCATGTTCAGTTAACACTACATCACCGAGTAGCGCACAATCAAAACACTGTTGCTGTAAGCGTGCAGAAACAATTTGATTGAAAATCCATGAACGCGCAGTGGATAGATATAAGCTGCGTTTGTTTTGGTTGCGAGTACGAACATTATCTCGTCCCCAACGACGCGCTTCATCAAGATTATTGCCCTTATTGCCAAAGCGTTGTGCTCCAAAGTAATTAGGCACACCTTGATTGGCGATAGCTTGCAAGCGTTCTTCTACTGCAGCCACATCGCTTACTTCACTTAAGGTCAGTTCAAAAAAGTTACCTTTTAGATCTCCAGGGCGAAGCTTTTTGCTGTGTCTAGCAATATCAAGAATCTCAACGCTAGGGTGCTTTTTGCTAAATAGAGAAAAATCAATATCATCACTTTTTGGCAGTTGCACACTTAACCACTGCTCAGTCACTGCGTGTCGATCTTTTAAGCCGGCCCAGCTGACATCTTTTGACTTCACGCCACAAAATTTAGCTAATTCATTGGCAACAAAACTGGTGTTCTCCCCAGTTTTACGTACGCGCAACATGACGTGTTCACCGTTTCCGGAAAATTCAAATCCAAGATCTTCTTTTACAACAAAGTGTTGTGCTTTTGCCTTTAACTTTGCTTTTGCTACTGGCTTGCCGTGCAAATACGCAAGGTTTGATAATATGTCACTCATAATATGGAGTGCGCCTCTAGTTAATAGGTTGGATCAGAACCACGGCTTCTGCCGCAATTCCTTCTTTGCGCCCGGTAAAACCCAGACGCTCTGTAGTGGTGGCCTTGACGTTCACGTTACTAAGCTCGGTTTGGAGATCTTGAGCTATCGCCTCACGCATGCCTTGAATATAAGGGGCCATTTTAGGAGCTTGCGCCATGATAGTCACATCCAAGTTACCTAATACATAACCCTGCTGTTGAACACGGCGATACACATCTTTCAGAAGTTCACGGCTATTCGCTCCCTTCCATTTTTCATCCGTATCTGGAAAATGATGGCCAATATCTCCAGCGGCAATCGCCCCAAGTAAGGCATCACAAACGGCATGTAAAGCCACATCACCATCAGAGTGAGCAAGTAACCCTTGTTCATAAGGGATGGCGACACCACCAATAATCACAGGCCCTTCGCCAGCAAATTTATGTACATCAAAGCCATGTCCAATGCGGATCATAGTCACTCCTAATTAGTAATAGGGTTAAATCGTCTTAGGTGTTAAATAAAATTCAGCCACCGCTAAATCTTCAGGTTGAGTCACTTTTAGGTTGTCGGCCCGCCCTTCAACCAGTAAGGGGGATAATCCCATCAGTTCCATACAGGAGGCTTCATCGGTCACGGGTTGCTGCGCTTGTAATGCGCTAAGCAGTGCATGTTGTAATTCTTGGCAACGGAACATTTGTGGTGTGAGTGCGTGCCACAGATTGACTCTATCGACCGTACCACTTATCTCATCGTTACTTGAGGCGCGCTTCATGGTATCTCGTACCTTTGCGGCTAAAATCGCCCCCACGGGATGCTGGGAGCCACACTCAATAAGTGTACTAATATTTTGATGAGTCACATTCGGTCTTGCGGCGTCATGTACCAATACCCAGTCTTGATAACCTTGTTGGGTGAGGTGGTTTAATGCGTTTAATACCGAATCACTGCGCTCTTTACCACCAGACACTCGGGTGACTAACGGGTGATTGGCCAGAGATGTGTCAGAAAAATACCCATCATTATCGCTAATTGCCACCACCACCTCGGATATTGCAGGGTGTGACAATAATTTTTCGAGCGTATGTTCTAGGATCGTTTTGCCATGCAGCATGAGGTACTGCTTGGGTCTATCTGCCTGCATTCGACTACCGACTCCAGCGGCAGGCACAATAGCAATATATTTATTCAAATTGAAAACCAATGATAGATTTAGTCAGTGTCGATTATACGATAAAATGTCTCGTCCTTTTTCACCATTCCAAGCTCATGACGCGCTCGTTCTTCAATGGCATCCAGACCTTGTTTTAGGTCATCAATTTCAGCAAACATTTCATCATTGCGTTTACGCAGTTCTGCATTCACAGAACTTTGAATGGCAACTTCATCTTTTACATGGCGATAATCATTAATACCATTTTTGCCGATCCACAACGTTGCCTGCATAAATATCAGCAAAGCCAACAGCAATATGGAAAATACACGCACGATAATATCCTTCTTTAATCACCAAGGTTTAGGTCTTAGACCTTGAAACACAACGATACCAACCCTAGTCAGTCATAAGTCATTGTAGCGGGTAACCACATTTGATAACTGCGTTGAAATTTTTGATTGTAGGATGGCTACTTATCAAAAAATCCCTCTTGTTACCACACGTTGTACTGCGCTATAGCTGATCTTTTACTTACTGTGATTGATATTACCCTTGGATAATTCATCTTTATAACATATTCAGTTAATTGACGACACGCATCTAGCTTAATGACAGCAGAAATCCAAAAAAAAACACCTCGTATAAACGAGGTGCTTTAAGCGAATCAATCATGGTCGTTGCTGCTTTACCAGCAAATACGAATGATTATTGACCTTTAACTTCTTTTAGACCGTTGAAAGGAGCACGTTCGCCTAGTGCTTCTTCGATACGGATAAGTTGGTTGTACTTAGCAACACGGTCAGAACGGCTCATAGAACCTGTTTTGATTTGACCTGCAGCAGTACCTACCGCTAGATCAGCGATAGTTGCATCTTCAGTTTCGCCAGAACGGTGAGAGATAACTGCTGTGAAACCAGCATCTTTAGCCATCTTGATTGCAGCTAGAGTCTCTGTAAGTGAACCGATTTGGTTGAACTTGATTAGGATTGAGTTAGTGATACCTTCTTTGATACCGCGCTCAAGGATCTTAGTGTTTGTAACGAATAGATCGTCACCGACTAGTTGAAGCTTGTCACCTAGTAGTTCTGTTTGGTGCTTGAAGCCAGCCCAATCAGACTCGTCAAGACCATCTTCGATAGAAACGATTGGGTATTGGTTAGCAAGATCTTGTAGGTAGAAGTTAAATTCTTCAGAAGTGAAGATTTTGCCTTCGCCTTTCATGTTGTACTTGCCAGTTTCTTTGTCGAAGAACTCAGAAGCTGCACAGTCCATCGCAAGAGTAACGTCTTTGCCTAGCTCGTAACCTGCAAGCTCTACCGCTTCTTTGATTGCAGCGAGTGCAGCAGCGTTAGACTCAAGGTTTGGAGCAAAACCACCTTCATCACCCACTGCAGTGCTCATGCCTTTAGACTTAAGAACTTTAGCTAGGTTGTGGAATACTTCAGCACCGATACGTAGTGCTTCTTTTAGGCTTTTCGCGCCAACAGGTTGAATCATGAACTCTTGGATATCAACGTTGTTATCAGCGTGCTCACCACCGTTGATGATGTTCATCATTGGTAGAGGCATAGAGAATACGCCTGGAGTGCCGTTTAGTTCAGCAATGTGCTCGAACAAAGGCATGCCTTTAGCAGCAGCTGCCGCTTTTGCGTTAGCAAGAGATACTGCAAGGATTGCGTTAGCACCAAACTTAGACTTGTTTTCAGTACCGTCTAGGTCGATCATAACTTGGTCGATAGCAGCTTGGTCTTTTGCATCTTTACCAGTAAGAGCAGCAGCGATGTCGCCGTTTACAGCAGCAAGTGCTTTAAGTACGCCTTTACCTAGGAAACGAGACTTGTCACCGTCACGTAGCTCAAGAGCTTCACGAGAACCAGTAGATGCGCCAGATGGAGCTGCCGCCATACCTACGAAACCGCCTTCTAGGTGTACTTCAGCTTCAACAGTTGGGTTACCACGTGAGTCGATGATTTCACGACCTAGAACTTTAACGATCTTAGACATTAATATTTCCTCTTATAATCAAAAAATGTCAATTTAAAGGGGTGTAGTAATAATTCTCCGCTCAACACCCCTGCATTCTTTTACTTTTCGAATTCACCGCGCTGATATTGACCAGCAGCTTTAACGAAACCTGCAAACAATGGATGCCCATCACGAGGTGTCGATGTAAATTCTGGGTGGAACTGAGCCGCAACAAACCATGGGTGTGCTGGGTTCTCGATAACTTCCACCAATTTTTTGTCTGCTGACAAGCCTGATACTTTAAGACCAGCTTTTTCAATCAACGGACGTAAATTGTTGTTCACTTCATAACGGTGACGATGACGCTCATGAATCTTCGCGCTACCGTAAAGCTCATACGCTTTAGTACCTTTCTCTAAGTGACACAGCTGTGAACCAAGACGCATGGTACCACCTAGGTTAGATGCTTCGGTACGTTCTTCAACTTTACCTTCGCTATCAACCCACTCGGTAATCAAGCCTACCACAGGATGAGTGGTGTCTTTGTTAAATTCTGTTGAATTCGCATCCGCTAGGTTAGCTACGTTTCGAGCAAACTCAATTAACGCTACTTGCATACCTAAACAAATACCAAGGTATGGGATGTTATTCTCACGAGCGTATTGTGCCGCGCGAATCTTACCTTCAACACCTCGATCACCAAAACCACCAGGAACAAGAATAGCATCTAGGCCAACTAGAGCTTCTTCACCCTTAGTCTCAACATGCTCAGAGTCTACATATTGAATGTGGACATTTAAGCGGTTTTTCAACCCTGCATGTTTTAATGCTTCGTTCACTGACTTATAAGCATCAGGCAGTTCAATGTATTTACCAACCATACCGATGGTGACTTCACCAATAGGGTTCGCTTCTTCATAAATTACCTGTTCCCACTCTGACAAGTTGGCTTCTGGAGCTTTAATGCCAAAACGAGTACAAACAAGATCATCAAGACCTTGAGACTTAATAAGTTGAGGTATCTTGTAGATTGAATCTACGTCTTTCATAGAGATAACCGCTTGTTCTTGTACATTACAGAACAGAGCAATTTTCTTACGCTCGTTTGCAGGAACCATACGGTCACTACGGCAAACAAGAATATCTGGTTGAATACCAATCGAAAGCAATTCTTTTACTGAATGCTGAGTTGGTTTGGTTTTCACTTCACCTGCCGCCGCTAGGTAAGGAACCAATGTTAAGTGCATGAACATAGCGCGTTCACGGCCTAATTCAACCGCTAACTGACGAATCGCTTCCATAAATGGTAAAGATTCGATATCACCAACAGTACCACCCACTTCAACAATAGCCACTTCATGGCCTTTAGAACCGGCAATGACGCGGTCTTTGATTGCGTTAGTGATGTGAGGGATAACCTGAATTGTTGCCCCTAAGTAGTCGCCTCGACGCTCTGCTGCTAAAACTTCTGAGTAAACACGTCCCGCTGTAAAGTTGTTACGCTTTGTCATCTTGGTACGAATAAATCTTTCGTAGTGACCAAGGTCAAGGTCAGTTTCAGCGCCATCTTCCGTGACAAACACTTCACCATGTTGAGTTGGACTCATCGTCCCAGGGTCAATGTTGATGTAAGGGTCAAGCTTCATCATGGTCACTTTAAGGCCACGAGCTTCTAAAATAGCAGCAAGTGATGCTGCTGCAATACCTTTACCGAGTGAGGAAACAACCCCGCCAGTAACAAAAATGTAGTTTGTCGTCATGTTTAACCTGAAATTGGTTGAATGAGGGAAATGGATAGCTTCTAGACGGGATGCAAATATACCAGAAGCTTTTTAACGCCACAACGTGAAACTTATCACATGTCTTTTTTTTATTTGTTGCTTTACGTCAACTCAACATATGGAATGTCACTTCCGCTCATCTTGTTTAACTAAATCCCAAAGTGAATCCAAGTAGTCAAGGTCACACTCATCCAATGATTTTCCTTGCTGTAACACCTTTTCTTCTACCGCTCTAAAGCGGCGTTCAAATTTATTATTAGCTTTAGCCAAAGCCACTTCTGGATTGCACTTTAAGTGCCTTACTAAATTCACTGTTGCAAACAACAGATCGCCAAGCTCATCTTCAACTTTATGTTGCTCAACATTCACTTGTAATGCTTCATCAAGTACTTCTTGTACCTCTTCATGAACCTTATCAACAACAGGTCCTAGGGTATCCCAATCAAAACCATGCTGAGCACAACGCTTTTGAATTTTATTGGCGCGACTCAATGCTGGTAATGACTTAGGTACAGAGTCTAGAATACTTTTTTCAACACTGCCTAAACGAGCTTTCTCTTTTGCTTTTTCCGCCTGCCAATTGTCGTCTATTTGTTGCTCATTAGCAAAAATGGCATCGGAAAAGACATGTGGGTGACGACGAGTGAGTTTTTCATTTAAAACGGCTACAACATCATCAAACTCGAATAATTGCTGTTCTTTGGCTATCTGCGAGTAGAACACAACTTGAAACAATAAATCCCCTAACTCTTCTTTTAGGTTATGCCAATCTTTGTTGTGAATGGCATCTACCACTTCATATGTTTCTTCAATGGTATGGGGCACTATGGTGTCAAAAGTCTGCTTTTTATCCCATGGACAGCCTGTTTCAGGGTCACGTAAGGTTGCCATTATGGAGAGTAATTGTTCAATAGAATTTGGCGATGACATACATTTCCCAATATTTTGTGTAAAAAAAAGCCCCTAATCAGGGGCCTTATTTGATTAAGTTAACCGAGGCGTTTCACTGATATTACATCTTTTATCTGTTCAATTCGAGATTGTACTCTGGAGCTAATTTCCACATTAGTTACCTGAATATCTAAATCCATAACCACCATTTGACGCTTGTAGTCCATGCGAGAGCGCATACTGGCTACTTTTAGTTTTTCGTTGGTGATTAAAGTAGTAATGTCTTTCAGCAGACCAGTACGTTCCAATGCTTCAACGCGCAAGGTCAAAATAAACGAACCGACAAATCCACTTCCCCAAACCGTATCAATAATACGTTCAGCGGCGTGCAGTCTTAATTCGTTCAACTGGTCACAATCACTGCGGTGCACAGAGATACCTCGCCCTTGAGTGATGTAACCGCTAATTTGATCACCAGGAATAGGCTGACAACAACGTGCTAGGTGAGTCATCAGGTTATCCACCCCTTCTACCACTACCGCATCTTTATGAGGTTTACTGGCAAGTGGGGCAACAGAGTCCGCGCTTTTCAGCTTGGCAAGAACCTGTTTATCTTCCTCTTCAGCTGTAGGTTTATTAACTAAAGCATTAATATGATTAACCACTTGGTTAATCCGTAAATCGCCACTGCCAATCCCTGCGTACAACTCATCGGCACTGTTTACATTAAAACGCTTCAATGCATAGCGATCTGCATCTTTAAGGTGAGCGCCAATTTTAGCTAACTCCCCTTCCAGAATATCTTTACCTGCATCAATATTTTTTTCGCGACTTTGTTTCCTAAACCAAGCATTGATCTTAGCTCGAGCACGACTTGAGTGAACAAAACCAAGAGACGGGTTCAACCAATCTCGTGATGGGTTAGGCTCTTTTTGCGTGATAATCTCGACCTGATCTCCCATCTCTAACTGATGGGTAAACGGAACAATACGTCCTCCGACCTTAGTTCCAATACAACGATGCCCCACTTCAGAGTGGATGTGATAGGCAAAATCTAATGGCGTAGCCCCCATAGGGAGATCAACCACATCGCCGCGAGGAGTAAAAGCATACACGCGGTCATCAAATACTTGCGAGCGCAATTCGTCGAGCATTTCGCCAGAATCTGACATCTCTTCTTGCCAATCAAGCAGTTTACGTAGCCAAGTGATTTTCTCATCATAGCCACTGCGACCACCCGAAGCGCCCTCTTTGTATTTCCAGTGCGCGGCTACACCCAACTCCGAGTCTTCATGCATCTGCTTAGTACGAATTTGGATCTCAATGGTTTTGCCTTCCGGCCCTAGTACCACTGTATGGATAGATTGATAACCATTGGGCTTAGGGTTCGCCACATAGTCATCAAATTCGCTAGGCAGGTGTTTATATTTGGTGTGTACAATACCTAAAGAGGCATAACAGTCTTGTAACTCTTCAGCGATAATGCGCACTGCGCGCACATCGAACAGTTCATCAAACGCCAGTTTTTTCTTTTGCATTTTTCGCCAAATGCTAAAGATATGCTTAGGGCGACCACTCACTTCAGCGTTGATATTAGTGAGTTTCATTTCAGCTTTTAGATCGGCTACAAACTCATCGATATAGTGCTCGCGATCGATACGGCGTTCAGCCAGTTGTTTGGCAATTTTTTTGTAGGTCGTTGGGTTTTGATAACGGAATGCATAATCTTCTATTTCCCACTTAAGCTGGCCAATACCTAAACGGTTTGCCAAAGGTGCGTATATATTAGCGCACTCTTTGGCCACCGATTGACGCACTTCATCAGGAGCATTTTTTACTTCACGCAGGTTGCAAATACGTTCCGCAAGCTTGATGACCACGCAGCGAAAGTCATCCACCATGGCCAACAACATACGTCTTACGTTATCCACCTGAGACGAGGCACTGCTATTTTCTAGGGAGGTGTTTAGCTGACCAATGGCCGCCATCTCTTCCACTCCTTCGATCAGTTTCATCATCTCTTGACCGTAACGCTCAGCGAGCACTTCAGTATCAAACAGACCACTGGAAACTACAGGAAATAATTGAGCCGCCAGTAATGTGGCTCTATCCATAGAGAGCGTGGTTAATATTTCGATCATTTCGCGACCACGCCACAACAGTAATTCTTTCTGTTCGTGGTTAGCGAGCATCTGCTCGCAATCAAGGTATAACTTGCGTAGCTTGTTCTCGGTTTTCTGTCCTTGCTGCAGGCTTTCTATCCAACCATCGAGGTTAAATTCTTCGTCCTTTTTTATATGCGCACTGCGTACCGCAACCATATTTATTCCCTAAATAACTAATTTTTCACTCTGGTACTATTCTTATCCCAGTATACCTTTGCCAAATTAGGCTGTTCAGCAAATTTTTTAAATTTGCGCTATTTTTCAAATAACACCATAGATTCTAAATGTCCTGTATGCGGAAACATGTCCAGAACCTTCATTTTGACCACTTTATACCCTTGCGCTAACAAGATTTCACTGTCTCTTGCTAAAGTGGCTGGGTTACAAGAAACGTATACAATGCCAGTGGCAGCAAACTGTGATAGTGACTCAACTATACCGGCCGCCCCAGCCCTAGCCGGATCCAGTAAGATCTTATCAAAACGTTCTGCCGCCCACTCTTCATCCCCTGTTAATTGCGCAAGGTTAGCCTGATAAAATTTAGCATGAGTAATGGCAAGTGAGCGTGCGTTTTCATTGGCTCGAGCAACCATATCATCGACCCCTTCAATACCAATAACCGCAGACGCTTTAACGCTTAATGGGAAAGTGAAGTTACCTATACCACTAAACAAGTCCAGCACTCGCTCATTGGTTTGCACATCTAGCCAGTCTAGCGCTTGTTGCACCATTTGCTGGTTTACACTGCGGTTCACTTGAACGAAATCGGACGGTAAAAAATCCAAAGAAAATCCAGACTCATTACATACAGGAGAGTCTCCACACAGTTTTTGAGCCATTTGCTGCCCTTGATGTAGGTACAAAGTGCAATTATGCTGCTGAGCAAAATCCACCAGCGCCTGACGGTCTTTATTTCTTAATTCAGCACTGGTGCGAAGCAAGATGACACTGGTGTTATCCGCTTCCACTAACTCTAAATGCCCCAATATTTGGGGTTGTGAAAAACCTTCCAGTAACCTTTTTATAGCGGGCATCATGTGCGCTAACGGTTTTGCCATGACTGGGCAAGTCTCAACCGTGACGATATTTTTACTTTGACCTTCCCTAAAACCAAACTGCAACTGACTCTTTTTGCTATCCCACAACAAGCTAATACGGGCACGACGACGATAATGGGTCGGTTCAGCGACAATTGGCGCGGCTAATTCTTGCTCAGGAGCAACCTTAGCCATAACTTTACGAAACGCTTGTTGTTTTACTTCTAGCTGTTGCTGATATGGCATGTGCTGCAAAGAGCAACCACCACACTGGGCAAATTTTTCGCAAAAAGGGGGCACGCGGTCTTCACTGGCATTCAGCAGTTTGACCATTTTTGCGCGAATGTATTTGGACTTACTCTCTATGGGTTGGCACACCACTTGCTCGCCAATGAGCGCACCGGGAACAAATACTGGCTTTCCTTGACTAAAGGCCATTCCAGCCCCCTGGTAGTCATATTTTTCAATCAAAACACTGAGATGTTTTTGACTGTGATTACTGTTTTTTTTCGGTTTATAAAAGTTAGCCATTGCAGTGTGCCTAATCGTGTTTAACTGTCATGTATCAAGATTTTGACTTAGTTTTCAGCCCAACTTGGTTCTTGAGAAGCAATTTTAATGTCAATGCTTTAAACTTAGGTTCAAGTTTAGAAAATTCGAAAGCCTATTGAGGCTTATTTTTCCACATCCGGCATATTAATTAAACATGACAAGATATGGACTTCGCGCCCGCGTAATAACACTGACTCTAGCCCCAACGCTGATCGTTGGCATGCTATTGAGTGTATTTTTCACCTCTAATCGTTATAACGACTTAGAAGCACAGTTAATTACTGCAGGGACCAACATTGTTGAGCCATTGGCTATTGCCAGTGAATTCGCTATGTTACAACAAAATCGCGAAGCCGAGAGAAGACTGATTAGCTATAGCCACAGAAAACGGTCGGATGTGGTGCGAAGTATCGCAGTATTCGATGCTAATCACGAATTATTTGTTACTTCAAACTTCCACCCTAACTTCCAAAGCTTAATGTTTCCCAAGTCGCAACCTATCCCTTTGCACAGTGTGGCGGAGTTGGTGGATACCAAGTTAATCATTAGAACGCCCATTATTGCCGAAGCGCAATTTGTTGCCCCGCAAGCGGACTCCAAAGAAAGTGACCGTGTACTGGGTTATATCGCCATCGAATTAGATCTCTCCAGCCTGAGACTGCAACAGTATCAAGAGATCGTTGTGGCTCTTATTGTGATGTTTTTAGGGGTGGGTTTATCGGCCTTTTTTGCTTATCGGCTAATGCAAGATATTACCGCGCCAATTACTCACTTAAAAAATAGCGTGGACCGCATCCGGCGGGGACAACTGGATGTGCGGATCGAAGGTAAAATGCACGGTGAGCTTAACTCATTGAAAAATGGTATTAACGCCATGGCCATGTCGTTATCTGAATACCATATAGAAATGCAACACAGCATAGATCAAGCCACTTCCGATCTCCGTGAAACCCTAGAACAGTTAGAAATTCAAAACGTTGAATTAGACATTGCCAAAAAACGTGCCCAAGAAGCGGCCAGAGTAAAATCGGAATTTTTGGCCAATATGTCCCATGAGCTAAGAACCCCGCTCAATGGTGTCATTGGCTTTACCCGTCAAATGCTCAAAACCAATTTATCCCATAGCCAAACGGATTATCTACAAACTATTGAGCGTTCTGCAAATAATTTACTCAGCATTATTAATGACATTTTAGACTTCTCGAAACTTGAAGCGGGCAAACTGCTTCTGGAAAATATTCCATTTGATTTCCAAGAATCCCTTGAAGAGGTCGTTAACTTACAAGCACCAAGTGCCCATGAGAAAGGGTTAGAGCTCACACTAAAAATTGACCCTAAAATTCCACCAGGTGTGGTGGGCGACTCATTAAGAATTCAACAAGTTCTGACTAACTTGGTAGGTAATGCGATAAAATTTACTGACCGTGGCAATATCGATGTCAGCATTGAACTGCGCACCCAAAAAGAAGACCAAATTGAGATCCAGTTTATGGTAAAAGATACCGGCATCGGTATCTCAGAGCGTCAACAAGCACAATTATTCCAAGCCTTCAGTCAAGCTGACGCCAGCATTTCCCGTCGTTATGGAGGCACAGGTCTAGGACTGGTTATCACTCAAAAATTGGTGCGCCAAATGGGGGGAGAGATCAGCTTAACCAGTCGTTTGCATCAAGGTTCTACCTTCTGGTTTACCATTCGCTTAAATACCACTGACCTGCCATTAGAACAAATTGATCTTGCCTCTATTCGCGGTAAAGAAGTGCTATTGGTGGAGCAAAATTTACAAGCGGCTAATGTTTTACAGCAGTTGTTATCTCAAGAAGGCGTGGTCACCCAATACCGCTCGGCTCTACCAGAAAACATTACCCCTCATGACTATATAATCTACAACGTTCCGGTTAATGAGATCATGGGAGAAACCGAGTTGGTGGACTTTATCTATCAAGCTAAGGTCGTCTGCCCTAATATTATTATTGGCCTACCTAGCAATCAGCTGGCACTGTCGGAAACCTTGATCGCTCAGTATGAAGTCTCTTGCATCATCAAGCCTCTGACTCGCACTAAAATCATGCAAGCCATGTTAAGAGGTCAAGAGAGTCATGAGCCTATTTATGACAAACCTGCGCCAATACTGCTGGATAAATTGCCACTGAAAGTAATGGCGGTAGATGATAATCCTGCCAACCTAAAACTGATTGCCGCCCTACTAAATGAACATGTCGATTCCGTCGTCACATGCGTCAATGGTCAAAGTGCCGTAGATGAAGCCACTCACAATAAGTTTGATCTGATACTGATGGATATTCAAATGCCAGGAATGGACGGCGTTATGGCTTGTGAAAGCATCAAACAAACAGACATCAATAAAGACACGCCTATTATCGCAGTGACAGCACACGCCATGAGTGGCGAAAGAGACCGCTTGCTAAACGCGGGGATGGATGATTACCTTACCAAGCCAATAGAAGAGCAGGTACTGCTTAAACTGCTCAACCACTGGGGAGGAGACCCTGCACAGTCATCGCTATTACTAACGACACCCGTACCAACCCAAGACACCCCCTCAACGACAGATTCCAATAATGACGTCATCATAGATTGGCGCTCAGCTTTAGCTCAGTCGGCAAATAAAGAAGATCTCGCTAAAGAGATGCTACAGATGCTGATTGATTACATACCTGAAGTTAATCACGTCGTTGAACAAGCGATAGATGAACATCCCCTATCTAGAGATGAGTTAATTCATCACATTCATAAGTTGCATGGCAGCAGTAGCTATTGTGGTGTGCCTAAATTGAAGAAAGCCTGTGCCCAGTTAGAGCAAATGCTACGTTCGGGGGAGTCTATTGAGAATATAGAGCCGGAACTTTTAGAGTTGCAAGATGAGATGGAAAAGGTACAAACCACAGCAAGGTTATACCTGCAAGGTTAATTGTACCTTTAAGGTTAATTGTACCTTTAAGGTTGAGCGTTCTCCTGCAAAGGTTAGCGCTCAACAATTACGGTGGCGACAGCGTAGTGCCTTTCATCTGAAATAGACAAGTGCACATGGGTCACACCCAGTTGGCGAGATATTTCCAAAGCTTTGCCCGCTAACAATAACTCGGGTTTCCCACGACTGTCATTAGTGACGGTAAAATCTTGAAAAGACACACCATTAGCAATGCCCGTGCCGAGCGCTTTAGAAGCGGCCTCTTTGGCAGCAAAGCGTTTAGCCAAAAACTTAGCTTTATGCTTCATTTGCTCAAAGGTGGCCATTTCTGTCTCAGTCAAGATTCGCTCAGCAAACGCAACACCACTACGATTGAGCGCTTTTTCTATGCGCTCAATCTCGGAAATATCCGTACCTAAGCCAACAATCGGCATTATTTACGCGCCTGTTCCATGATGGCTTTCATATCAGCGACCGCTTTTTCTAAACCTTCAAACGCCGCACGACCAATAATAGAGTGACCGATATTCAGCTCATAAATCTCAGGTAGTGCCGCCACTGCTGCTACGTTGTGGTATGTAAGACCGTGACCAGCGTTGACAATAATGCCCTGCTGTGAGGCATAGGTCGCCGCTTTTGCTATCACTTGCAACTCTTTTTGTTGCTCTTCTTCTGTCGTTGCATCCGCATAGTGCCCAGTATGTAACTCAACAAATGGCGCACCTGCAGCTTTAGATGCATCTATTTGTGCTTGATTAGGATCGATAAACAAAGAGACTTTAATGCCCGCTTCACTCAACGTGTGGGTAGCCGCTTTAATTTTTTCTAGTTGGCCTACAACATCAAGCCCCCCTTCAGTGGTGAGCTCTTCACGTTTTTCAGGCACTAAACACACAAACTCTGGCTTCGTTTGTAGAGCTATCTCCACCATTTCATCGGTGACCGCCATTTCTAGGTTCATGCGGGTTTGGATGGTTTCTGCCAAGATGCGCACATCTCGATCTTTGATATGACGACGATCTTCACGCAAGTGAACTGTAATGCCCGCAGCCCCTGCTCGCTCAGCGACATCAGCCGCATGCACTGGATCTGGGTACTTAGTTCCGCGAGCGTTGCGTAGGGTAGCAATGTGGTCAATATTGACCCCAAGTAAAATTGGATTCATTTTCCGATACTCCGTGTTCGGGGCATAAATAACTCCCGACTTTTTAATGGTTTTCCGCCAAGATAAGGCTTTAATGCTATACGTGTAAAGCGCTTTGCCGCGCTCAATTGTAATTTTGAGCTAAAGCGCCTTTCACTCAATGCTATGAGCTCTTCACCCTTAAAAGTTAAGTTGTCTTTTCGTACTGATGCGATAAACCCTTGCTGCTCTCGATAGCGATATGTCATCTCAGGTTCCACGGGTTTTCCGGTACCTGTACAGTGAAGAAAGTCCACCCCATAGCCTAACGCATTCAAGAGCGCCAGTTCAAATCGGCGCAAGGCAGGCTCTGGGTTATCCGCTTGCGCGAGTTCAGTTAACGCATGCAAATAATCAATGAACAACTCTGGATAAGGAATTTCATGGCCAATAACGCGGGCGAGTATTTCATTCACATACATGGCTGAATAAAGGTTTACCCCAGTAAGTGGCAACCCCAAACTGATGGGCTCTGCTTGGCGCAGTGTTTTCATTGAGCCTCCCCCCGACCATTTTAGTAATAATGGGGTGAACGACTGCAACGCCCCCTTTAAAGGGGAACGCTTACTTCGCCCTCCCTTACTAAGAATGGTCAGGCGACCAAACTCTTCAGAGAAGACATCTAAAATCAAACTCGATTCGGTATAAGGGCGGCGGTGTAATATAAAACAACGCTGGAACCCATCAATTAATGACATATATTAGATGCGATAAAAAACTCCACTAAAAGTGGAGTTTTAAGGATGCGTTTTTACAAGTCATCCATGTAGCCTAATGAACGAAGCGCTCGCTCGTCATCAGCCCAACCGGATTTAACCTTGACCCAGGTTTCTAGGTACACTTTTCGCCCAAATAGCTCTTCCATATCTAGACGAGCTTCTCGACCTATGGTTTTGATCTTCTCGCCACCTTTACCAATGACCATTTTCTTCTGACCGCTACGTTCAACCAAAATTAACGCATTGATATGAAAACCATCGTTGTCTGGGTTGTAGTCAAAACGTTCCACTTCAACGGTAACCGAGTAAGGAAGCTCGTCACCCGTAAAGCGCATCAGTTTCTCACGGACAATTTCCGAGGCCATAAAACGCTGAGAGCGATCTGTCACGTATTCTTCAGGGAAATGGTGAGTTGCTTTAGGTAAAAATTCACGTACATGCTTACGCAAAACATCGGTGTTTTTACCAAGTTTGGCTGAAATAGGCACGACGTCAACAAAGTCCATTTTCTCAGTCATTTCTTTCATGTGGCTCATCACAAGGTTACGGTCTTGAACCTTATCAACCTTATTCACACATAAAACAACTGGGAAATTAGCGGCTTTTAACTTGTTAAGCACCATTTCATCATCAGCAGTCCAATGGGTACCATCCACCAAGAAAAACACTAGGTTTACATCACTTAAAGAACTGTTGGCAGCGCGGTTCATTAAGCGGTTAATCGCGCGCTTTTCTTCAATGTGCAATCCTGGTGTATCCACAAAAATCGCCTGGTAATCACCATCAGTATCCACACCCATAATACGGTGGCGCGTCGTTTGTGGTTTACGAGACGTTATGGAAATCTTCTGTCCCAGGATATGGTTCAGTAGTGTTGATTTACCTACGTTAGGGCGACCAACAATAGCAATAAAGCCACAGTGTTGATTTTCTACTGAGGTGGTTTTCTCTTGATTGTGCGACGCAAAGTACGCATCAAGATCGATACCTTGATCTTCAGACTGGTCATGATTAGACATTTGTTAATTTCTCCAACGCGAGCTCTGCTGCTGCTTGCTCTGCCTTACGGCGGCTTGTTCCTTTACCTGTGAAAGGTTTTTCTACGCCAGCCACAATACAGTCAACAGTAAACTCTTGGTTATGAGCTTCACCCTTAATTTTAATCACTTCGTAGGCTGGTAAAGGCTTACGACGACCTTGTAAGAACTCCTGTAAACGGGTCTTAGGATCTTTTTGTGATACGCCAGGTTGAATAGCCTCAAGACGACTCATATACCATGACAGTACGATCGCTCGTACCGACTCAGTACCACTGTCTAAATAAATAGCGCCAATAATGGCTTCTACAGCATCTGCAAGAATAGAATCTCGACGGAATCCGCCACTCTTCAACTCACCTGGACCTAATTTTAAGTAGTCTCCGAGCTCAAACTCTCGCGCTAACTCGGCCAAAGTTTTACCTCTTACCAAAGTGGCGCGCATTCGACTCATGTCACCTTCGTTCTCTTTGGGAAAACGATGGTATAAATCATCAGTGATGACAAAACTTAAAATTGAATCGCCCAGAAACTCTAGTCGTTCATTATGTTTGCCATTGGCGCTGCGGTGTGTCAGCGCCAAATGTAGGTTATTTATGTCATTAAACTTATAACCAATACTTTTTTCTAATCTAGTTAATTGAGAATTCATACTCTCTGATTACTCTATACCGCCAACGCGGTTCAAACGGATACCGGTTGGAATCCAAGATGGTAAGAAGCTATCACTGCTACGGTCAAACTCAAAACTCACCCAAATACCAACTGCTTTACCAACTAAGTTGGCTTCAGGGACAAATCCCCAATAACGGCTATCTGCGCTGTTATCGCGATTGTCACCCATCATGAAATAATGCCCTTTAGGCACAATCCACTCTCGAACACCGGCTCTAGGTTGATACGCAGATACGTTATCTTGACGTAGAGGGTTCACCAATACTTGGTGATGATGTTCACCCATAGTTTCATTTAACTGAATCAGTGGGACGTTACCTTGTGTAAATTCACTTTCTGTATAATTAGTCAAAGGCACAGGCTTACACTGCCTTTCGCCACTGGCTTTAATACACAGTTTCTTATCTTCAGTATAGCGAATGGTGTCGCCAGGCAAACCAATCACTCGTTTAATATAGTCAATGCTTGGTTGAGGCGGGTATTTAAATACCGCAACATCACCACGCTTAGGCTTACCGGTTTCCACTAGTTGAGTGCGCCATACAGGGTCTTTTAAACCGTAAGAGAATTTCTCAACTACGATAAAATCACCCACCAATAGAGTTGGCATCATAGAGCCTGATGGGATCTGAAAGGGTTCATAAATAAATGAACGTAAGATCAACACAAAGGCAATAACAGGGAAGATAGAGACACTATTTTCAACCCACCAAGGCTGATTGGCTACTTTTTCTTTAGTTTTCTCATCTAAACCGGTTGTTTGAGCTTCAACTTCAGCAACCTTAGCTTCTCTTTTCTTTGCCCAAACGAGCTTTTCCAAAGCGTAGACAATACCAGTAACCAAAGTCACTAAGACTAAGATCAGCGAAAACGTATTAGCCATTGAAATCCCTTAAATTCATTTGTTTCTAAAACACGAAAGTGAAAGAGCCATTAACCCTTTCACTTTTATCATTGTTATCTAATCATTATTAATGATTAATCTTTACCTACATGCAAAATCGCTAAGAAGGCTTCTTGCGGAAGCTCAACATTACCAATTTGTTTCATGCGTTTTTTACCTTCTTTCTGTTTCTTCAACAGTTTTTTCTTACGGCTTACATCACCACCGTAACATTTCGCGATTACGTTTTTACGTAATTGCTTAACGGTAGAGCGAGCAATAATATGGTTACCGATGGCGGCTTGAATGGCAATATCGAACATTTGACGAGGGATAAACTCCTTCATCTTCTCAACCAATAAGCGACCACGATTTTGCGAGTTATCTTTATGAGTGATAATCGCCAATGCATCTACTGTATCACCATTAAGTAATACGTCTACACGTACCATGCTTGAGGCTTCATAACGGTGGAAGTTGTAATCAAGTGATGCATAACCACGAGAGGTCGATTTTAGACGGTCGAAGAAGTCTAATACCACTTCTGCCATTGGCAAGTCATAGGTTAGAGCAACTTGGTTGCCGTGATAAACCATATCCACCTGAATACCACGCTTCTCAACACAAAGGGTAATCACATTACCCAAGTAGTCTGATGGCACTAGGATATTACAACGAGCAATTGGCTCACGTATTTCTTCTAAATCGTTAACAGCAGGTAGCTTGGCAGGGCTATCCACATACAGCACGTCACCATTGGTTTTTTCGACTTCATACACCACTGTTGGCGCGGTAGTGATCAGGTCTAAGTCGTATTCACGCTCTAAACGTTCTTGGATAACTTCCATGTGAAGCATACCCAAGAAACCACAGCGGAAACCAAAGCCGAGTGCAGCTGAGCTTTCTGGCTCATAAAATAGTGAGGCATCATTTAGGCTTAGTTTACCCAATGCATCACGGAAGTTTTCATAATCATCAGAAGATACCGGGAATAAACCCGCGTATACCTGTGGTTTTACTTTTTGGAAACCCGGCAAAGCAATATCACTACCGCCTTTAGCATGAGTTAATGTATCGCCTACCGGGGCCCCTAGGATATCTTTGATACCACACACAACCCAGCCTACTTCGCCCGTATTTAGCTCAGTCGTATCAATTTGTTTAGGAGTAAAGATACCTAAACGATCCACACCCCATACTTGGCCGGTGGTCATGACTTTGATTTTGTCATTCTTCTTGATACTGCCGTTTTTAATACGTACCAGAGACACAACACCAAGGTAGTTATCAAACCATGAGTCGATGATGAGCGCTTGTAGCGGACCATCTGGATCGCCCTCTGGAGCTGGAATTTCTTTTACAATTTCTTCAAGTACTTCATCGACACCTAAGCCCGTTTTTGCCGAGCAACGAACCGCTTCCATTGCATCAATGCCAACGATCTCTTCGATTTCTTCAGATACACGCTCAGGATCCGCAGCAGGTAGGTCAATCTTATTTAAGATTGGCACAACCTCTAAGTCCATCTCGATTGCGGTATAACAGTTAGCCAGTGTTTGTGCTTCAACCCCTTGACCGGCATCGACAACCAACAATGCACCTTCACAGGCGGCTAAAGAGCGCGATACTTCATAAGAGAAATCAACGTGTCCTGGGGTATCGATAAAGTTGAGCTGATATGTTTCCCCATCCTTTGCTTTGTAGTCTAAGGTCACACTTTGAGATTTAATCGTGATACCACGCTCTCTTTCAAGATCCATAGAATCAAGGACTTGCGCTTCCATCTCGCGATCGCTCAGGCCTCCACAAACTTGTATCAAACGATCTGATAAGGTGGATTTACCGTGGTCAATATGGGCGATTATCGAAAAGTTACGAATGTTCTTCATAGTTAGGTGTGGTTAGACTCATACAAAATTGAAAGGGAAAATGATGTTTTTATCATCATTTTTGCTCAGGTTGGGCGATTCTACCGAATTTCAGCGCTTGTCGCTATCTTCATTTTACTTCTAGTGGTTGCCCTAACGTACGAATCAAGGTGACTTGCTGCTCTGCTTGATGGTTTGTGTGGTTTAATTTGGCTTTTACTAGCATGCCACTTAGCACTGCAAATCCGATACCAAACACAATACTCACCCATTCCTGGCCATTGAATATGGCGTCCGATATTTCGGCACCAACCAAGGCACCGAGGAATAAAAACAGCAGAGGAATTAAATAGACTAACGCGGCAGCGGCAAGGAGCGCTTTTTCTGGTAGACCTATCTCTATGATATCCCCTACCTGTACTTTAACCTTGCTGGTCAGTGTCCAAGCGTGCTGTTTATTACCAATGGCCTTGCTCACTTGTCCTGTAGCACAGCTGGATTTAGACGCGCACCCCTTACAGCTGGTCTGTTGCTCACAGGTTAACTCCACTTTAAATACTGTTTCGTCTGAATCTGAGGATGGCAACTCAGTTACCCTCGTCACCAGAGCCAATGCACTCATCATTGTTTAACTACCTGATGAAAAGTAACGGATTGTAAAATACGCTGTGCGGTACTGGGAGGAATATCTCCAACAACAATGATTTCATGATGATTAACCACGGCACTTTGCAAGGTCAATCTACCCTGCCTAACCAGTTGACGTTTTAAAGATAACTCGTCTTCTGGAGCAACATAAATAGAAAACTGAAATAAACCATCTGAATAAATTTGGCTCTCAACAATACGATTAGAGCCTAACAAGGGATGACTTTGCATTTTTTGACTGACAAAGCCTTGCGGCATCCAACTTGCACTCCAGGAAATTTCATCGACACTCCCATCGGGTAATGTCACCACATCGGGTAGGTGGGCTTTTTCCAGCCCTTTCATTATAGGAATGAGATGATCGGTTATGGAGTATGAAACGGTTCGGTACTGCTCTAATATTTCGCCATTACGGTCCATTAAATCGGCACGTAGCGGCAATGCGGTTTGTTCGTCAATCCATACGATATAGGAGTAGCGTTGCCCGTCTTTTGGCACCACTCTCACCACTTCAGTGGCTGAACCGGCTTCTCGCGCTCGACCTACTTTTACAAAGTCATAATAATCTTTGATTTTTTCGGGAGACACGTCCAGCATCGGCATTAACGGAGCCACCATTTTATCTGATGCAATGGTAAATGGGTCGATTCCAGGCTCAATATAGCTGATTTCATTACCGCGACGAATCACCTCTCTTACCGGGCCACTCAAATACATGAGTTGCGCAAACTGCGTGTCATTATCACTCGCTTGACGGTACACCAGAGGTTCAATACTACTCTTACGAATAAGTACATAGGACATCTCATAATTAAGCGTGTCACTGGCTACACTCATTTTATGCAGCAGAGCTTCAGCAGGGCTGGTATCAGCTAACGCTATCGGAGAGGTCGCTAAGCTGAGCAGCGTACATACGCTGGCCAGAAATTTCTTCATTTTACGTCCGTTTCTACATCAATATTGGCTTCGCTATGGTTCAAACGAAGTTGCAACTCATAATCTTGTAAGACCGTATTAATCCGTTGACGTTGCTCTGCCATCTGCTCACTTTGCGGTGAGTTAGATAGGGACTTAGCTCGTACTGAATCACGCGTTAAGCTTACAGGTTCGACGCTACCGGCCATGGGAATTGTCTGTAGTACAGGAAGCGTTTCTGTCGCAGAAGCCCCATCACCATCGGTACTGCCACCGTATTGTTGCACACTTAAAATGACCACAAAAGATACACAAGCAGCAACCGCTACTTGGCCAAACTGGGTTAGCCATTGAGGAAGCGCTTTTTTGGCTTGTTGCTGTGAAGGTTGCGCTTGTAAAATAGGTTCTACATTAGCGCGATGAACCGGCTCATCTTCAAGAGCCAAAGCCACTCGACTTGCAATATCCCAGTCAGTATTTTCTGGGGCATCACCTCGCATGACGTCACCAATTAAATGGTAGTTTTGCCATGTTTTCTGAGCATCTTTATTACCTTCAATGTCCGAAAGTACGCTCAAGTCTACCGACTCACTATCCATCAACGCTGATATTTTCTCTTTGTTAGACATTACTTTCACCATTGTAATTGCTTCTAACGCTGAAGGAGCGGTTGCATTTTTTTCTCTACCGCTTCTCGAGCTCTAAATATTCGCGAACGAACTGTGCCCACAGGACATTCCATAACCGCTGCTATTTCTTCATAACTTAAGCCATCGAGTTCTCGCAAAGTCATCGCTGTTTTTAAATCTTCAGGTAACGCTTCAATTGCATCAAACACAACCTCTTTCAATTCATTGGACAACGTTAAGTTTTCTGGGTTCGATATTTCTTTTAACGCATTCCCAGTTTCTATATATTCAGCATCTTCTGCATCAATATCGTTGGCAGGTGGTCTACGTCCTAAAGCGACGAGATGATTTTTTGCCGTATTGACCGCAATACGATAAAGCCAAGTATAAAATGCACTCTCTCCCCTAAAGTTAGGGATAGCTCGGTACGCCTTAATAAAGGTCTCTTGAGCAACATCAGCAACATCACTGTGGTTGTTCACGTATCGAGAAATCAAGTTACACACTTTATTCTGGTACTTTACTACCAAAAGGTTAAAGGCTTGCTTATCTCCATTTTGAATGCGATCAATTAGTACCTGATCGGTCAACTGCTCGTTCATTCGAGCTTTTACTCCTATATTCAGCTCCCATCTTCTCAGATATGAGTTTTATCACTGCATAATGTATATTGACACTTGCAACTACTAGAGCACTATTGTGACTCACTCGGGATAGAAAAGTTCATTTTGTTTACAATTTTTGCAAAACTTAGTCCAAAATGTGATGTACTAGAGGGGAAGTACAGTTTTGCATAGTTAGATTTTAGGTCTCTATGTTCTCAATTAAAACGAACTTCAGTCAAAGATTACAACTCTTGATATAGCGCATAGTTTTGCACGACAACTAGTAGTCGAATAGTAGCACCCAAGCTCTTCACAGAGTTAAGAATACGTCAAAAACCATAAATATAATATGTGTTCCAATTTAGGGTTAATTGTTGCTCTTAGCGAGCAACGGACAAAATAGGATATAAGGTTCCAATGAATTCAATCTCTCAACATCAATGTGATGTACTGGTCATCGGTAGCGGGGCTGCTGGACTGTCTCTAGCCCTACGTGTTGCAGAAAAATCTAAAGTTATAGTCATAAGCAAAAGCCTAAGCCGAGAAGGGGCTACTTTTTATGCTCAAGGTGGTATTGCGGCAGTATTTGACGAATCGGACACTGTTGAGTCTCATGTGGATGACACCCTCATTGCTGGTGCCGGGTTATGTGAAAAAGATAAAGTTCAGTTTATCGCTGAAAATGCAAAAAAATGCGTGCAATGGCTTATCGATGGCGGTGTGCCATTTGATCAGGAAAAGTCGGGGGATGACAATCAACCACGCTATCACCTAACGCGTGAAGGGGGCCACAGCCACCGACGCATTTTGCATGCCGCTGATGCTACAGGCATGGCAATGCAAACCTCTCTACAAGAAAACGTACTCAACCACCCTAACATCACCGTCTTAGAGCGACATAACGCCGTTGATTTGATCACTGAAGATAAAATTGCAGGGGATGCGCAAAAAGTGGTTGGTGCATACGTTTGGAATCGCGATTCTGAACATGTGGAAACGGTAGCGGCCAAATTCGTGGTGCTGGCTACCGGTGGCGCATCCAAAGTTTATCAATATACCAGTAACCCAGACGTCTCTTCTGGTGATGGTATAGCAATGGCATGGCGTGCGGGTTGCCGAGTGGCGAACCTTGAGTTCAACCAGTTTCATCCAACCTGCTTGTTTCACCCTGAAGCAAGAAACTTTTTACTAACAGAAGCTCTTCGCGGTGAAGGTGCATTCCTTCGTAGACCGGATGGCACTCGCTTTATGCCCGATTTTGATGAAAGGGAAGAGTTGGCACCTCGCGATATTGTTGCTCGTGCTATCGACTATGAAATGAAGCGTTTAGGTGCGGACTGCATGTATTTAGACATCAGTCATAAATCGGCTGAGTTCATTACTAAGCACTTCCCGACCATTCATATGCGTCTGCAAGATCTTGGTCTCGATATGACTAAAGAGCCGATTCCTATCGTTCCTGCAGCACACTACACTTGTGGTGGTGTGATGGTAAACCCTGAGGGGCAGACGGATATTAAACAGCTATACGCTATTGGTGAGGTGAGTTACACAGGCTTACACGGTGCTAACCGTATGGCGTCCAACTCTCTACTAGAGTGTGTGGTTTATGCTTGGTCCGCAGCGAAAAGCATCTTGCAGCAGCTAGAACATGCACAAATGCCTAAAGGGCTACCCTGCTGGGATGAAAGTCAGGTTAATAACTCGGACGAAGAGGTTGTGCTACAACACAACTGGCATGAACTTCGATTATTTATGTGGGATTACATGGGGATTGTACGCACCGATAAGCGATTAGAGCGTGCATTGCACCGTATTCAACTCCTACAACAAGAAGTGAACGACTACTACAGTAACTTCCGAGTTTCAAATAACTTGCTGGAATTGCGTAACCTATTGCAAGTAGCCGATCTAATGGTTCGCTGTGCGATGGAACGTAAAGAAAGCCGTGGATTGCATTACACTCTCGATTATCCTGAGATGCTGGAAGAAGCGAAACCGACTATTTTGACACCAAAGCCATCCAATAGAACCTATCCTAATTAATCTAATAAAAAAGGCGCCAATTCAGGCGCCTTTTTATGTCTGTCCGTTTGTGGCTACGAGCGAACCTTACTCAAATTATGAGCAACAACTTTATCTATCATTGCCGCATGTGCAAGATTTTCGCTACGACCGTGTCCCATAATCCAAGTAAACAAATCGGGATCATCACACTCTAATAGTGATACAAAATCCTTTTTTTCTTGTTCACTTAATCCTTCGAAACACTCTTCAAAAAAAGGCATGATAACGACATCTAATTCTAACATACCACGACGGCACGCCCATTTGATGCGCGCTTTTTGCTCTGATGTGTACATCATCCACCCCAAAATAATTTCATTTTATTAGCATGATTGTAACAGTCTCATACCTTTGTAACTATTAGTTCAATCACAGCTTAAAGCTTATTACTTTCAAAACTAAAACCAAGTTCAAAATTCCGCCCTTAGACATCAGTGTAAATAGTGATTACCATAGGCACAACCATTTAGCTCAAGGAATGACTATGAGAGCAAAACCTTCTATTTCTATTAAACCATTTTCACTGGCATGGACAGCACTTACCGACTGGCAAGCCATCACAGCAACAGGTGAAGAGAGTAAATCTTATCTTCAAGGGCAGGTGACCTGTGATGTTGTACAACTGAACCCTTTCCACTCTACTTTAGGCGCACATTGTGATGCAAAAGGAAGAATGTGGAGTCTGTTTCGTCTATTTCATCACCATGAAGGCTATGCGCTTTGGCAGCACAAATCGGCGATTGACACGGCCCTACAAGAAATAAAAAAATACTCCGTGTTTTCAAAAGTAGATTTAGCCATCAGTACTCAAGTAAGCATTGGTATTTTTGGTGAAGATGCGCAAGATTTCATCGACTCTATTACTGATGGAGGAGGCGATGTTCGCTGCTGTTATGCACATGGTAGTGCTATCAAAATAGACGCACAGCGTTGGTTGCTACTCATCGATGCTACGGAACAAAAAGAGCTAGAAAAAGAACTGCAAAACGCACAACAAATAGAACCCGAACTATGGGACTACTTTGATCTAATTCAAGGTATACCGCGCGTTACCGCACCCCACCAAAATAGCCATATCCCGCAAACATTAAATTTGCAGGCCTTATCCGGAATTAGCTTTGAAAAAGGTTGCTATACCGGTCAAGAAACCGTAGCCCGAGCCAAGTACCGAGGCACCAATAAAAAAGTGATGCGCCTCCTACAAGGTCAAGCTATGAACAACAATACCTACACTTTTGAACGTGAAGTAGGGGAAAACTGGCGCAGCGCAGGTGAAGCAATAGCTCAATACCAAGCGCCGAATGGTGATGCCCTAGCCCTTATCGTCCTCAATAAAGACATTGAATTTGAAACCCGCTTTAAACTCTCCGGCGATTCAGACAACTACTGGACACTAGTAGACCTCCCTTACAACCTAGAAGAATAGTCACCACCAAAGGGGGGTACTCCCCCTTTATCATGACACCCATCCTTTTTATTTAGACACCCATTGTTAAACACCTTATCAAGATATCCAAACTAACGAGAACTTATGGAAACTTATCGTGAACTTATCCGAAACTTATCGCGACACCCATAAGAAATTATCGAAACTTATCGCGACACCCAGAGTTCTTATCCCACGGATAAAGCATCAAGGATAAGCATGGAAGGATAACCATAGACATCCATAAAAGATAAGCATGGACATCCATCATAAATGTTTCCATCAGATGTTTTTTTACACCTAGTTACATTCCCACTTTTGATCCGTTAGAACTTTTACTACTAAGCCACGGTCTATATAAATACTGGTGATACAGAAGATTGCAATTTAGCACTAAACCCTACACTGCCATGCACAAGCATCATTAATAACTATGTCAAATTGCAAACACAGTTAAAAACATCAAAATAAATACATGTTCTGTTTATTAATCCAGTTACATCACAATTTTATGGAAAGAAATGACCTATAGTAAGCCTGCCATGGAGGCTAGATAATAATTAGAAATGAAAAAGGTATCAGAAATGAGACTGTTCAAACGTTATATTCCTAGCATGATCGCAAAGCACGTAAGTAGACTATTCAAGGGACGAATTTATATTTATGGTGTGGGTAAGTTTGAGTTTGATAACGGGAAGCTAATCCTCCCTAATCACGCTGAAGAACGTCACTACAAAGCAGTAAACGAAGTGAACGTTGAAGTGAAAAGGCTCCGAGATTGCTACATATAGTTGGCTAAAAAAAAGGAGGCTTTGCCTCCTTTTTGTTCATTTATGAATACTTATTCTAAGCGCTATTAATGACTCTTCATTACCCTTCCCCTACTATTACAACTACCGTATAAACGACCTACCAACTAGGCAGTTATCTTACTATCTAAGCTATTGCTAACTAAGCCACCCATTTATAATGAGCAAGACTCAATATCATTGACTAAACTAATATACGTTTATTGAAGTGGAGCAAAAGTATGCCTCGCCCTCGAAGAACTCAAATTAGTATCGAAGACACTCCCTACTACCACTGCTGTAGTCGCGTAGTACGACGAGCCTATCTTTGTGGGAATGACCCTTATTCAGGGAAAAATTATGACCACAGACGTGCATGGGTAGAAGCCTTGCTCATCAAACTAGCCGGCGTTTTTGCTATCGACATAGCCGCTTTTGCCGTTATGTCGAATCACTTGCATGTGGTATTAAAAGTTGACATTGATACAGCTAATAACTGGTCGGATAAGAAGGTAATTGAACAGTGGCATAAGCTGTTTAAGGGCGATGAACTTACCCACCGATTTGTAAATGGCAATATTATTGAAGCTCATGAAATTGAACAATTAAAGCACGCTATCGCTGTCTATCGAAGCCGACTTTGTGATATTAGTTGGTTTATGCGTTGCCTCAACGAGCCTATCGCAAGACAAGCAAATCAAGAAGATAAGTGCACAGGAAGATTCTGGGAAGGTCGTTTTAAATCCCAAGCATTACTTGATGATGCAGCCCTCCTCACATGTATGGCCTACGTTGATTTAAACCCGATCAGAGCTAAAATTTCCGATACTCCAGAACATTCAGACCATACCAGTATTCAACTCCGTATTCAGGGAGTTTTAAAAGGAGAACAACCAAAAACGCTTTTACCATTCATAGGTAATGAGTTGCAAAACCAAGGAAGGGGAATTGCATTTTCACTTAGTGATTATCTTGAATTGCTTGATGAAACTGGTCGCATCATTCGCAATGATAAACGAGGTGCGATAAGTGAGCACAGCGAAAAACTGCTTTCGAGAATAAGTATCCCTCCTAAAAATTGGCTCAAACTTACCACTGAATTTGGCCAACTATTTCATGGTCCAGTAGGCACGTTGGATGAATTAACCTGCTATTGTGAGCACCTAGAAAAAAGACGGCGACACTTTTCTTCATGTTGCCAGTACCTTAAAGCTAATTAACACAGCACTATTCTTTATATAAATGAGGGGTAAATGCAACATTTCCATCTCACCGAAGATGATACCTTCTTCTCTTGCTCTTGCTCTTGCTCTTGCAAAGACACTCCTACCTAAAAAATAGAAACGCATACTCAATTTTAATGATGGGGAAGCCTTATAAAATCTTTTTATAAAGAAGGTGTCCATATAACCCTTCACTATAAAAACCGATAGGTGTCTGCTTAAAAACCATTCATTAAATATGGGTGTCTACTTAAAAACCACTCTATAAAAACCGATAGGTGTCTGCTTAAAAACCATTCATTAAATATGGGTGTCTACTTAAAAACCAAAAACCAAAAACCACAAAACTACTTAGCCAATTTAGGAAGGTCACCTTTTAAACCCAGGGCATGAGCCATCACTTGTTTTTTTATGCCTGGTAATCTTCCGGCAAGGGTCATTCCTAGACCACGAAATAGCTTCTTCAGCGGGTCACTGCCTTCGAACAGTTCTTTGAACCCTTGCATACTGGTGATCATTTTAAGCGCCTCTGTCTTCCTCCAGCGTTCAAAATGCCTAAGGTTAGAATACTCACCGATATCTTTACCTAGATTCCAATGCTTTTCTATTTCTTCCGCTAAAGTAACCGCATCCAGAAGCCCCAAGTTAACACCCTGCCCCGCTAATGGGTGAATGGTATGTGCAGCATCACCGATTAGAGCGATTCTCTCTTTAGCAAAATCTCGGGCATATCGCATTTTTAAGGGGATGGCTGTTCGTTCGGTAATATGGGTGGCCTGGCCTAAGGTCATGTTGAAGTCTACAGTGAGTTGTTTGCAGAATTCTTCATCTGAGGCTTTCATTAGTAACTCTGCTCTATCTGTATCTTGAGACCACACTATGGAGCATAGGTTTGGCTCATGCAGTGGTAAAAATGCCAGTGGACCGGTTTCCGTGAACACTTGTCTTGCTACATTGTTATGTGGTTCACACGTAGTGATATTAGCAACTATCGCTGTGTGATCGTAATCCCATTCAGTAACAGGAAAACCTTGTTGCTGACGTACCCAAGAGTTAGCACCGTCAGCGGCTACAACCAACTTAGCCGTCAGGTTTTGACCGTTATCTAAAGTCAGCCATGCTTCTCGCTCTCCAACTGCCAGGTTGGTGCAACGATTCGGGTGAAATAGGCTTACATTATCTAAAAACTCCACTTGCTCACGCAAAGCCTGCAAAATAATTTGATTCTCAACAATATGCCCCAAATCATCTGCAAAGATGTCGTCGGCGCAAAACTTTATCTGAGCAAAGGTATCTTTTTCCCACACTTCCATTGCCGTATAAGGTGCATGGCGATGGGTTAATACTTTAGGCCAAGCGCCTAAGCGCTGAAGCACTTTTTCACTAGCACGGCTTAAAGCAGAGACTCGAGAGGCAGGCTGATCCGTCACGGGTTGCGCTTCAGTACTTTCAATAATAGCTATTCGAATATCGGTATCTTTTAATGCCAAAGCTAGAGTTAGCCCAACCATACCACCACCGACAATTACTAAATCTACGTTTTTTATCATTTCTGTGTTCTACACCAATCCTAAGCTACGGTTCTTGACCGCGCCTTGTATAGCAGGGGCTATATCAAAGATAGCGAGTCCTACATTTCTGGCCACCACCATTGGCAGCCAATCATTTGAAAATATTCTGACAAAAGCTGAGGTCATGGCACAAGTGGCTTCTCTATCGGCCTCTCTGCTATCACGATACTTGGCAAGACAATGATACTCACCACAATCCTCATCATTCGATACAGCATCAACTAAAGCCGCAACATCTCGAATACTAAGATTAAAGCCCTGACCAGCAATAGGGTGCAAGGTTTGCGCCGCATTCCCAACAAACACAATGCGATGATGAATCAAGCGTTCCCGCTTATGCAATTGCAACGGGTAACTGGCTAGCGCTCCAACCTTATTAAAGCGTCCTAATCGCCAACCAAATTGACCTTGTAACTCAGTCAAAAACTGCTGTTCATCCCAAGCAAGTGCCTGCTTTAGCATAGTTTCAGACATACACCAAACCAAAGACATTCGATTATCAGTCATCGGCAATAGAGCAACTGGACCATGGGCAGTAAATCGCTCATAGGCTCGATTTCTATGAGGCTGTTCTAACTCAACATTCGCAATCAAGGCATGCTGTTCAAAGTCATCAATAGATTTAGTGTTATTGATAAGTTCAGCCACTTTCGAGTTAGCCCCATCGGCCGCAACAATAAGCTTACCCGTCAGCTGAATGCCCGATTGCAATTCAACGTCAACATGATTGGCGTGTTGGACAAGTTGAGTGATCGCATCAGGGCAAAATAGGTCAATGTTAGGATCAAGCTGTAATTGCTCTTGATACACTCTACCCACATCCGCTAACTCAACCACCGCACCTAACAGCTCTTTATCCAATTGCTGTGCATCAAATCCCGTTTGTGCAAAATGCCCTCGATCAGAGACGTCAATACTGCTAATTGGCGTAGCGTTTGCTGACAAGTCAGACCAAAGGGCATACTTGCGCAATAACTGCACACTGCCCAAAGATAAAGCAATCGCTCTTGAGTCAAAACCTGGGTGTCTCGATAAATTGTCCGATAAATTACTCGTTGAGGGGTTATGCTGTACAGGCCCAGCAAAAGCCTCTACCACCGCCACTCTTTTATTCGCCACTCGACTCAATGCCAGAGCAAGGGTTCCCCCACTCATCGCACCACCAATTACAATGACATCATATTGCAACTGCACGCTTCCTTATTAGCAAGATTAATGAAGTGTTGTAGACTCAGGTTTGCTTGGCTTTTTACCCAACTCAGCATAAATAGTAAGAACACATATTTTAGCATGCTCAAGAACCTGCTCTAAAAGAGCCAATTGCTCTTCCACGTCTTCTTCAGGGTATACTTCTACTTTTGAGATCTCTAACAAATCTTGCAAAGCTTCCTTGGTTTGCTCACTGGCTTTGTTTACCTGAGCATCAATCAAGCCTAAACCCGAAACAAAATGGCTAACCCATTCGCTCATTGCCTGTGCATACACCGCAATGTCACTCTCTGTTGGCAACAAAATACTCAACTCAAAGTTATCATCACTGAGCTCACCTCGTGCCACCTGCAGACACTGCTCTGCTAATGCCAAACTCGGCATCGGCCATCCCATACCATCGTTGGTATAATCAAATAACAACGATTGCCAAGCATCACTATCATTGGCGAGTCCCCCGCCTAACATACCAATTAGAAGGCCATGCATCTCTGCCGGTGTCACGGCTATTTGTGCCGTTTTAAATTCATCAGCAACAGAAAAATAATCAGGTAAAGAGAGCTTACTCATGAGACAAGGTTCCTATAGAGAGTTATAGCGTTATCTTATCACTTGGTGGATACTCATTACAGACACAAATCGGTACTCACCACGCTTCTTATTGGAGTACTTTGTCACTTAAAAGTGCCGAGCAATTAAACAAATTGCTCTGTTTCTAGCTAATTAAACAGACAATCTGTCACTCAAGAGCGGAAAAGCTTGAATCTTGCTGGTGGTTTTTCTATAGTTTCTTGCTTATACGGTGCACAGGACGCACAGCTTTTTGGGAGCGGTAACGAGTTGTCGAGCATGAGCAATCAAGCAGTTGAAATTGAAATTTTAGGTAAGATTACTCGAGTAAATTGCCCTGCAGGCAAAGAAGATGCTCTGCGACAAGCTGCCCAGAATCTTGATCAACGAATTAAAGAGATGGCCGATAAAACCAAAGTGGCCAATACGGAAAAATTGATCACCATAGCAGCACTGAATATCTGCTATGAGCTATTAGAAAAAGAAGCCTCTAGTGAAATCCAACAAGATATCGAGCAGCGCCTTGAACTCCTTGATGGAAAACTAGACAAAGCGCTGACTAAAGAGTAACAATAGCCAACTGGACGGCAAGAATTAAAATTACCCTGGGGTGTGCGTCAGCTGGATTTATGTCCCTGAGCCGATAAGCAACCCTTAAGGGTTAGTATTTGACGACTATTGAGCAAGCTCGACTCGTATCGAGAAGCCTACGGTCTTCATTGCTGATCCGCCTTGAACCAGCTGGTTCAAGGGCCAAAATCCGCAACGGCACTCTGGGGTTCCTCATGCAATTACTATCCACTCGTAGTGATATACGAAAACACATTCGCGCAGTTCGTGGCGCTCTATCACACACCCAACAAAACCACGCATCTTCGCAACTGGTAAAACAATTCCGTCAACTCACCGAATTAACCACAGCTAAAAATGTGGCTCTATACTTAGCCAACGATGGCGAAATAGATCCCATTTTAGCCATCCAGTGGTGCTGGGAAAATGGCATTAACACCTGCATCCCCGTTCTACACCCTTTCTCTAAAGGGCAGCTACTCTTTCTCCAGTATAACGAACACAGCCAACTGCAAAAAAACAAATACGGTATTCTAGAACCTAAGTTACGTATGCAAGATATTATTCCCGCAGCCCAGCTAGATATCATTTTCACCCCTCTAGTGGCCTTCGATACCCAAGGACAGCGCCTCGGTATGGGGGGTGGCTACTACGACAGAACCTTAGCCCCATTTACCAACATAGCAACCCCTAAACCCATTGGCATCGCCCATGACTGCCAACACCTTGAACAGCTACCCAGCAAAGAGTGGGACATACCATTAGAGAAAATAGTCACGCCTAGTAAAACATGGAACTGGCCGTAAACTTAGCGTTCCTCTTCTTGTGGCGCATTCTCTTATTCTCCAATTCGGTATATAATCGCCCCGACCCCTTTATCCTCGATCTGGAGAATTCGAATGACCCAAGATGAAATGAAAAAAGAAGCTGGTTGGGCAGCGCTAAAATACGTAGAAGCTGGCGCAATTGTTGGTGTTGGTACAGGCTCTACTGTTAACCATTTTATCGACGCTTTGGGCACTATGAGCGATAAGATCAAAGGGGCAGTGTCTAGCTCTGTAGCATCAACAGAGAAGCTAGAGCAACTGGGTATCAAAGTATTTGATTGCAATGAAGTTGCTGCCCTTGACGTTTATGTTGATGGCGCAGATGAAATCAACGCCGACAAAGATATGATTAAAGGTGGCGGTGCCGCTCTTACTCGTGAAAAAATTGTCGCGGCAATTTCTGAAAAATTTGTCTGTATTGTTGATGGTACAAAAGCTGTAGACGTACTGGGTAAATTTCCGTTACCAGTAGAAGTCATTCCAATGGCTCGCTCTTACGTGGCTCGTGAACTGGTAAAACTTGGCGGTGACCCTGTTTATCGTGAAGGTGTTATCACAGATAACGGCAACGTAATCCTTGATGTACATAGCCTTAAAATCACCAACCCGAAACAACTAGAAGACCAAATTAACGCACTGGCTGGCGTAGTCACTGTGGGTTTATTTGCGCATAGAGGTGCAGATGTGGTCATTACAGGTACACCAACAGGTGCAAAAATCGAAGAGTAATGGAATTAACTTCCAAACCACGAACTTTTTAAGATATTGATTTAAAAAGACTTTAAAGAAAGTGAGTACTATTGTTAGTGCTCACTTTTTTTTTATTGTAATTTTCTTACCCAAATTGTTCATTTTTTGATAATTTAAGGGGAGTCCGATTTAGAAAGCCATTGCTTTTCGGAATTAATTTACTCAAATGTTAAGGAATAACCGCTATGACCAGAGTCTCTCTAGACAAAGACAAAATCAAAATATTACTTCTAGAAGGGCTACACCCTTCATCGGTTGAAGTACTAGAAGCGGCGGGATATTCCAACATCCAATACCATAAAGGCTCTATTTCAGAAGAAGAACTCATCGAAGAAATTAAAGATGTACACTTTATTGGTATTCGCTCTCGCTCTAACTTAAACGAACGCGTTTTAGCAGCCGCCGATAAATTGGTTGCTATTGGTTGTTTTTGTATTGGTACCAACCAAGTTGACCTTAAAGCGGCAGCAGCTAAAGGGATTCCCGTATTTAATGCACCGTTCTCAAATACACGAAGTGTTGCGGAATTAGTTTTAGGACAAATCCTGCTACTTATGCGTGGTATTCCAGAGAAAAATGCCCTTGCTCACCGCGGAATTTGGAAAAAAAGTGCCGAACTCTCTTATGAAGCAAGAGGAAAACGCTTAGGTATTATTGGTTATGGTCATATCGGTACTCAGCTTAGCATCATCGCTGAAAACTTAGGTATGCGTGTCTACTATTATGATATTGAAAGCAAATTGTCTCTTGGTAATGCCACTCAAGTACGCACTATGGCAGAGTTGCTAAACAAATGTGATGTGATCAGTTTGCATGTTCCAGAAACGCCATCCACTAAAAACATGATGGGAGCCGAAGAGTTTGCTCTAATGAAACCAGGGGCTATCTTCATCAATGCTGCACGAGGCACAGTTGTTGATATTCCAGCTCTTTGTGACTCTCTAGAATCTCGTCATCTAGGTGGTGCTGCCGTTGATGTATTCCCAGTAGAGCCAAAAACCAACGCAGATTCATTTGAAACTCCGCTAATGCAGTTTGATAACGTGATCCTTACTCCACACGTAGGGGGGTCAACTCAAGAAGCACAAGAAAACATCGGTGTTGAAGTGGCCGGTAAGCTGGCGAAATACTCAGACAACGGTTCAACGTTATCTAGTGTCAACTTCCCTCAAGTATCGCTACCGCAAAGTGGCAATGGTACATCGCGTTTATTGCATATTCACGAAAACCGCCCAGGCATACTAACCCAAATCAACACCATCTTTGCTACCGCTTCTATTAACATCGCCGGTCAGTACCTACAAACTAATAATGATATTGGTTATGTTGTGATTGATGTTGAAGCCGATCGCTCTCAAGAAGCTCTAGCCAAACTAAAAGAAATCGACGGCACGATTCGCGCCCGTCTACTGCACTAATTTATAGAGTTAATAATAAACTCAAGCTTTGCAAGCCTAAGCTAAAACAAACAGACTCAAAAGCCCTTACTGTAGCGTTAAACATAGCAATGTCGCAGTGAGGGCTTTATTTTACTATTTAATTTTATAATTCTATTTAAGCTTAAAAATCACTTCAACACGGTCTTTAATCACTATCGTCGCATCCTGATAACTCTCTCCTCGCGCCGCAGAATCCATACTCACGCTGCGTGATAACATGGGGCGAGACTGCGCAGACTGATAGCGCACCTGCCACACACTATCCACGCTCTTATTAAAGCCTTTTGCTACCGCGCTGGCTTTTAACTGAGCATCTTTAATCGCCTCGCTACGAGCAATAGCTTGATACTTAGAAGGGTCTTTAACACTTAACTGCACTCGGTCAATACGATTAATACCAGAGGCTAAAGCGATATCTAATAGCTTAGGTAACGCCGTTAACTGTTCCACCACAACCATAACCTGCCGTGAAGCCTTATAACCTCTTTGTTCTGGATCCCCTTTTTTGGGGTAATGCATTTGAGGTAGTAACTGAATATTGCCACTTTGTATGTCCTCTCTAGACACCGCAGACTGTTGTAGCTTTTGTAGCAACTTATCTACCACTAAATCGGCGGCAACCTTTGCCTGCTCTGCACTCTCCTTGATAACCACCACTTGTACGCTAAATTCCGCCATATCAGGCTCAGCACGCACCTCTCCGAAGCCAGTGGTAATAAGATGTGCAAAGTTAAGCGATTGTCCTTGTGCTCCCAAAGCGCACACTAAGATGGCTATAGAAAAAATCAGCCTCAGTATTTTCATCACACACTCCTGTTTCGTTTGTTATTGGATCCTTCCTATCAATCATAGTCAGGAATCATAGCCAGAAACTAAACACGCATATTCTTTATTAAGAAAGTGCCGGAGCTAAAACGAAAAAACGCGCCAAAAGGCGCGTTTATGAGTCAATTCGTAAGGTGTATTACGATTCCACTTTGTTTAAATGTACATCCATTTGAGGGAATGGGATTTCAATACCATTTTCATCAAGAGCAATTTTAATCGCTTTAAGAGTATCAAAATAAACATCCCAATAATCTTCGGTACGACACCAAGGACGAACCACAAAATTCACAGATGAGTCAGCCAGCGCTAACACACCAATTTGAATGCCTTTATCTTTAAGTAGACGTTCATCCGCTTCCAATGCCTGACGAATAACCTGTTCGGCTTTTCTCAAGTCTGCTCCGTAAGAGACCCCAATAACATGGTCAATACGACGGGTAGCGTGTCGTGAATAGTTCACTATTGGGCTGCCAATGACACTGCCATTAGGCACGATAACCATTTTGTTATCAGGAGAAGTCAGTACAGTTTGGAAAATTTGAATGGAATCAACTGAACCTGCAACGCCGCCAATTTCAACGTAGTCACCTGATTTAAATGGACGAAATGCAACGATAAGCACACCAGCAGCAAAGTTAGACAGTGACCCTTGCAACGCAAGACCAACCGCTAAACCAGCAGCACCGATAATGGCAACAACAGAGGCTGTTTGCACGCCAAGACGGCCAAGAGCGGCAATCAGTACGATAACAAACAATAGATAACGCACCATGGCATGTACAAAATCAATTACGGCCTTATCTAAATCACGCTTTTTAAGCACTTTAGAGACACTGTTCGCAATCATTTTGGTAATAATATTACCAATAAACAGAATGAGAACGGCGGTAATGATATTCACTGCGTACCCTATCAATAGATCGGTATTGTTAATGAACCAGTGATGGGCACCTAACATACCTTCATGAAGGGCATCTACATTTGGGATTTGTGGAGTTTCTTGTGACATTGTAAATTTCTCTTCCGTAATAAAGTGTTACAACTTATGCTGTTACCAGCATCATACGTCCATATGTACGTTATAAGTCAGACTTCTGTAAAAAACAGAGCATGTTCAAGACTTTAAAGACTGCGCTTAAAAACTGCACTTAAAAACTATAGTACAGAAGACAAAAAAAACCCGCTATAAAAGCGGGTTTTTCTAATTTAATTAGTATGTTGCGAAGTAATTACAGCACATCAATCGCATTAAGGTCAGCAAACGCTTTTTCAAGACGCGCAACCATAGACGTTTGACCTGCACGTAGCCATACGCGAGGATCGTAGTGCTTCTTGTTTGGCGCAGCTTCACCAGTAGGGTTACCAATTTGACCTTGTAGGTAATCGCGGTTTTTAGCTTCGTATGTACGCACGCCATCCCAAGTTGCCCACTGAGTATCAGTATCGATGTTCATTTTAATCACACCGTAGCCAATAGACTCTTTGATTTCAGCTTCAGAAGAACCAGAACCACCGTGGAATACAAAGTTAAGTGCATTTGGTGCAATACCAAATTTCTCAGCACAATATGCTTGAGAATCACGTAGGATAGTTGGAGTAAGTACTACGTTACCCGCTTGATAAACACCGTGCACGTTACCGAAAGAAGCGGCAATAGTGAAACGAGGGCTAATAGCGTGTAGCTTCTCATAAGCGTAAGCAACATCTTCAGGAGAAGTGTATAGCTCAGACGCATCCATATCAGAGTTATCAACGCCGTCTTCTTCGCCACCAGTACAACCCAGTTCAATTTCTAGAGTCATACCCATCTTAGCCATACGCGCTAAGTATTTAGAACAGATCTCAATATTCTCTTCTAGAGGCTCTTCTGAAAGATCAATCATGTGTGAAGAGAAAAGAGGTTTACCTGTTTTAGCAAAATGTTCTTCACCTGCATCAAGCAGACCGTCGATCCAAGGAAGGAGTTTCTTCGCCGCATGGTCAGTATGAAGAATGACTGGAATACCGTAAGCTTCAGCAACCGAATGAACGTATTGTGCGCCAACGATGCCACCAAGAATTTGTGCGCCTTGGCCTTCTAGTTTCACGCCTTTACCAGCAAAGAAACCTGCGCCACCATTAGAAAACTGAACAATAACTGGAGCTTTAACTTTCGCTGCAGCTTCTAGTACACCATTTACTGAATCCGTGTTAACAACATTTACAGCAGGAAGAGCAAAGTTATTCTCTTTCGCTACTTCAAATACCTTCTGCACGTCATCGCCTGAGATAACACCTGGTTTTACAAAATCAAAGATCTTAGACATGGAATAAGTCCTATTTTCTGTCGTTTAGTATTAAATTGCACTTTTGCAAAAATGAAAACTTGTTACGGCAGTTTATTACCGTAATCAAGCTCAATAAAAAAGGCGAGATAAAATCTCGCCTAAAAAATTACGCTTTTGCGCGTTCTTCCAACATGGCAACCGCTGGAAGCACTTTGCCTTCTACAAACTCTAGGAAAGCGCCGCCGCCTGTAGAGATGTAAGACACATCCGCTTTGATACCGAATTTATCGATAGCGGCCAATGTGTCACCGCCACCCGCTACAGAGAAACCTGCAGACTCAGCGATAGCTTTAGAAATACCTGCAGTACCCGCTTCGAAGTTTTTAAATTCGAATACGCCAACTGGGCCATTCCAAAGAATTGTTTTTGCATTAGCAATGATGTCAGCAAGAACGGCTGTTGAGTCAGGACCAAGGTCAAAAATCATGTCATCATCTTGAACGTCAGCAACGTTTTTGATTTCAGCTTCTGCGTTTTCATCGAATGCTTTTGCACAAGCAACATCAGTTGCAACAGGAATAGCACACTCTTTCATTAGCTTTTGAGCTGTTTCAACTAGGTCTGCTTCATAAAGAGACTTACCTACATTGTGGCCTTCTGCAGCGATAAATGTGTTAGCAATACCACCACCCACAACCAGTTGGTCAGCAACTTTAGATAGAGACTCAAGAACCGTCAGTTTAGTAGAAACTTTAGAACCACCAACAATAGCAACTAGTGGGCGCTCTGGGTTATCCATCGCTTTACCTAGTGCTTCAAGTTCAGCAGCAAGAAGGGGACCGGCACAAGCTACAGGAGCGTTAGTACCAACACCGTGAGTTGACGCTTGAGCACGGTGAGCTGTACCAAATGCATCCATTACAAAGATGTCACAAAGAGCGGCATACTTCTTAGATAGCTCTTCTTCGTTTTTCTTCTCGCCTTTGTTGAAGCGAACATTCTCAAGAACAACCAATTCACCCGCATTTAGCTCAAGGCCATTTAGGTAGTCTTTTGCTAGCTTAACGTCGCAATCAAGAGCATCGTTTAGGTAGTTAACTACAGGTTGTAATGAGAACTCTTCTGCGTATTCGCCTTCAGTTGGACGACCTAGGTGAGAAGTAACCATTACTTTAGCGCCCGCTTCTAAGCAACGCTTAATAGTAGGTAGAGATGCAAGGATACGAGCATCAGAAGTTACTTTACCGTCTTTTACTGGAACATTTAGGTCAGCACGGATAAATACACGCTTACCTGCTAGATCCAGGTCAGTCATCTTAATTACAGACATTGTTAGTCCTCTAGGTTCTAATTTAAAAACTTTCCACTCACCCTAAAAAGCTCAAGCATGAGTGTTCGAAATCTATATAATTTAATACCACATGGGGCCGCAAACTCTATACTTCAAGCTCTTAAAGCAAAAAGCCAAGGATTTAATTCACGCGATGTAATTAATGTGACACGTGCATCGCTAAGGCCGTATCTAACATCCTATTTGCAAAACCCCACTCATTATCACACCACACCAGCATCTTCACTAATTGGCCATCACTGACACGAGTTTGAGACCCATCCACAATCGCACTATGGGGATCATGATTAAAGTCAATGGAGACCAGCGGCGCCTCAGTGTAGTCGACTATTGATTGTAATGTACATTGAGATGCATGCAAGATGGTTTGATTTACATCATCAACACTCACATTGGCATCTAAGGTTACACTCAAGTCCATTGCCGTTACATTTACCGTAGGCACTCGAACTGAAATGGCTTCAAATTTATTCTCAAACTTAGGGAAAATTCGCTCAATCCCCTTATGTAGCTTAGTATCTACCGGAATAATCGACTGGCTGGCACTGCGAGTTCGTCGTAAATCTGAGTGGTAGGCATCAATAACCTGCTGATCATTCATTGATGAGTGAATGGTGGTAATTGTGCCTCGCTGAATACCATAAGCCTCATCCAGCACCTTAATAATAGGAACAATACAGTTAGTGGTGCATGAGCCATTAGACACCACTTTATGCTCCGCTTTTAAGCTTTGATGGTTAATGCCATAAATAATTGTATTATCAAGATCTTGAGAGCCGGGATGAGAGAATAATACTTTACCCGCTCCTGCAGCAATATGTTGTTGACCGTCCTCCTGACTACCGAAGACACCTGTACAATCGAGTACAATATCAACCCCTAGATCTCGCCAAGGCAATAGGTCTAACTCTGCCAAATGCAAAATACGAATTTCATCTATATGGTCATCACTATCATGAATATTCAGATACTCTTGAGTGTGAGTTACTTTGTGCTGAAAACGACCGTGGCTAGTATCATATTGAAGCAAATGCGCCATTGCGTCAGGTTGGGCTATCTCATTGACCGCAACCACTTTAATCTGCTGTTGCTTGCCACTTTCATAGACGGCTCTAAGTACATTCCGTCCAATGCGACCAAAGCCATTGATTGCGACTCTTAGCATACCTAACTCCAGTAAGGCTTATTATATAATGCAGCCCGAGTTTATCAGAACATATTCTGAGGGCAAAAAAAAACCAGCAGTAAACTGCTGGTTTCAATTGATTTTAAGATCTTAAACGAAATATTCTCTCGCGATTAAGCCAAAAGATCGTTTGCTGTATTCACTACATTTTCAGTAGTGAAGCCAAACATCTTGAACAATTCGCCAGCAGGTGCAGATTCACCAAATGATCTCATGCCGATGATCTTGCCACCGAAGCCAACATACTTGTACCAGAAGTCAGCGATACCCGCTTCTACAGCGATACGTTTGGTCACAGATGAAGGCAATACTGATTCGCGGTACGCTTCGTCTTGCTTATCAAATGCATCCGTTGATGGCATAGAAACAACACGTACTGCTTTGCCAGCAGCGGTCAGTTCAGCTTGCGCTGCAACAGCAAGTTCAACTTCAGAACCTGTGGCAATGATGATGAGCTCAGGAGTAGCTGCGCAATCTTTTAGCACGTAAGCGCCTTTAGCAATATCAGCAACTTGAGTTGCGTTACGCTCTTGCTGTGCAAGGTTTTGGCGAGAGAAGATAAGCGCTGTAGGCGCATCTTTACGTTCGATAGCCAATTTCCAAGCAACGGCTGACTCAACTTGGTCACATGGACGCCATGTGCTCATGTTTGGAGTCATACGTAGAGAAGCGACTTGCTCAACCGGTTGGTGCGTTGGGCCATCTTCACCTAAACCGATAGAGTCATGTGTGTAAACTTGAATGTTCTGAACTTTCATCAGAGCAGCCATACGCATTGCGTTACGCGCGTATTCCATGAACATTAGGAATGTTGCGCCGTATGGTACGAAACCACCGTGCAGAGCAATACCGTTCATGATTGCTGTCATACCAAATTCACGTACACCGTAATGGATGTAGTTACCTGAGAAGTCATTCGCTTCAAGAGACTTAGAACCAGACCACATAGTCAAGTTAGAAGGCGCAAGGTCAGCAGAACCACCCATGAATTCAGGAAGCATTTGACCAAACGCTTCTAGTGCGTTTTGTGATGCTTTACGTGATGCAATGTTAGCTGGGTTTGCTTGAAGATCAGCAATGATTTCATTTGCTTTTTCTTCCCACTGCGCTGGAAGCTCACCGTTTACACGACGTTTTAGTTCAGCAGCTTCAGCTGGGTATGCTGCCGCGTAAGCGTCAAATTTAGCATTCCAAGCGGCTTCTTTTTCAGCGCCAGATGCTTTTGCATCCCACTGTGAATAGATATCAGCCGGTACTTCGAAAGGACCGTGTTCCCAGCCAAGAGCGGCTTTAGTGGCAACGATTTCGTCAGCACCTAGTGGAGCACCGTGACAATCGTGCGTACCCGCTTTGTTTGGAGAACCAAAACCAATCACAGTTTTAGTACAAATAAGTGTTGGGCGAGGGTCTGCTTTTGCAGCAATAATAGCGGCATTGATGGCTTCGCTATCGTGACCGTCGACAGCAGGAATTACGTGCCAACCGTAAGCTTCAAAACGCTTAGGCGTATCATCAGAGAACCAGCCTTCAACTTCGCCGTCAATTGAGATGCCGTTGTCATCCCAGAAAGCAACCAGTTTGCCAAGACCTAGAGTACCCGCAAGAGAACATGCCTCGTGTGAAATACCTTCCATCAAACAGCCATCACCCATGAATACATAAGTGAAGTGGTCAACAATGTCGTGACCTTCTTTGTTAAATTGAGCTGCCAATGCTTTCTCAGCCATAGCCATACCAACAGCGTTGGTGATGCCTTGACCTAGAGGGCCGGTAGTGGTCTCAATACCCGGTGCATAACCATATTCTGGGTGACCTGGAGTTTTAGAGTGCAACTGACGGAAGTTTTTAAGGTCATCGATTGATAACTCATAACCAGTCAAATGAAGCAGAGAGTAGATCAGCATTGAGCCGTGACCATTTGACAGAATAAAACGGTCGCGATCAGCCCACTCTGGGTTTTGCGGGTTATGGTTTAAGTGACCACGCCAAAGTACTTCAGCGATGTCAGCCATACCCATTGGTGCGCCTGGGTGACCAGAGTTAGCTTGTTGAACACCATCCATGCTAAGGGCACGAATTGCATTGGCTAGATCTTTACGAGAAGACATGTCTGCTCCTGAATGCATAAGCAATTTATAAAAAAATAAGTCCTGACCCCAACAGAGGGTGTTGGGCGTCGTTATTGTCGCAAAGCGCCTCTATTACTGCAAACAGTTTCCCGAGCAAAATGACAACTATGAGAGATATATTTGTTTAACATCTCACTATCTTTGTTAAATAGTGCTGTGACCTAACGCAAACGTTTAGTTCATTTAAATCGTAAAAAAGCTTGTATTTCACACATTCAAAATTAGAATAGACGTCTAGATGTAGATACAGCTACAAAAAAGTACCATTCAAAAGGCGCCCTGAAGCGTCTTTTCTTAACGAATAAGGGAGCCCATCATGGCTAAGCACCTGTTTACTTCTGAGTCAGTATCAGAAGGCCATCCAGATAAAATCGCAGACCAAATATCAGATGCGGTTCTAGATGCAATTATTGAGCAAGACCCAAAAGCTCGCGTTGCATGTGAAACCTACGTAAAAACTGGCATGGTTATGGTAGGTGGTGAAGTGACTACCTCTGCTTGGGTTGATATCGAAGAGATCACTCGTGAAACCGTTCGTGAAATTGGTTACGTACATTCAGATATGGGCTTTGATGCCAATTCTTGTGCGGTACTAAACACTATTGGTAAACAGTCTCCAGACATTAACCAAGGTGTTGATAAGTCAGACCCTAAAGATCAAGGGGCGGGCGACCAAGGTATCATGTTTGGTTACGCTACCAACGAAACAAAAGTATTGATGCCTGCACCCATTACTTATTCTCACCTTTTAGTAGAGAAGCAAGCAGAAGTTCGCAAGAACGGCACTCTACCTTGGTTGCGTCCAGACGCTAAATCTCAAGTAACATTCCAATACGACCAAGGCAAAATTGTCGGTATTGATGCCGTTGTTCTTTCTACTCAGCACAGTGAAGAGATCTCAACAGACGATCTTCGTGAAGCGGTAATGGAAACCATCATCAAACCGGTATTGCCATCAGAGTGGTTAAATAAAGAAACTAAATTCTTTATCAACCCAACCGGTCGTTTTGTTATCGGTGGCCCAATGGGTGACTGTGGTCTTACTGGTCGTAAAATCATCGTTGATACCTACGGCGGCGCAGCTCGTCACGGTGGCGGTGCATTCTCTGGTAAAGATCCATCAAAAGTTGACCGTAGTGCAGCATACGCAGCTCGTTATGTAGCGAAGAACATCGTAGCGGCTGGCATGGCTGACCGTTGTGAAATCCAATTGTCTTACGCTATCGGTGTTGCTGATCCAACGTCTATCATGGTAGAAACTTTTGGTACTGAAAAAGTATCTCAAGAGATCATCATTGAAGCTGTACGTCAAAACTTCGACTTACGTCCATACGGCCTACAAGAGATGCTGAACCTACTGCAGCCTATCTACAAGAAAACTGCCGCATATGGTCACTTTGGTCGTGAAGAATTCCCATGGGAAGCAACGGACAAAGCCGCAATCCTTAAAGATTTCGCTGGTATCAAATAAGCCAACCTATCTCAAGGTCTCAACATCAAACCTCAGCCTTAGTGCTGAGGTTTTTTTTCGCCCCTTCCTCTTAAGGTGTTTTGTCAGAACCACTACCCACTGTAGCCGCCATCATTTCGATTAATTTTCATACAAAATTTGTATTTCATGCCATCCATGACGATAGTTACCAAGTGAACAAAATGTTAACTAGATCAAGTTTTATCAAATAACGTGGCTCAGTTTAAGGCTAGTGTGAGGTGAACGCCTCTCTGCCCTTAGACTCAATCAGGAGGATGATTATGCCTCGTACATATAATGAAGATGGCTTTCAGCAAGCATCGAAAGTAAAAGACAGTGAGTACGCAAAAACACTGCCATGCAACAAAATCACCATCAGCGACCCATTTCAATGGCTCGCTTTAGGTTTAAATGATTTTGTACGCTCCCCTATTATCAGCCTTTTTTACGGGGCATGTTTTGCCATCGCCGCCGCCGGTATTGTGGGATTGATATATCTACAAGGAAACCACTCCCATTTAGTTATCCTACCGGCTCTTATTATTTACATGCTTATCGGGCCATTCCTTGCCTTGGGTTTATACGATACTAGCTGGGCAAGAGAGCGAGGTAAGCAACCAAGCCTACTCCATTCCATGAAAGCCATTGGCCGTAACTCAACCTCACAGTGGAGCTTTGCTGTATTACTGGTGGTCGCGATGATATTTTGGATGCGAATAGCCTCTTTACTGCACGCTTTATACCCCTCTGTAGCCGGCGCCTCTATTATTGATTTTGCACCTTTTCTTATTACCGGTTCCATTGCCGGATTCATTTTAGCCAGCGTAGTATTTAGTATTTCGGTGTTCTCCATGCCTCTTATGCTAGAAAGGCGCGTGGATATTATGACCGCGATATTTTCAAGCTTTAACGCTGTGAGAAGTAATCCTGCACCTCTTTTAGTATGGGCAGGCGTAATTTGTGGTGGTGTATTAATTGGCTTTGCCACCTATGGACTCGGCATGATCATTACCATGCCCATTTTAGGCTATGGTACTTGGCACGCCTATCACGCAACCATTCAAAAGAAGCATTAATAATGCCGCTATTGTAACGCTCACCATACAGGAGAACTTAGGTTCTCCTTTTTTAGCGCTATTGATTACGTTACAGTAGCGAGGTTATTTTTATCGATTGTTTGCTGCATGAGCCCTATTCAATACCAACTCACCAAAAAAACTGCCTCACTGATTCAAGTGGCAAACGCCCATTTTCAGCGTAGTTTTCCTATGCCACAAATAGACATAGACATGCGAGGTAAAGCAGCAGGAAAAGCCTTCTTACAACTCAATATCATCAAGTTAAATAAAGTGTTGCTGGCAGAGAATCAGCAAGCCTTTTTCGATGAAGTCTTACCCCATGAACTGGCACATTTAATTACTCACCAGGTATTTGGCCGAGTAAGGCCACACGGTAAAGAGTGGCAATATGTTATGAGCAAGGTGTTTGCTATTAAGCCAGAGCGGACGCACTCTATGGATGTCACCTCCGTTCAAGGAAAGACCTTTGAGTATCAATGCGGTTGTCGCACCTACCCTCTTACTATTCGTCGCCATAACAAAGTGATTCGTGGTGACAGTCACTATAGTTGTCGCAATTGTGGAACTGAATTGAGCTTTACCGGAAAGCAACTTAGCTAACAATATTCAGCGCCCAATCCCTCCCCAAATACCCTCTCATACTCAACCAGACGCAATCTGGTCAAGAGGGGGAATTAGCGGTATCCTCTTCGCTGTTTTTCAGCTATCACGATATATTACCCTTGAAACGTTCATTTTTTCTTATTATCAGTCTAGTACTCATCTCTGTTGCTGCGCACGCAAAGCCTCACTCTTTTTATCGTTCTAAAAAACTAGCTATCGGCATCTATAAGCAGCACCCTGAAACCTTTTACTGTGGCTGTAAAATTGACTGGCATGGTAAAAAAGGTACACCACAACTCTCTAACTGTGGTTATCAAGTACGTAAGCAACAACGTCGTGCCAATCGCATCGAATGGGAACACATTGTCCCTGCAGCGCAACTTGGTAAGCTAAGACAGTGCTGGCAAAAAGGCGGGCGCGCCAACTGCACTAAGAGCGATCCTGTATATAAAGAAATGGAAGCAGATCTGCACAATTTAGTGCCAGCCATAGGTGAAGTAAACGGCGACCGCTCTAATTACGAATTTTCACAATGGAACGGTATGCACGGTGTCAGCTATGGGCAGTGTAAAATGCAAATCAGCTTTAAAGACGATAAAGCCATGCCTCCTGTATACGCGCGTGGGGCAATTGCACGCACCTACCTATACATGAAACAACACTACCCAATCACACTGTCATCACAGCAAATCAAGCTAATGAATGCTTGGAACAAAAGCTACGCCGTGACCGATTGGGAATGCCAAAGAAACCAAATAATCAATAAAATCCAAGGAAACTCCAACCCATTTGTTGCGCAAAAATGTAAACAGTAGAAAATCGTACCAAGCAGACTGAGCCACACCTCTTGTTATTTGCTACCATAGCAACCATATTTAGTTAGTTCAGTCAGTTACAGGTACGATTTAAATGCGCATCCCTAGGATATACCATCCTGAATCTTTGTCTTCAGCCACTCACGTTCAGCTATGCGACGATGCCGCAGGGCATATCGGGCGTGTATTACGAATGCAGGTAGGCCAAGCGGTTTGCCTGTTTGATGGAAGCAACGTCGAATATTCCGCAGTCATCACTGAGGTCTCCAAAAAGAACGTTGCCGTTGAGATACAAGAATCAATACACAACAACCTTGAATCCCCATTAGATATTCACTTAGGCCAAGTGGTCTCCCGTGGCGATAAAATGGAATTCACCATTCAAAAATCAGTGGAGTTGGGAGTGAACACCATCACCCCTCTTATCTCTGAACGTTGTGGGGTAAAACTCGACCCTAAACGCTTTGAAAAGAAATTAATCCAGTGGCAAAAAATCGCCATCGCAGCGTGTGAGCAAAGCGGTCGCAATAGCGTGCCTGTTATCAGACCTATCATGCAACTTGAACAGTGGTGTAGCGAAGAATATCAAGGGCTGAAGCTCAACCTTCACCCAAGAGCGCCCTACTCCATCAACACCCTGCCCCAACCAATAACACAAGTTAAGTTATTAATTGGTCCCGAAGGTGGACTTTCTGATCCAGAAATTCACATGACCACGGACTATAACTTTGCACAAACCTTGTTAGGCCCACGTGTATTACGAACCGAAACAGCGGCACTAACAGCCATTACCGCACTGCAAGTTCGCTTCGGCGATCTTGGCTAGGAGAGATGAATGATTAAGATCGGTATAGTGATGGACCCTATTTCGTCCATCAACATTAAAAAAGATTCAAGCTTTGCCATGCTACTTGAGGCGCAAAGCCGTGGTTATGAAATCCACTATATGGAAATGAATGATCTTCACCTAGATCAAGGTGTGGCGGTGGCAGATACTAAAACACTAAAAATTGAAAAGAACCCTGACAATTGGTTCGAGTTTCTATCTGAGCAAACCATCAGACTCTCCGATCTTGATGCGGTACTGATGCGCAAAGATCCTCCATTTGATACCGAGTATATCTACGCTACTTATATTCTGGAGCGTGCGGAAGTGGAAGGAACTCTAATCGTCAACAAACCGCAAAGCCTGCGTGATTGTAACGAAAAGCTCTACACCGCATGGTTTGCCGATATGACGCCGACCACCATAGTGACTCGTAAAGCAGAAAAAATTAAAGCATTTCACGAAGAACATGGTGATGTGATACTTAAGCCTCTTGATGGCATGGGTGGCGCCTCTATTTTCCGCGTCAAGGAAGGCGATCCTAACGTATCAGTGATCATCGAAACACTGACTAACCATGGTCAAAACTACGCTATGGCGCAGGCGTTCGTACCTGATATTAGCAATGGTGATAAGCGCATTTTAATCGTTGATGGCGAACCCATGCCATACTGCCTCGCCCGTATCCCTGCTAAAGGAGAAACACGTGGTAACTTAGCCGCTGGTGGCCGTGGTGAAGCAAGACCATTAAGCGAAACAGATTTTGCAATAGCCAATGCAATCGGTCCTACACTTAAAGAGAAAGGATTGATTTTTGTTGGCTTAGACGTCATTGGCGATAAAGTGACTGAAATAAACGTAACCAGCCCAACCTGTATTGTTGAGATTGAAACTGAGTTTGGCATCTCTATTACCGGTAAATTGATGGATGCTATTGAACGACGCATCAAAAATATCAAACGCAATAAGTCAGCATAAATAGCGCTGAAAACCCTGGATAACAAAAATATCCCCCCGTTATCCAGAGTTTCCGCTAAGTTCAAAGATTATTTTCAATGCCTCGTCTAGGTAAAGTGGGTAGCGACCTAATCAAGGTAGCGAGTATAAAAGGGTAACTTATGAATCTTACTAATCACTTTTTAGTGGCTATGCCATCGATGCAAGACCCTTATTTCAAACGCTCAGTGATCTACATTTGTGAGCACAATGAAAAAGGCGCTATGGGTATCATGATTAATGCGCCTATCGATATCACCGTCGGCGGCATGTTAAAGCAAGTGGAGCTTCATTCTGCGAATGTTCAGGCAGGTGATAGCTTAAAGCAACCTGTGCACAATGGTGGCCCTGTTGCCGAAGATCGTGGATTTATTTTGCATCAACCCAAAGACAAGTATCAATCCAGTATTGAAATGACCGATGCGTTAACCGTAACCACATCCAAAGACATATTGTCAGTATTAGGCACTCAGCAAGAACCCACCCAATATTTAGTGGCACTGGGTTACTCTGGCTGGGAACCGGGACAGCTTGAAAGTGAGTTAGCGGAAAACTCTTGGCTCACCATTGAGGCCGATCCAAACATTATCTTTACCACCCCAGTGCAAGATCGCTGGGCAAGTGCGGTACAGTCTTTAGGTATCGACGCCTCTCAACTATCAACACAAGCAGGACACGCATGAGTAAAACCATAATGGCGTTTGATTATGGCACCAAAAGTATTGGTAGCGCTATAGGACAAGATATCACTGGCACAGCCACACCATTAAAGGCGTTCAAAGCCAAAGATGGCATTCCTAACTGGGATGATATTGGTACCTTACTTGCGGAGTGGAAGCCAGATCTAGTCGTAGTAGGCTTACCCACTGACTTACACGGTAAAGATTTAAAAACCATTACCCCTAGAGCCAAAAAGTTTGCCCAGCGTATACATGGTCGCTTTGGCATGCAGGTAGAACTGCACGATGAAAGGCTCTCTACCACTGAGGCTCGCGCAGATCTGTTTGCTATGGGTGGCTATAAAGCATTAAGTAAAGGCAATGTGGATTGCCAATCTGCGGTGGTTATCTTAGAAAGTTGGTTTGAGAGTCAATGGGGCGAGTAATCGTCTCATCACCCCATATCAATTTTAATCTCATCTAGTGGGCCATCACTGCTCACGCCTTTAAAGTTTTTTAACATCAAGCGCAGATCGTTGGCCGAATCTGCGCTTCTTAATGCGTCTTGTTCGCTGATCTTGCCCTGTTTAAGTAACTCAAATAAAGACTGATCAAAAGTACAAATCCCCACCTGCTTTGTCTTAGCCATGTAGTTCTTGATCTCGGTGATCTCTCCTTGGCGAATAAGATCCGCCGCCCTTGGCGTCACCTGCAAAATCTCTAACGCTACATGTCGGCCCGTACCTTGTGTTGCTTTAAGCAATTGCTGACCCACTATTCCTCTTAAATTAAGGGAAAGATCCAACAAAAAGTGCTCTCTTTGTTCTCTTGGCACTAAATGTAAAATTCGCTCTAGAGCCTGATTGGCATTGTTGGCGTGCAAAGTGGCCACACACAAGTGCCCCGTTTCAGCAAACGTCATAGCATAGCGCATGGTTTCCGCTGAACGTATCTCACCAATCACTATCATATCAGGGGCTTGGCGAAGAGAGTTTTTTAGCGCCACTTCATAACTTTCAGTGTCCAAACCAACTTCACGCTGAGTCACTATGCTTTGTTGATGCTGATGAACAAACTCTATCGGATCTTCCACGGTCAAAATATGGCCACGTTGGGTGTTATTTCGATGCCCCACCATAGCGGCAAGAGTCGTAGACTTGCCAGAACCCGTCGCCCCAACCACCAGCACTAAACCTCGTTTCACCATCGCCAAATCTTTTAAGGTATCCGGTAAACCAAGCTCAGCAAAAGAAGGAATTTTTGTTTCGATATGACGAATCACTGCACCCGGTAAATCACGCTGGAAAAAAGCACTGACCCGAAAACGCCCCGACTCACTTTCAATAGCAAAATTTGCTTCCCTATGGGCGCGATACTCTTTACGCCTATCGTTATCCATTATGCTATCAAGCAGTGCGGTAACACCGGACTGATGGAGTTTATCCGCGAAAGGTTGCAGCTCACCATCAATGCGAAACATACAAGGAGAATCTACCGTAATATAAAGATCAGACGCTCTATGTTGCGTCATCGCTTCTAACAACTCTTTTAGTTCCATCGTTTTCTCCTTGTTATGCCCTGCATGTTTAAAGCTTGTATTTGAAAGCCCGTAGTTATACCAATCGTACTAAATAACTGGTCATCCTAGCTTGTTAAAATACTCTATGACTGCGTTAGAATTTTTGATTGTAGAATAACTGCTTATCAAAAATTCTGCCTTGTCCTCGAGCATTTTTCCTACGCTATTTCTGATCACTTACTTAGTGTGATTGATATTAAACCTTTACCGCTAAATAACGGGTTGCTAAAAACTTGAACCAAAACTGCTTTGCAATTCTATTTTCGCTTCCGCCTCTTCTCTTGTTACCACATTTTGTTGCATTAACTGATTCACCGACTGTTCCATGGTTCGCATACCTTGAGCGGCACCCGTTTGAATAATCGAATACATCTGCGCCACTTTATCTTCTCGAATCAAGTTACGAATGGCAGGGTTGGCTAACATAATTTCGTGGCACGCCACTCGGCCACCACCAATACGCTTCAATAATTTCTGGGCAATTACCGCACGTAAAGATTCGGAAAGCATAGAGCGCACCATGTTTTTATCTCCAGCCGGAAACACATCAATGATTCGGTCTATGCTCTTTGCCGCAGAACTGGTATGCAAAGTAGCAAACACTAGATGCCCTGTTTCCGCGGCGGTAAGCGCCAAACTTATGGTTTCTTGATCCCGTAACTCCCCCACCAAGATCACATCGGGATCTTCACGTAAAGCAGAGCGCAGTGCCGCTTTAAAACTATGAGTATCACGATGCACTTCACGCTGATTAATCAAAGATTTAGCGCTGTTATGTACAAACTCAATAGGGTCTTCAATGGTTAATATATGCTTATTGTGGTTACGGTTAATATAATCCACCATTGCCGCCAAAGTGGTGGACTTACCTGAGCCTGTCGGTCCGGTGACTAGCACTAAGCCTTTTTCATAATTAACAATCTGTTCAAAGGTCGGCGGGCAATCTAATTGTTCTAAGGTTGGAATAATAGTAGGGATGGTACGAAATACCGCCGAAGCACCACGGCTTTGATTAAAAGCGTTAACCCTAAAACGCCCTACACCTGTGAGCTCGATAGAAAAATCAATCTCTAACTTTGACTCAAACTCACTTCGCTGCGCATCATCCATTATGTCAAAAATGAGATCATGCACCTCTGATTCACTAAATTCCGCCATCTCTAAGCGACGCACATCACCATCAATTCTCACCATAGGTGGCAAACCCGATGAAAGATGTAGATCTGATGCATTATGCTTTACACTAAAGCGAAGCAATTCGGTGATATCCATAAAAATCCTTGTTAAGTCAAAACTATGCAGACAATCCAATCAAATTTAGAACACATTCATCAGCAGATTAACGATTCTGAACGTAAGTTTGGGCGTCCAACTCATTCAGTGCAACTTCTTGCGGTAAGTAAAACCAAACCCAATCAAGCGGTACTGGATGCTTGTGAAGCTGGTCAACGCCAATTTGGCGAAAACTATGTTCAAGAAGGCGTTGAAAAAATTCAATACTTTCAAGAGCATCATAACGATTTCGATATAAAATGGCACTTTATTGGACCTATACAATCTAATAAAACTCGCCCTATTAGTGAGAACTTCGACTGGGTTCACTCTATTGATCGCGCCAAAATAGCCCAGCGCTTAAATGATCAAAGACCCGCAGACAAAGGCGCTCTACAAGTACTGATACAGGTTAATACTAGTGGAGAAGCCAGCAAGTCGGGGATTTCTACACAACAAGCTGTGGAATTAGCGGCCGTAATAGACGGTTTACCTAACCTCACCTTGCGCGGTTTGATGTCCATTCCTGCTAATGTGTCGAGCTATGAACAGCAGTTACATGCCTTTAATCAACTTAAAGACTTGTTTGAACAAATTAAATCCCAATATCCACAAGTAGATACTCTGTCTATGGGCATGAGTGGTGATATGCAAGCGGCTATCGAAGCGGGCAGTACCATGGTGCGCATTGGTACCGCTATTTTTGGTGCCCGAGATTATTCAAACAGTAAATAACACAAACAGTAAAGGATACCGTTTTGGCTAATTCAGTACGCAACATCGCCTTTATCGGCTCAGGGAACATGGCAAGCTCTATCATTTCAGGGTTGCTTGAGAGTGGCTATCCAGCACAAGCCATCACGGCAACAGCTCCTTCACAGAGCAGTCGTAGCAAGATTGCACAGCGCTTCTCTGTGTCAACCACAGCAGATAACCACCACGCAGCTTCCGTGGCGGATGTGATTGTTTTGTCGGTGAAACCGCAGATTATGAGTGACGTTTTAGCAAAACTTAGCGATATAGATTTTAGCAATAAGCTGCTTATCTCTATTGCCGCGGGTATCACCATACCACGCCTGCAAGCCATGCTAGGTAAACCGGCCAACTTTGTACGCGTCATGCCCAACACACCTTCGTTAGTTGGGCTAGGCATGAGTGGCTTATTCGCACCTGAACAAATTAGCCAACAAGATAAAGACTTTTCTGGCGAGCTTATGCAAGCCGTAGGTAAGGTGTGTTGGGTAGAAGAAGAATCGCAAATCAACGCTATTATTGCCGCAGCAGGAAGCGCTCCTGCTTATTTTTTCCTATTTATGGAAGCCATGCAAAAAGAAGCTATAGCGCAAGGCTTTGATGAACAAACCGCGCGCCTACTGGTTGAGCAATCAGCGGCAGGGGCGGCGCAAATGGTGGTAGAAAATTCCGAACTGGAACTCTCTACTCTGCGCCAACAAGTGACCTCTAAGGGTGGTACGACAGCCGAGGCTATCGCCACATTTAATCAGCATCAACTCTCCGATACCGTCGCTAAAGCCATGCAGGCTGCAGTGAAACGTGCCGAAGAGATGGAATCCCTTTTTTAACATCATCAAGGATTTGTAATGAATTCAATGCAATTTTTAGTGACTACCGTTTTTGACCTCTACATTATGGTCGTCATTCTTAGAATTTGGTTGCAAGCAGCACGCGCTGACTTCTACAACCCATTTTCTCAATCTATAGTGAAAGCGACTCAACCGGTGTTAAAGCCGCTGCGTCGCATCATCCCGTCAGTGGGTAATCTCGATCTTGCCACATTAACTTTTGCCTATGTACTGTGTGTACTGAAATTTGTCATTTTAATGTTAATCGCATCCAATGGTGCGGTAGCCTTTAGCCCTGATCTACTGATCATCGGTCTTCTAGCGCTGATCAAAGCGGCGGGTAAGTTACTATTTTGGATACTACTACTGCGTGCCATCCTAAGCTGGGTAAGCCAAGGTCGTAGCCCTATCGAGTATGTTTTTCATCAACTCACCGAGCCTATGCTAGCGCCAATTCGTCGTATTCTTCCTGCCATGGGTGGCTTAGATCTCAGTGTATTAGTGCTCTTTATTGCATTGCAGTTTGCTAACTACCTAATGGGCGATATTACAAGCAGTCTATTTGGACCTATTTGGTTTGGGCTGTAACACCTAATCTTAACGACTTTAGAGGCTATCAATGAAAAAACGACTCACTGCAACACTGTGTGTCCTGTTAATAGCAGGCTTTGCAATGCCAAGTTGGGCCGAACAATTTGTACGAATGAAGGATATTGAATTGCACTACTCTGCTTTCAATTCCACATTTTTAGCCCCTAAGGTTGCTCGAGAGCTCAAACTCAAAAGAAACCCTTATGTGGCTCTGATCAACATCAGTGCCTTAGATCTGTACAGCGTAGGCAAAAAGCCAACCAAAACTCAGCTGACAGGCACAGCAAAGAATTTAATCGGCAACAGTAAAACCTTAACCTTTAGAGAAATCACTCAAGGTGATGCCATCTACTATTTAGCCGAACTGCCCATTACCGAAAATGAAACATTCCGCTTTGAAATCAAAGCGGACTCTGGCACTAAAGGCAGTGGTATTCTTCGCTTTAACCAAACCTTCCATATTCAGGAGTGATTCCTTTTGTCGTCAAATAAGCCAGCACATAAATTAGTTCTCGCCACCGGTAACCAAGGCAAAGTCCGTGAAATGGCAACTCTGTTGTCTGATTTCGGTTTCCAAGTACAAGCGCAAAGTGAGTATAACGTTTCTGAAGTTGCAGAAACGGGCACCACCTTTATTGAGAATGCCATCATCAAAGCCCGTCATGCGGCTCAAGAAACGGGCCTGCCCGCTATTGCCGATGACTCAGGACTCGAAGTGGATTACTTGCAAGGTGCTCCTGGTATTTATTCGGCACGCTTTGCGGGAGAAAACGCCAGCGACCAGCAAAACCTCACTAAACTATTGCAAGAGTTGCAAGGGGTAGAGCAGGCACAACGTAGCGCGCGTTTTCATTGTGTATTGGTGTATATGCGCCATCACTTAGATCCAACACCCATTGTTTGCCACGGAGTATGGGAGGGAGAAATTCTCACCCAAGCAGAAGGGGAAAATGGCTTTGGTTATGACCCTATTTTTTATGTTCCAGAAGATAAATGCGCCTCAGCACTGCTCTCTCCTGAGCGCAAAAAACAGCTTTCCCATCGAGGAAAAGCCCTAACTCAGCTATTCCAAGAACTAAAACAATCCTTATGAGCAAGCTCATTCCGCCCCCCCTAGGGCTATATATTCACATTCCGTGGTGTGTGCAAAAATGCCCGTACTGCGACTTCAACTCTCATGCTGTTAAAGAAGACATTCCACAACAGCAGTATATTGATGCCCTATTGGAAGATTTAGAGACGGATCTTGCCAAATATTCAGCCTCTATTGAGGGGCGAAAAATCACCTCTATATTTATTGGTGGCGGTACTCCTAGCCTGATCTCTGCCGAGCACATTTCCCGACTATTGAGCGGGATTGAGCTGCGCATTCCTTTCATGGAAAATATTGAAATCACCATGGAAGCCAACCCTGGCACCATAGAAGCAGAACGCTTTGCTCGATATGTACAGGCAGGCGTCACGCGCATTTCTATTGGTGTGCAAAGCTTTGAACAACAAAAACTAGAACGTTTGGGGCGGATTCACGGCAAGGAAGAGGCCATTAATGCCGCCAAACTGGCGCACAATATTGGCTTAAATAGCTTCAATTTAGATTTGATGCATGGCTTGCCCGATCAAAGTATTGAACAAGCTATTGGTGACTTAGACAAAGCCATTCAACTTGCCCCTCCTCATCTCTCTTGGTATCAGCTCACTATCGAGCCCAATACTCTGTTTTATTACAAAAAACCGACTCTGCCAGACGATGATGACCTGTGGGATATTTTTGAACAAGGTCATGCCAAACTCACCACCGCTGGCTATGTGCAATATGAAATATCTGGCTATAGCAAACCGGGGTATCAATGTCAGCACAACCTCAATTACTGGCGTTTTGGGGACTACCTTGGCATTGGCTGTGGCTCTCATGGCAAGCTCAGTTTTAGCGATGGTCGCATTATTCGCACCACAAAGGTGAAGCACCCTCGCGGTTACCTCAGTGCCTATCAAAATCTAGTGAAACCTTATTTAGATAGCGAACAACAAGTGACTGACGAAGACCGTCCTTTTGAGTTCTTTATGAACCGTTTTCGACTTATTGAAGCCTGTCCAAAACAAGACTTTATTGATACAACAGGGTTGGCTCTAAGCTCCATTAAACCCACAATGGATTGGGCGTTAGATATGGGGTATCTCACAGAAAGTGATACTCACTGGCAAATCACAGAAAAGGGCAAATTGTTCCTAAATGATCTGCTAGAGGCTTTTGTTCCTGACTAATAACCCTTCTATTTTAGCCGTTATCAGATCAGAGCAATCCTAGTTTTCTCTCAAAAATAAAGCCTCAAAACTTAATGTTTATGAGGCTTTATTTTTTAGCTATTGCTGTCTTTGTTTATCAAAGAGACGTCATGCTTATGGTTTTACCGCGATAAAGATATTGCGGTTAATGGATTGATCCACTCTGTGTAGATAACCAATATACGGTTCCGCATCTTGTACTTCAAAGCCTTGCTCGGCAAACAGCTTGGCCAGTTCACTCCACTTTAAAGTAAACTCATTAAACGACAGTACTACCGCCCCTTTAGGCTTTAATGCGCTCTTCCAAGCAGGTAGTGCCTCTTCAATCAACCCTAGAGGGCTACGAGCCATCTTAGTATCTTTCGCGCTCTTACTGCCGTGCTGAACGCCGTAAGGGAGATCAGAGACCATCACATCACAGCTATTTTTCTTGATAATTTGATTGATGATGCGAGTATCAGAAGCATACAGCTTCATGGATTGCCCTAAACCGTTGGCAAAATCCTCTTTGCTTACTGCCGCACTTATTGCAAAACCATCCGCAATTTTTTTGCCCCCTTCACCGGTGCGCTTCTCTTTGGTCACTTTATGTTTATAACGACCGTTTTTCATATACTTAACGATGAAAGTTTGGATCTCTTGCACCCACTTAGCATTGATTTCAACCCCAATCACATCTAGACCTTGGATCAAGCCTTCATACAAGGTGGTGCCTTTACCACACATTGGGTCCATCAAACATTTTCGTTCGCTGTTCGTCTTGGCTGCGCTCAAACCAAGGTTGACCATTAAGCGAGTAAACTGCTCATTGGTTTTACCGGTATAACGCAAGATCTGACTCATGCTCTCAGGAAAAGTATTAAACGCTTGAGGTTGCAATGGCTTTAATAACCCACAATCCAACACTTGAAAAATAGCGTAGTAAATAGAAGACGATGATAGTCTTTTTAACTGAAGAGCATCTAGCTCTTGCTCGGTTTCAAACACTAAAGCGGCTGGCAAGCCAATATCTTTTTCTAGCACTTCATCGACACGAATATCCATAGAAGCAAGCATCGCTTTCAGCTCAGAACAGGCAATTTTAACTGCGGTGTCAAAATAGATGCGATTGTGACCGGGGTTTGCCAAAATAGCGTATTGAAACATACCAAAACCTTAATCTAATAGGTACAAACAAAAAGGAGCTACATAGTAGCCCCTGTATAACTTAGTGTGAAATTAAACAGTGCGCTTATATTTAATATCCCAAACACCATGACCTAAACGATGACCACGAGCTTCAAACTTAGTCAGTGGGCGTTCATCAGGGCGAGGAATATAATCACCATCGGTGGCGATATTAGCAAAGCCTGGGGCTTGGTTCATGATTTCAATCATATGCTCAGCGTAGTTTTCCCAATCTGTTGCCATATGGAAAACGCCCGTGTCTAGCTGCAGTTTTTCACGCACCATTTCGGCAAATTCAAGCTGTACGATACGACGCTTATGGTGACGCTTTTTATGCCAAGGGTCAGGGAAGAACAATTGCAAGGTATGCAAACTAGCGTTAGGAATCATGTGCGCAAACACTTCAACCGCATCGTGGCACATAACACGCAAATTCGTTACGCCAGCATCACGCGCTAAGCCAAGGCAAGCACCCACACCTGGGCGGTGAACTTCAATACCAATAAAGTTTTTCTCAGGAGCGGCTTTTGCCATCTCAACCAGAGAAGTCCCCATACCAAAGCCAATCTCTAACACTACAGGATTGTTATTACCGAATACTTGTGCCCAATCTAGCAGTTGATTTTGGTAATCGATGCCCATTTTTGGCCAGCATTCATTCAAAGCGGCTTCCTGACCTTTAGTCAATCGACCTTCTCGACGCACAAAGCTGCGGATTTTTCTCACCAGCTTGCCATCTTCGGTGTATTCGTTAGTCGTTACTTCGCTCATTCTGTTGCCTGTTCATCGATTAATCAAAGCGGGAATTATCCAAAGAAATCTTCATTACGCAAGTGCATAAGCCATTTCATAGCTAAATTATTCTAATTTCTCAGCATAATCGCCAAAGTTAGGCTTATTCAGTGCAACTCGATTTTACTTCTCCCCACTATTATGGTGCAATTTCTAACCTTTTATGACTTAATTTCTGGGTTCTAAGTGACGCCATTCGCAAATAAAATACTTAATTGGTATCAACAATACGGTCGCAAACACCTTCCCTGGCAACAACAAAAAACCGCCTATAAAGTATGGCTGTCTGAAATCATGTTGCAACAAACTCAGGTTGCCACTGTTATCCCCTATTTTGAGCGTTTTATTACTCAATTCCCAGACGTTGACTCTTTAGCTAACGCGCACATAGATGAGGTATTGCACCTGTGGACAGGGCTTGGCTACTATGCGCGAGCGCGTAATTTACATAAAACCGCGCACATTATTGCAAACCAATATCACGGTGAGTTTCCCTTAGAGATTACAGAGCTTAATGCCCTACCCGGCATTGGACGCTCCACCGCAGCGGCCATTTTATCCTCGGTATTTAAACAGCCCCACGCCATTCTTGATGGCAATGTAAAACGCGTTCTGGCGCGATGTAATGCCATTGCAGGTTGGCCGGGGAAAAAAAGCGTCGAAAACCAACTATGGTCAGTGGCTACCGAACATACGCCCCAACAAAATGTCGATGATTACAATCAAGCCATGATGGATATGGGAGCGATGGTGTGCACTCGCAGTAAACCTAAGTGCTCATTATGCCCAGTAGCAGAACACTGCATCGCGTTAAAGCAGCAAGCGCAAACGGATTACCCAACCAAAAAACCTCGCAAAGAGAAGCCCACTAAAGAAACTTGGTTGGTGATTTTGCATTATCAAGGTGAGGTGTGGCTAGAGCAAAGACCTGCGGTGGGTATTTGGGGTGGACTGCACTGCTTCCCAGAACAGCCTAGCGCCGATATTGCCCCTTTTCTACAACAGTACCAGTGTAGTGAAACGGAAATTCGCCAAGGGAAAACATTAATTAGCTTCAAACATACTTTTAGTCATTACCATTTACACATCACACCTGTTTTAATAAACCTAACTCAGCGACCTAGCCTTATAATGGAACAAAGCCAAGGTCTTTGGTATAACTTGTCACAACCACAAAAACTTGGGCTGGCTGCACCGGTTAAGAACCTGTTAGCAAACCTTAAGTATGATCTAACATAAGGAACACTCATGAGCCGCACAGTATTTTGCGAGCATCTTAAAAAAGATGCAGATGGTCTGGATTTTCAACTTTACCCCGGTGAACTTGGCAAACGCATCTTTAATGGTATTTCCAAAGAAGCGTGGGCCATGTGGCAAAGTAAGCAAACCATGCTAATTAACGAGAAAAAGCTTAATATGATGGACCCAGAACATCGAAAACTGCTTGAAACAGAAATGGTTAATTTTTTGTTTGAAGGTAAAGATGTCGTCATTGATGGTTACACACCACCAAGTCAGTAATAGTATAGAGTGGCGTTTTAGCCACTCTTTTTTGTTTGTGGATACCAATGAAAAAGCTGCTTTATTTATTCCTTCCCTTAATACTAAGTGGTTGCAGTCGTGAATTTGTCGAAAAGATATACGATGTCAATTACGAACCAACCAGTCGATTTGCCGCTCATAACCTAGCTCCAAAGCCCGGACAATTTGAAAAAGACACCGCGGCCCTAGACTCTTTAATCAACAGTTTTACTGGTGATATTGAGAAAAAATGGGGTAAAGATCAGGTCAAAGTGGCGGGTAAAAGTAACTATGTTAAGTACATAGATAACTACGATAGTCGCGCCGAAGTGAACTTTTCTACAGGTAAAATCACCATAGAAACCGTTGCCACTAGTGAGGCGAAAGCGCATTTAAAGACCGCCATTATCACCACATTATTAACCCCAGATGATCCTGCTCATGTGGATCTATTTTCATCTTCCAATATAAAGCTGGAAGGTGAACCCTTTTTATATCAACAAGTTGTGGATCAAGACGGCAAGCCCATCCAATGGAATTGGCGAGCAAGTCGCTTTGCTGACTACTTAATTGCCCATAAAATGAAAACTAGGAAAGTAGACTATAAAATAGCCCACTATGTAGAAATACCTATGGTGTCTACGCACTCGGATGTACGCTCATATAAATACGCCAATATTGTACGTAAAGCCTCCCAGCGTTACGGGATCCCAGAAGATCTTATCTATGCCATTATAAAAACAGAAAGCAGTTTCAACCCTTATGCCGTTAGTTGGGCTAACGCCTATGGACTGATGCAAGTGGTTCCTAAAACCGCTGGGGCAGATGTATTTAAACTGGTGAAGAAAAAATCCGGTATGCCCTCTCCTGAGTATCTGTTCAATCCAGAAAATAATATCGATGTGGGCACCGCTTACTTCTATATTCTGAAAACCCGATACCTGAAAAACATTCATAATTTCGTGTCTTTAGAGTATGCCATGATCTCAGCCTACAACGGCGGAACGGGTGGCGTGCTGAATACCTTTGATAGAAATAGTCGAAATAATGCGCTAAAACACATCAATGCTTTGCAACCTAATCAAGTTTTTTGGGCCTTAACCCATAAACATCGCAATATGGAATCGCGTCGCTATTTAGAGAAGGTGACAAAATTCAAACGTGAATTTAACCAAGGGAAGGGATAATTTAACCAATATGGTTAAATTAAAAGCAAACAACACGTTTTTTTGAAAAAAATAAAAAAAGCAGTTGACGGATTTACGAAAAATGCGTTTAATAGCGCTCCGTTGCCCGGATAGCTCAGTCGGTAGAGCAGAGGATTGAAAATCCTCGTGTCGGTGGTTCGATTCCGCCTCCGGGCACCACAATTTGTTGTTGGTGTTCATAGAACGTCAGTGAAGCAAAAAGAATATAGTGTGCCGACTTAGCTCAGTAGGTAGAGCAACTGACTTGTAATCAGTAGGTCACCAGTTCGACTCCGGTAGTCGGCACCATTCTTTTGCCTCGATAGCTCAGTCGGTAGAGCAGAGGATTGAAAATCCTCGTGTCGGTGGTTCGATTCCGCCTCGAGGCACCATTATTTGGTGCGTAACACAATAAGTGTTGCTCAAATAATTCCCCTTTAGTTCAGTTGGTAGAACGGCGGACTGTTAATCCGTATGTCGCAAGTTCAAGTCTTGCAAGGGGAGCCACATTATAAGCCCTAGTCTTCGGACTGGGGCTTTTTTTTATCTGTCTATTTTCTCGAACTCACCCTCATAGACCCAGCCGCTTAACCCAACTTGCTCAATCCCCCCTCAATTCCCCTTTCTATTCTCTGTTGCTGTTTTCATACCAATCACCCAAGAATAAGCCTATAAATCGCACTGCATCATATTTCCCTTTTCTTGATTGCCCTATGTAAAGTGACCGACTCAAATACTAACTCTGAGTAAATAACTCAAATTGTGCCACTACATTCATGATGAGAGTCCAAGCCGACCTCTTAGCACAACTGTTTTTGCAGCACTATTTGCCCTCAATGACCTCTAGTGATCCGTAAAAGCATAAAATTAGTCTCTTTCCCCTTTAACTGTAACACGCCATTCTCCCCTAAAATAAATACGCAACTCGTTTGTAACTGGTGAAAAAACGACTCTTTTATACATAAAACATACTACTCGGCCTAGAATTTCGCCAAGTGGAACTTTTTTTGCATTTTTTTGTTGACGTGAAAAGGGAAAAACCGTTTAATACCCCCCGTCGCCCGGATAGCTCAGTCGGTAGAGCAGAGGATTGAAAATCCTCGTGTCGGTGGTTCGATTCCGCCTCCGGGCACCACAATTTAATTGTTGGTGTCTTAGACATCAGTAAAGAATATAGTGTGCCGACTTAGCTCAGTAGGTAGAGCAACTGACTTGTAATCAGTAGGTCACCAGTTCGACTCCGGTAGTCGGCACCATTTATTTACTTTAAAAGTAATTCCCCTTTAGTTCAGTTGGTAGAACGGCGGACTGTTAATCCGTATGTCGCAAGTTCAAGTCTTGCAAGGGGAGCCATATTTAAACTAGAGTTTAATGCTAACTGTATAGCAGACAGCAATGAAGTTTAGTTAGGTGTAGTGCCACGAATATAGTGTGCCGACTTAGCTCAGTAGGTAGAGCAACTGACTTGTAATCAGTAGGTCACCAGTTCGATTCCGGTAGTCGGCACCATTAATACTTAAAAGTAATTCCCCTTTAGTTCAGTTGGTAGAACGGCGGACTGTTAATCCGTATGTCGCAAGTTCAAGTCTTGCAAGGGGAGCCACATTATAAGCCCTAGTCTTCGGACTGGGGCTTTTTTGTATCCAAAAAGGCACCGATACCAATCGTACTAAATAACGGGTCATTCTAGCTTGTTAAAATACTCGATAACGGCGTTAGAGTTTTTGATTGTAGAAGCTTATCGAAAAATTCTGCCTTGTTTTCGAGCATTTTTCCTACGCTATTTCTGATCACTTACTTAATGTCATTGGTATAACCCGTCATCCGTCCTATCACAATGCCTGCTAACGATCTTAACCATTCCCCCTACAGCTATTCACTCCTCATTCCCTGTTTACCTTCATTATCTTCCAGCTGATTTCATGTAATTTAATTACATATCATGCGGCAAGTAATTATTTTTGCCAATTTCAATATGCAAAACTTGCCAAATGTACCTTTATCGTCAAAAACTTCTTATTAAATATTAATTTAGTGATCGCGATCACAGCAAGAGTTGCACTGCGCAACTATTTTCTGTGACATACATCACCAATAGATGGTAATCATTATCACTTAGCTGTGCTTGTAATTTTTTGACAGGTGATTTCCGTGATAAGGATCACTAGAAAATAAATACACTTCATTTTAGAAGGTGATCGAGATCGCATTTTTTGGCTAACACATACCTTATTTCAATTATGTGTTAGATTTTTCTTAACGTTAAACATAACAGCAAAGCCATTTGGCTCTAATAATAAACGAGGTCCCCCTTATGCTATCTCCCGAAGCGAAGATAAAAGTACAAAACTTTGGTCGTTTCCTCTCCAACATGGTTATGCCTAACATAGGTGCATTCATTGCTTGGGGTTTTATTACCGCGCTCTTTATCCCTACAGGTTGGATACCTAACGAAAAGTTAGCCGCCATGGTGGGACCAATGATTACCTACCTATTACCACTATTGATTGGTTATACCGGCGGTAAAATGGTGGGTGGTGAACGCGGAGCTGTTGTGGGCGCTATCACTACCATGGGTGTTATCGTTGGTACTGATATTCCAATGTTCATGGGGGCGATGATTGTTGGCCCTCTTGGTGGCCTTGCCATTAAGAAATTTGATAACGCTGTTCACGGTAAAGTGAAGAGCGGCTTTGAAATGCTAGTGAATAACTTCTCTGCCGGTATCGTCGGTATGATTTGTGCCATTCTAGCCTTCTTAATTGTGGGTCCTGCAGTAAAAATGCTCTCCTCAGCTCTAGCAGCTGGTGTCGATGTCATGGTCAATGCAGGCTTGCTTCCTTTAGCCTCTATTTTTGTTGAACCTGCAAAAATCCTATTCCTTAACAATGCCATCAACCACGGTATTTTCACTCCGCTAGGCGTACAACAATCGGAAGAGCTAGGTCGTTCCATCTTCTTCTTAATTGAAGCAAACCCAGGCCCAGGTCTTGGTCTACTACTTGCTTACATGGTCTTTGGTAAAGGTAACGCTAAACAATCTGCGGCAGGCGCTTCTATTATCCACTTCTTCGGTGGTATCCATGAAATTTACTTCCCATATGTTCTAATGAATCCACGCCTAATCCTTGCTGTTATTGCAGGTGGTATGACAGGCGTATTCACCAATGTCATGTTTAGCTCAGGTCTTATCTCTCCAGCATCTCCAGGCTCTATCTTTGCTGTACTGATTATGACACCTAAAGGTTCTTATGTTGGGGTAATCCTTTCGGTTATTGCTGCCACCTTAGTCTCTTTCATTGTTGCTTCACTGCTAATGAAAACTCAGTCTCAAACAGATGACGAGGAAGACCTACTAGAAAAAGCGGCTAACCAAATGAAAGACATGAAAGCCTCTTCTAAAGGTCAAAGCACTGGTGAAGTAAACATGTCTGCGGTTCGCAACATCATCGTCGCCTGTGATGCGGGTATGGGTTCAAGTGCTATGGGTGCAGGACTGCTACGTAAAAAAGTAGAAGCTGCGGGTCTTGATATTTCTGTTACTAACCTTGCTATCAACAATCTGCCACAAGATGTTGATATTGTAGTGACTCATAAAGATCTCACGGACCGCGCACGCTCAGTGGTAGAAAATGCTTATCATATTTCTCTATCAAACTTCCTAGACGGCGGCATCTACGACAACCTAGTTGCGCAGCTTGTTAATGCTCAACAAACTACAGAAACAGCCACGCAATCTGCCGCACCTAAGCAATCGGCAACGTTAAGTTTATCTCAGGATAATATCTTTTTAGGCATGCAAGCTAACAGCAAAGAAGAAGTGATTAAATTTGCTGGAGAACAACTGGTTAAGCTTGGCAATGTTAGCCCTGAATACATTGATGGCATGTTAGCTCGTGAAGAGTTAGTTACCACCTATCTAGGTGAGTCCATAGCCGTTCCTCACGGCACTATCGAAGCGAAGAAGTACGTGCAAAGCACGGGTATCGTATTTTGCCAATTCCCTGAGGGTATTCAGTGGGGCGAAGACGAAGATGATATTGCGAAGATGGTTATAGGCATCGCCGCTCAAGGTGATGAGCACATCCAAGTTATCACCGCTATCACAAATTCACTTGATGACGAACAAGCCATTGAACTGTTGAAAACAACATCTGATCCACAAGATGTTCTTAATATTCTCAACGGTAAGTAACATTGCTGTGAGTCATGCTCCTAAGTAAGTGACGAGGCCAGTTCCCCTAGTATTGCACTGGCCTCCTTTTTTATTTTTATTCATTTTATTGTTAGGTATTGTTATGAAAGCTCTACATTTTGGTGCAGGCAACATAGGTCGCGGGTTTATTGGTAAATTGCTGTCAGATGCGGGTGTCGATGTAACATTTGCTGATGTCAATGAAACCGTTGTGAACGCGTTAATCGAACGCAATGCATACCCAGTGAAAGTTGTTGGCGCAGATTGCGTTGTCGAAACCGTTTCCAATGTTACCGCCGTCAACTCCACCAGCCCTGAAGTGATCGCTTGCATTGCCGAATCCGACCTGTTGACGACAGCAGTAGGCCCTACCGTTCTAAAAATCATCGCTAAAACCGTCGCACAAGGCATTGAATTACGTTTCAGCCAAGGCAATGAAACACCTCTTAACATCATCGCCTGTGAAAACATGGTTCGTGGTACTAGCCAGCTTAAAGAAGCGGTATACCAGCACCTCAACGACGCTGTAAAAGCCAAGACAGATCAATTAGTAGGCTTTGTCGACTCAGCCGTTGATCGCATTGTGCCACCAGCAGAGGCGGGTGAAACCGATCCTCTTGCCGTTACCGTTGAAACCTTCAGTGAATGGATTGTGGATCAGACACAATTTAAGGGCGAGATTCCCAACATTCCTGGCATGGAATGTACGGATAACCTAATGGCCTTTGTGGAACGCAAGTTATTCACCTTAAACACAGGTCACTTAATTACCGCATACCTTGGGGTACTTGCAGGCCATGAGACCATTAAAGACTCAATTGAAGATGACGCCATTCGCGCTGATGTAAAAGCGGCAATGGAAGAAAGTGGCGCGGTGCTTATTCGTCGTTACGGTTTTGATGCCAAAGCACATGCAGCTTATATTGAAAAAATTCTCGGTCGATTTGCCAATCCATACCTAAGAGATGAAGTGGATCGCGTGGGTCGTCAGCCAATTCGTAAGCTAAGTCCGCAAGATCGCCTAGTCAAACCTTTGAATGGTACGCTAGAATACAGCCTCGCTAACGAGCACTTGCTAAAAGGTATTGCTGCGGCATTCCATTATAAAAATGACGATGACCCGCAAGCCGTCGAACTGCAAGCCATGTTCGCAGAAAAAGGCTTTGCCGATACTCTCGCTCATTACTCTGAACTCGATGCTAACGCCGACGTCGTAGTACGAGCACAACAGGCTTACCTAGCGCTAAAATAACATCCGTTAAGGTGCCTATTACTGGGCACCTTTATTCATTTTTATCATCCTATAAGTAGTTGTATGCCCATAAACCCTGAGCACGAAACAGAACTCCTAGAAGCCCTTTCTGAGGCAGACAGTGCTTATGAATGTTTGCTTACGGCATACGATGCTTTAGACGATACTGTGGATGCATTACTGAAAAGTATTTTCTTCAAAGACGACCATGCGGTTAAGTATGTGGTAGACCCGCTTCTTACGAACGACGGGCCACTTGGCGAAATCCAAGTAAGAACCAAGCTATTACTTGGCCTTGGCAGTATTTCTAAACAAATTTATGACGACATTGATATTTTCGTGACTTTACGAGAGTGGGCGAAAATCCAAGGCTCAAAAGTCAGTTTCACAGAAGTCGACGTTTTATTTGAGCTCAATAAGATCAATGCCATCAAAGGCATTATGCCTATCGAATTTGACGCTGATCTTCTGCAAGGCATGAGTGGCGCGACACTAGAGATGTTCTTAAGTCGACATTTCAAACGAGTACGCTCAACACTGGTATTGGCCGTCACCGACATCATTACTCAGCTATGCCGTGAAAACGATCTGACCTCTTAACTTCCCTACTGTTAAACCTCAAAGCTAGAACCAAAAAAAACCATCTTTCGATGGCTTTTCTATCGTCAATTCAGGTTCATCTCAGGCACTAACCGCTATAGCCCTTTAATGTTCTCAGCTTCCAACTCATTAAAATATTTAACGGTTTTCACTTTTAGTTCTTGCTGAGCGGGTTCGTCAGCCACAATGATCGCCTTGTTATGCAGTTGCAGTGCGGTCACTGTCCACATGTGATTCACACAACCTTCAACAGCCATCTGCAATGCTTGTGCCTTATTGTGCCCTAAAGATAACACCATCACTTCTTCAGCATCTAATAACGTTGCCACACCAATAGTCAGAGCGTATTTAGGCACTTGGTTAATGTCGCCATCAAAAAAGCGTGAGTTCGCAATACGAGTATCTTCGGTTAACGTCTTAATGCGAGTGCGTGAAGAGAGTGACGACCCGGGCTCATTAAATGCAATATGCCCATCAATACCCACACCGCCCATAAACAAGTTAATTTTGCCATAAGACTTAATTTTGGCTTCATACGCAGCACAGTGAGCATCAATGTCATCCGCTAAACCGTCCAGCAAATTAATGTTTTGCTCTTGTACATCCACATGATTGAAAAAGGTGTTATACATAAAAGAGCGATAAGACTCAGGATGCTCAGGATCAATCCCGACATACTCATCCATATTAAAGGTAACGACATGCTTAAAGCTCACTTCGCCGGCTCTATATAAGTCAATAAGTGCTTGATATGTTGTTAGTGGCGTCCCCCCTGTCGGCAAACCAAGTACAAACGGTTTTTCTGCGGTTGGCTGAAACTTATTAATACTTTCCGCAATATGACGCGCCGCCCACTTACCTACTTTTTCAGCATTACTTAAGGGAATTAATCTCATAACAGTACCTTTTTCAATTAAGGGTTAATTGTTTTTTTGTAGTGTAAAATAAGTATTAAGATTATCCAATCCTTAATCATCAAATTTAGACATTGATCGGCTAATTATCGGTTAATTCGTGGCTTTAATAGGCATATAGTTCCCTTTCAAATCGAAAGGAAACGGTAAAACACCCTCGTATAATTCATGTCGAGAATTATCTTGTCACATTGACGAACCCATACTCAACTTAGGTAAATACAGGAAAAAAGCGTTTTTTAAGCCTTACGAAGTGTAGATTTTATCCTTTCGTTGTGAAAGAATATGCAAAGTAAAACGAAACATAGACGGTTATGACCAAAAGAAATACACAAATTCGACGTAGTGCCATTGCCTCCCTTGTTGAAGAACAAGGGGAAGTGACTGTAGAGGAACTAGCGAAACACTATCAAACGTCAGAAGTGACTATTCGTAAAGACCTAGCCTCACTTGAACAAAGTGGGCAATTGCTACGTCGCTACGGTGGTGCGGTGTCTCTACCAAAAGAGACCCCTTCTGAAGAGCTCGAATTAACGGTATCGGAGCAAAAGCTTTCTCTGGCTACCGTTGCCGCTTCTTTAATTCACGACCATAACCGTATTTTAATTGATAGCGGAAGCACCACTGGCGCACTGATTTCTCAGTTAGGCAGTAAAAAAGGCTTGTTGGTTATGACCAACTCCTTAACCGCAGCCAATGCACTCAACGAACTAGAAAGTGAACCCACCTTATTAATGACAGGTGGCACATGGGATGCCCACTCCGATTCATTTCAAGGACAAGTCGCAGAAGTGGCTTTACGCTCCTATGATTTTGATCAGTTGTTTATCGGTGCCGATGGCATCGACCTTGAACGAGGCACAACAACCTTTAACGAACTCATCGGTTTAAGCCGAGTAATGGCCGAAGTCTCTCGCCAAGTTATCGTTATGATTGAATCGGATAAAATTGGTCGCCGCATCCCGAACCTAGAGCTTGCTTGGGAGTGCATTGATATCGTCGTCACTGATAAGCACCTATCTGACGAATATAAACAGATCATCGAATCGAAATCTGTTCGCGTTATACGAGCAGAACGCTAAATTTAACTTATGGTCCTCTATGATAATAGAAGGACAAACTGGAGAATAAAACATGTGTGGAATAGTTGGCGCTGTAGCGCAACGTGATGTAGCAGAAATCCTAGTAGAGGGCTTACGCCGTCTTGAATACCGTGGTTATGATTCCGCAGGTGTTGCTGTAGTCGATAGTGAATCGAACCTAACTCGCGTTCGTCGCTTGGGTAAAGTTCAAGAATTGGCTGATGCAGTAAACGAGCAACACGTTGTAGGTGGCACTGGTATCGCACACACTCGTTGGGCTACTCATGGCGAACCTAGTGAAGCAAATGCTCACCCACACGTTTCAGGCAACATTGCTGTAGTACATAACGGTATCATCGAAAACCACGAAGAGTTACGTGAACTGCTGACTGAACGCGGTTACGTATTTACTTCTCAAACTGACACCGAAGTTATCGCTCACCTAGTGGAATGGGAACTAAGAACATCAGCATCATTAGTAGAAGCGCTACAAAAAACGACTAAGCAACTTGAAGGCGCTTACGGCACAGTAGCTGTAGATCGCCAAGATCCTAGCCGCATTGTTGTCGCTCGCTCTGGTAGCCCTATCGTAATTGGCCGTGGCGTGGGTGAAAACTTCCTAGCTTCTGACCAATTAGCACTGCTAAACGTCACTCGTCGCTTCATCTACCTAGAAGAAGGTGACATTGCTGAAATCACACGTCGTGACGTCACTATCTTTGACGCGCAAGGCAATACAGTTGAGCGTGAAGAGCACGAATCAAACGCTGAACACGATGCAGGTGACAAAGGTAAATACCGTCACTTCATGCAAAAAGAAATCTTTGAGCAACCTGGCGCTCTTATCAACACAATGGAAGGCCGTGTCTCTGCAGACTCAGTGATCACAAACGCTATCGGTGTTCACGCCGAAGAGATCCTAAGCAAAGTTGAGCACGTTCAAATCATCGCTTGTGGTACTTCATACAACTCAGGTATGGCCGCTCGTTACTGGTTTGAATCTATTGCTGGCGTTAGCTGTGACGTAGAAATCGCTTCTGAATTCCGTTACCGCAAATTCGTCACTCGTCCAAACAGCCTACTTGTCACCCTTTCTCAATCTGGTGAAACGGCCGATACCCTTGCTGCACTGCGTCTTGCAAAAGAAAAAGGCTACATGGCGGCAATGACTATCTGTAACGTAGCTGGCTCTTCACTGGTTCGTGAATCAGACTTTGCCTTCATGACTCGTGCAGGAACAGAGATTGGTGTGGCATCAACCAAAGCATTCACCACTCAACTAGCCGCAATGCTAATGATGGTTGTTTCTATTGGTCGTCTACAAGGTCGCGTTGATGGCGCTCGTGAAGCGGAAATCGTAAAAGCACTGCATGATCTTCCAGCCGATATCGAAAAAGCACTGGCCTTTGATAAAGAAATCGAAGCTCTAGCACCAGACTTTGCTGACAAGCATCACACTCTATTCCTTGGTCGTGGTGAGTTCTACCCAATTGCAATGGAAGCCTCTCTTAAACTTAAAGAGATCTCTTACATTCACGCAGAAGCCTACGCCGCTGGCGAACTAAAACACGGCCCTCTAGCACTTATTGACGCAGACATGCCTGTCGTCGTGGTTGCACCAAACAATGACCTACTAGAAAAACTAAAATCAAACGTTGAAGAAGTGAGGGCTCGTGGCGGCCAACTGTATGTATTTGCAGACGAAGACACCGGCTTTGAAGGCGATGAGAACATGAAAATCATCAAGATGCCTAAAGTCAGCGAAATCACCGCACCAATCTTCTACACAGTGCCAATGCAATTGCTTTCTTACCACGTTGCCATCATCAAAGGTACGGATGTTGACCAACCTCGTAACCTAGCAAAAGCGGTAACGGTTGAATAATAAGACTGAGTTTGTCGCAAGACATTAAAGCTTAACCAACAACAAAAGCCTCCTACATCATTTCATTGAGTAGGAGGCTTTTTTATGTATTGGTGAAAGAGGGGTGTTTCTAGCTTATGTTTAATACCAATCGAACTAAATAACTGATCATTCTAGCTTGTTTAATTATAGAGGTGGCCATATTTCTTGGTAAGCATCTATTTTGGCTAATACAAAGGTTACTAGCGAAGGTAAAAGGTATATTATTACGGCTAACAATATTCTGGTTATAAGCATTAAAGATACCATTAATTGCAAATAAATGAATATTGTTGCTTATATAAAATTAGTTACCCTAGTGTAATTCAATAATGGCATTGACGGGTAATACAATCCGTAAAAATATTATTTAGCACTGTAGCAACAGCTTATTTAATTGCAGTAGAGACTATTTTCATTAATAACCAGAGTTTTAAGGATTTATATGTTAGTCACTTTATCCAATCAAGGGATTACCAATATTCACCTAGAAGTACTTGGCAAAGGCGAGCCTGTTTTATTTTTGCATGGTGGACCTGGGTGTTGCCATGATTCGTTCGCACCGTTCTTCCAACCACTTGCTGAAAATCATCAAGTTATTTACTTTGATCAAATAGGTTGCGGTAAATCTGACTGGGATATCAATTTTAATTATGAAATTAACCACGATGTTGAAGTCATTGAAGCCATACGAAAAGAACTAGGGCATGAATCTCTAACCATTGTTGGTGAATCATGGGGCACTTACCTAGGTTTGCAGTATGCTTCACTTCATCCCGATAAAGTAAAAAATCTTATCCTTTTATCCAGTGTGGGCTATAACTACCAGCACTTGACACACTTTGGAGAACTTCTGCAAAGCAAGATCACACAGAGTGACCAAAAAAGGCTAGAACAACTCTGGGGCGAACATAAAGAAAACAAGATTGATACGCAACAATATAATAAGCAATGTCAGGATATCTATAATAGATACTATCTTTACGACATAAATAATGCATCATTATTAATAGACCACCCTATTAATTTTGAGCAAAACCAGCGCGTCACCCATTTGTTTAATGAACAACTGGATTTCATTAAAAGAAAGGACATTCTAAAAAAGGGGAATATTCATATGTATCAAGGTGAGCATGATATTATAACCCCTAAAGAGATTACGAAAACACTGGTTCCTCAAATAGAGCCCACCTCATTTACTCGTGTTCCTAATTGTGGGCATTGGATTTACCTTGAAAAGCAAGATTATATTAATGCAGAGATTGCCAAAATTATTGCTGAAATTTAACCCCCGCCCTCTGACTGACATTCGCTTTCTTGTTGAGGGAACGCCTCAGTGGCAAATAACGCCACTGGGTCTGCGTGCTTTGTTTTATGACTGAATATTTAGACATTGTGCCCAAAAAAGCACGGTCAGCGTAACTTAACCTCCCCTTTTGCATCACTCCACTCACTGAAAGACAGTCGTATCTCCTACTCATGCAACCTAACTCGCACTACTTTTTAAGTGAGGCTGCCGCTATTTCGTCAACAATTAATTATGTTCCTGCTTTGTGAAATAGTTTGCATAATTGCGATTTGTATTTGATAAACTGTTAACAAATATAAATAGCGGTACCGCCCTTTCCGTTGAGTGCTATGACCAAATTCTAGTAGTTCAACCACTGACAATAAAACGGCGGCGCAATCGTTAAAGCTTATGATGTCACGATAACAAGGAAGTATTGTGGTAAAAAAAACCAAAGGCTTTACATTAATAGAGTTACTGTGTGTCATTGTGCTAATGGCGGTGTTAGCGGTGGTAGCCATACCCAAGTATTTTAGTTTTGCCAGCGACGCTCGCAGTAACAGCATGAAAATGGTCGCCTCCGCTATGCGTGACAGTGCCAACCAAGTGGCCTTTAAAGCTCAGATTCAAGGCGTGAAAAACGGTGACGTCTACCTAGAAAGCATAGGACGAAGTGTCTCTGTATATAACGGATACGTTAGAGGGCACTGGAGAGAAGCATGGCAACACATTCTCGATATTGGAAAGGTCATTGAGTGGACCAACGCCCGAACCACTTGTGTTAAACACGATATTTGTGGTGTAGGCAACCAAGTTGGGGCGAATATCCCCGGCTTCCCAATACCCGACAATTACAGCGGAGAAAGAGGTTTAGTTCTCATTTGGCCGCAAGGTTACCTACTTGAAGACCTGTGCTACTCCTACTACTACAACCCGCAAAATGGTGGAGAGCCCACGGTAGGCACAGTGCTTGATGGCTGTTAACTATCCATCCATGTCACTATTTTTAAGTTTTATTTATAGCAGTTCACTATCAGGAGCAGACAGTATCACCTTCTTTTTCGCCTCTTTATCCAGTGTGTTTATGCTATAAGCCGAACCTGACATGCTAAATCTAGAGACTTTAAAATGGCCACTTTCCATTGGCACCGCAATGCCAATTTTTTTGCTTTCTTTGGCCGCAGTTTCAATCACATCAAAATTGTCGAACACTAACACACTCTGCTCACCAATTTTTTCGCCACAATGAAGAAAGGTATTAAATGCCCCAGAATCAGCATTCACTAAAACAGGATACTTGTTACCTGTAGTGCAGTTAGTATCGATTCCCGTAAGGTACAAACACTGCCCCGAGTCTAGGTAGCAATACTTACCAAAAATGTTGCCACTGTTATTTAGCGTTATGGCATAAAGGTAATCCGCTCTATCGGTATTGACGAACCAATCTTTATACATTTTTTCTTCAGCCAATACATTTGCCGAAACCAAACACAAAAATAAACATATCATTTTTTTCATAACGAAAACCTACTTCTAATAAAACCCACAGACAAATGTCTCAGCAAACTTGATGCCATCTTCAACCAGCAGTTCATCATAATAATAGTTCAGCTTATCTGACAGATCTTTTTAAAAGATAAGCCAATAATATAGTCAAGGAAGTTATCCTCTGACATGTTACTTCTTAACATATTGGGTATATTCCACAACTGTTTTCTTAATGCCTGTTGATGTTCGCGAACCATGCTGTACCGGTTGCCAGAATAGAAAAAGGCGAAGTAACTACAGTCATACTTTGCAAAAAAGAAAAAGCTACTCACAGACTCAATCAGAATTAATGACCAAGCCTACTTTTGATGTAGATGTGCTATGGCAACAAATCAACGTTAAAAACCTACTCATCTTAAAATCCTACGATGTAGAGAGTAGCTACCGTTGAGAAACAACATCATCCATTTTTATTTGCTTCTCAACTAACATCAAAATTATGGCACAAACCTGATTTTAGGCTCATTTATCACCATTTTTTAACAGTCCTTTTATCTCACTAATCTCACTTTTTAAAGATTTGATTTCGGCCATTAAATCATCATTATTATCACTAGCCATCTCATCAACAAAAATAGCATTAGCTAAAGATAAAGCAATAAATCCTCCGAGCACTAAAACCATTATGACAAACGCATTTACAGAGTAATATATATATGGTTGATTAAGCGCCTTTGCTGCCTCTGGAACTGCCCCCCAATTCTCGATGGTAAATATACCGAAAATAGTATTCATTGATCGCAATGGATCTCCAAAATACTCAGGTATAATATTTGAAAACAGAGTAAACCCTAGCAATGAAAAAAATGTTAACTGTATACCTAATAAAATCAATACAGCTTTCGAGGCTTTTATACCACGAATAAGACCATTCACAATATGTTCTGTATTTGGCATTAATCTTATTATTTTTATAAGAGACACCATCCTAAATATCCTAAGATACACTACACTTCCAAGTGATTCCGACGGGGAAAACAGAAAAGCCAAACTTATAATAACTATTAATAAATCAAATTTATTGCCTAATAAAGATATGTATCCGCAAAAGGTATTCTCATTAATTTTAAAAATAACCTCAAAAACAAAATAGGTAATTACAAGCCAGTTTAAAGCATGTATTACAATAGAGTTACTATAACTACTAATGAAAGCTAGAATTACAGATAAAACGATGACAATTGAATTGTATTTTGGTTTAGTAAAATATTTCATATTAAAAAAGGGAGGGGTTACCTCCCTAACTCTTTACTCTTCATACTTAGATGCTTGTGCAAGCAACAGATCAGAAAGGTTATATATATCATCTAACGTTTCTATTGGATGACGAACTTCTTTTTTATCTTCACCTATAACACCAACATATTTTTGCTTGGAGTTAAAATGCAGTCTGCATAAAGGCTTACGATTATTATCATCAAGTAATATACCAAAATAACTCTGAGTGTCTCTTGATGTTATACGAGAAACATCTAATTTCGCTCGAAGAATAGCCTTAACAATATTAAATCCGTCTATTTCTTCCTCAGTAGTTACTACTTTTGATTTATTATTTTCTAATACTTCCTCTTTTATTTCAGCTTCTAATTCTGGTGGTTTTACATTAACTGAAACATCTTCATTACGACCAATCGCTGATTTTAATCTATCATTAATACTATCATTTAAAAATTGTTTTAATGCTTTAGATGTTATATCTAAAAACTGAGCTTTCACCTTTGCCGTTTGAACACCATCATATACTTTTGAAGTGAAAAACTTAACAAAGTCTTCTTCTGGACTTTTAAATTGTTCTTGAAGTACTTTTTTAATTTGATTCAAATACTTTAACTCACCAGCCGCATCTACAACAGAGTCAACGTCAAAAGATGATTTAGTTAGCTTCTTAACTTCTGGAACGATATGTTCATCAATCTCCGTCATATTAAGAGTCAAGAAAGGTTTATCATCCATCTTATTTGGAGCATCTAAATCTGTATAAAATTCGTATATTTCACCATTTGTCAGGATTGCAATTCGAGCATTAGTTACTGAAAAATATCGAAATAATTGACTTGCATGCTTGGTAGATAACTTTTCACCAAATTTTTTACATTCAATTAGTATTTGTACTTCTCCATCTTTAAGAAGTGCATAATCTACCTTTTCACCCTTTTTAGTTCCTGTATCTGCATTAAACTCTGGAACAACTTCTGTTGGGTCAAAAACATCATAGCCAAGAACTGTATGTAAGAAAGGCATTATCAAAGCATTCTTTGTAGCCTCTTCTGTTTCTAATCTTGAACCAGTTTGTGCTATTTTTTTAGATAGTCCCTGTAAACGTTCAATAAAATCCATAGTATTACCTTTTAAATTTAGACAGCAATTAGCACATAATACCAAATGGATATTAATCGTCTAGGAACAGTTTGAAAATTTTATTAAATACATACTCTGTAGAAGTTACTGGCAGAACAACCACATTAGTACTTATAAGACGGTCACTATCTCACCCAACTTCTTTATGCAGTTATTATATTTTAAGATTCTTTAATCCAAGCTCACACGGCTCAAGCGCAAAGAGAAATATATCAGGCTGGAGTTTCGCACGAATCATCCCTAATTTCAGATAGAAGTCTTCTTTCCCTGCTCTGGATTGCAAAAATAATGCATAAACACCAACATCACCAGAGGATAAATAAGCCAGTCTATTGCATGCCCTAAACGGCACTTCCCTCCCCCTAGTCCTTGACCTTGAACGCTTGTACAAACAGCAAGTTTCATACCTTTACGTTTCTCTATCAAACCATTTTGTACGGCATTTTAACGTTGAAATGGCATTGCTCACTCACAGACTTTGTTGCAGGCTCTTTCATTAACATCGTAAAGAACTCCCTTAACAACAATAAGCTTGATTTTGTATGCTACAAATGTCATATAGATATCAAACACCATGTATTAAACGACACTTAACATAGAGTAATAAATGACTATTAAATTGCTTGTCTTTAACTGCACTAAAGCCGCGGCTGAGTTTTTTACCGTTACCCGTCATGGCCAGAAAGAGTCGCCCCTAGTGCCTGCACCCCATAAGACCATACAAGAGTCGGTGCAAAACCCTATTTTTCCGAGCGAACTTGGGATGATAGCAAGTGATAGTTCTCAGTGGCACTGGGTACTTCACTGTGTATCCATTAAACGCAAAAAGTACCTAATGGTGATGGATTATGAGAGTCGTTTTTGTATCACTTTGTTAGCGGGAGCAAAAGGTGATATTTATCAATTTCTAAATACATTTGAACCACTTCTAAAGACGAGCTTTCACTCTCTAGCCATAGAAAGTGGTGTTGATAATACAGAAATTGAGCTGTGTATTGAGTATTACGATAGAGAAGTGGATGAGTGTGTATTTCACCCTAGAGGTGATCGTAGCGTACAAGCACACTTAAATGACGTTTATTGGCATCTTGAGCGTCAATGCCATGACGATGGAATGTTAATTAAAGATATTGACCTACTTGGCTTTAGCTTTTTTACAGGCCAGTTTCCCCGTAATAGCAAACACAAAAAGTCGCACTTTTTCCCTTCTAAAGAGTTCGTTGATCAATGGCGACAGTGGCCACTGAAAAGTAGCCCATTTGATATGAGTAATGTCGTCGATTTAAGTACTTACAAGCGCAACCTCAATAAATAACCAACCCCACCTTAAATTAAGTGGTGTGTGCTAAGGCTTGTTAATTGCTTCGCCGCCAAACTCCCCCCTCTTAACAGGAAATCCATTTTTTCTTACTATTTGCCGTGCGTTTAATTTGGTTCGTGCTACATAACTCATTCACCGCTTTAGTGAACTCAGATTTAGAAAGGCCAAGACGACTTTGCAGAGATGGATCAAGCGAGTGCGGTGACTTTAAAGCCTTTAGTAACATCTCTTGTGCCGTTGCAGGTTCAACCTTTGGGGAGACGATTGGAACAACGGTATTATCTCTAGAGCGAATACACGCAAACTTTGCACCGAGTACATCACATTGAAACTCGAAAGCTGAGATCAAGCTTTCATCGTTACTGTATAACTCAAAATGCGTAGAACCTAATTGCTTCTTATCCACTGCGAGCAACACTCTTGATAGATAAGCAATGATATAAAAGTCAGCCTGATTCTGACCTGTAGGGTAATCGCTCAAGAAATGATATAACGACTTTTCGCAGACCAACCTTACTGCATCAGATTTTGAAAATACAAACACCTTATCGACAATCGTAGCATTGATCTTCTCAAGCTGTTTTACCCCAATATTTTCAGCATCGACAAATATTACCTTCATAGAAAACAAACTCCATTTGCTCATATCAGATAGGTATCTTGCACAGTCACATATAAAACTTCAATCATATAAAGAGGCACGTATGATCTAATGCGATGAGGATCTTTCTTTTTACACAATTGATAGCAAACGTCGTAAACCTCTGCTCAGTCTAGGTAGTTAAAACACTTGATAACCGCGTTGAAATTTTTGACCATATCAGGGTAAACACGTCGAGATTCATGTTGCCGGAGAGCAGGAAGTGATTAAGGATGAACTTTTGCTTATGCCAGATACAACAAAGCCCCGACATAAGTCGAGGCTTTATCATTAAATATGGTACCGGTGGGCGGACTTGAACCGCCACGCCTTTCGGCAACGGATTTTGAAGGTACCGCCTACAAGTTGACACCTTATAAAACAATAGCTTAAAATCAATTAATAATACTATGAAAGAAACTATAAAAATGAGTGATGAATTAAAAAATTATATCAAACTTGCTCGAGGGCTTGCGATCTACAAACAAAAGCAAAGTAATAACTACTATATCTACATCAGAGGTGAATACAAGAATCAAAAGATCGAGAAGCGGTTCAGCCTAAAAACAGACGACGTTAATGAGGCAAAGAAACAAGCATATGCTCATCAATTTATGCTCGAAAAAAATATGGACGGAAGCATATTCTCCAACATAAAAAAGTCAAATTTATTAAGGATTTGCAACGATATACTAAAAAAGCTAGATAAGGAGACTAAAGAAAGTACTCAAAAAAACCCTCAGTCAAAGACACACGCTTCATGCATTCGAAACGATATTTTGCCAAAGTATGGGCAACTCTCGATCCATCAATTCAAAAGTAAGCAAATTAAAGAAATTTTAGGGTTGGCCACCAATCAAACTAAATACAATAATCTAGCAAAAATTATTAAAGATATTTTTGAACTCGCATACGACGAGGAACTCATTAAGAAGTCTGATATCCCTGAAGTTAAGGCACCAAAAAAATTTAATGAGAGTGAATCTAGATCTCCTTTCTCTGATGACCACCTCAGATTGATTCGATCTGGCTTCTCTAATTTTATCAATGCAAGTAACAGTCAGGTTACTAAAACAAATAGACAGCTTCTTGAGCTAGCATTCGATTTCCTGTTGGAAGTTGGTTGCCGACCAGGAGCTGAGATAGATAACCTTACTTATGGGTCTATTAGTAAAGTTATTAGCGAAGACGACATAATATATCGTCTGGAGTTTCCTCATACTAAGACCGATAACCACCGTAAGCCCCGTATGATACAGCTCTCAACAGAGGCTCTGAAGATAATAATCAGGGTGCATATGCTTTTTAATCCTGACTTATACCCAAAGACAGAGTACTCTAAAGTAACCTGTCAAAGTCTGGATTTAAGTGTTAGTAAAAAAATGAGCTGGAGTGACTATGAAGATATTTTTTTTCAGCACTTACAAAATGATGCTTTTATTTTTCGTCGCCCAGAAAAAATAGAACTAAAACTTGACTGGAGTAAATTTTTTAAGCAGTACATGACAGTGTGTAAATTAGATTACACACTATATTCATGTCGCCACTACTTCATCACAACACAATTACTCAATGCGACGAACCATATTGACCTTGCTAGTCACTGTGGGACATCAGTTCATATGATTGAGAAGTACTACTCTGATATCAAGCCTTACGAAGTTGGAAAGCGTGTCTTGGAAAACATGCCTAAACCCAAAATATACCTAACAAAAATTCAGCATGGGAAAAAGCCAGAAACCATAGTCAGAACCCTTGATAAGTAATTTATATTAATTATTTTGAAGAGGGGACTCTGTATCACTGCCATACAGAATATTTCATAATTGTTAGCTAAAGGCGGGAAAACCCGCCTTGCTTTACTTTACTTCTTTTAAATATGCGTCGAGAAAGTATCGAACGAATCAGCTTTAACGAACTTGGCTGGATTGTCGAGAACGTTCCCTGCTTTGTCTTTAGATAGGGCTTCAAAGTGTGCGATACCGCAATCTATTTTTGCTTTTTCAGCTGCTCTCAAGTCATCTGAGAAGATGCTTGATTTGGTTTCTACCACAAAGTATAGCTGTTCACCCAAGCCATCTTCTTTGTCTATTAGGACAGCCCAGTCTGGGTTGTAACTGCCCAGCGGTGTATCTATCTTGAACCAGGCAGGCAACTTGGCATACAACTTCACATCCGCTGAGATTTCAAGCTTTTCTGCAAATTCAAACTCAGTGTCAGAATCACAGATGATATAGTCATAAACCGACTTGTTCGCCTCAACCATATTCTTGAGATAACCTGTTAACTCTTCCTCCTGGAACAGCTCCTGCGCGTAGTAGTCATCATCACCGATACGGTGATAAGAAATACCATCAACAATAGCCAAGCGCATTTGCTTGCGGATCACCTCACCCGTCAGTTCAATAAAGCGCTGTGGGTTGTTCTTGAACGCCTCGAGCTTATCGCCTAGACCAAGTAAAATCTGAACCACCGTCTTTCGCGTTAAGTTGGTGTGGGATTCTAAGTAAGTCACTACATCTGGCAGTTGGTAGTTTCTATTCTTATAGGTGTGAGTTTTTGACTCTTCATTATGAGTTTCAAGTGCAGCTTCAGTAACGGCAACTTTGGCTTTTTTATACTCAAACTTTGCACTTGCAACCGCTACTGAGGCTTGGATCTCTTTGATGCAATTTTCAACTAACTCTCCGACACTAAAATCCACTCGGTAGGTTGTTTTGTACTTAATGCGATCCCAAAGTGCTTTGAAGTCCTCACCCAAGACAATTTGCTTACCATTGTCTTCACGTAGTGACGCTGTTTTCTTCTCTTCGTATTTCTTAATGCTAAGGCCTTTAGATACCTTGGCTAACGTCGCCAAAATCGCCTCTGAATGCTGTTGTACACTCTCTGGAAGACTGACCGAGTTATCCGCTAAATCAGTCTTCAATGCATCGAGAATCTTACCGTTTTTATCAATATATCCTTTATCTAGCAGATGCGTAAAAATCTCTTCCGATTTCAGAGAGCCAAGAAACTCCTTTTTACCCATAGTGGTGTAATTGTCAGAGCTAATCACAATGTTGGCAAACTGATGTTTCTCTACCGCGCCAAACTTGATGCCCTCTTCTTTCTCAATCTCTTTTTGCAATTCTGATACAAATTGCTCGTAAGATTCGTTCGCCATAACCGTCAACGTATTCACTTCAAACCCATAAGGTACACGCTCACCCGACTGATCGACGGCTAAACGTAAACCACGACCAATCTCCTGACGCTTCTTCATCACAGAGTTAGTTTCGTTTAGGGTACAAATTTGGAATACGTTCGGGTTATCCCAACCTTCTTTAAGCGCAGAGTGACTAAAGATAAAGCGAAGCTTTTCATCAATAGAAAGTAGCTTCTCTTTGTCTTTCATAATCAAGTTGTAAGCAGATTCATCCGCAGCTGTTTTACCACCCTCACCTTTGGCTGAGAGCTTTGACTCGGCAAAGAGCGGGTTACCAGACGCATCCTTCTTCTTATCCTGTGCGAAGTAACCGTTGTGCACTGAACTTGCTAGTTCCTTCATCGCTTGATCATTTGGCACAAACTTACCTGTACTACTATCTTTGTCCCAAACCGACGGGTACAAAACACGGTACTTAGGTTTGCGAAGCTGCGCAGCAAACTCCTCTTCAAACCACAGAGCAAACTTACCTTGTGTCGGCACTCCTTCTTTGGTGTAACCTCGGTAGTTAGCCACTTTATCAATAAAGAACAGACTCAATACTTTGATCCCTTTTTGGCTCATCACTTTTGAATGTTCCATTGGGTCAACGCCTGTTGTGACCTTTTTGAAGAACTTAAGCTCTTTCTCTAGGTGCTCTTCAACTGTTTTAGCGACTTGTAAGCGCTTGTATATGTCTAAATCAACTTCACCGATGGATTGCCCTAATTCGATAATCTCATCACGACTAGTGAAGTCGATGTACTCATTCCCTTCTCTGCAATATATGTCGTTAACTATATAACCTTCGTAAACACTTCGCCCATTAGTCGCTTCAAACAAGTCTGTGCCACTTTTAATGGTAATCGTCTTGCGGGGCTGCAACTTGCCTGTCTTAGTTTGTGCGTCGACTTCAACTTTTGCAGTGATAGGTGACTTTTTGTTATCGACACTAATCAGCTTGATATACGCTTGGTTATGGTTGTCTTGCACTTCAAGCGAAGCCACTTCAATTTGTTTAACCAATTTACGCTCATAAGCATCAATCGAATCTAGCTTATAGAGCATATTGAGGTTTTCAGTCAGCGTTGCTGAATAGCGGAACGTACATAGCGGGTTAAGGCTAGAAATAGCTTTTTTACGATTCGCAGTAGAAGCGACTGATTGAGGCTCATCAATTAACACAACAGGGCGAGTCGCTTGAATAAACTCAATCGGTTTCATACCGTTCAAGCGGTCGTCCGTACGGTGAATCAAGTTTGCTTTGGTCTCTTTATCTGGGTCAGTGAATGACTTGCTGAAAGCGTCAATGTTGATTACCATGATTTGAATATAATCATTCGTAGCAAAGTTTCTCACCTGCTCACGCTTTGATGAATCATAAACAAAGTAATCGTATTGAACGTTCTTGTACTCTTTTCTGAAATGTTCTTCAGTTATTTGAAGGGATTTATAAACCCCCTCCTTGATAGCAACAGACGGTACCACGATAATAAATTTGGTGAGTCCATATCGTTGATTTAACTCAAACGCACTGCGCAAGTAGACGTATGTTTTACCCGTACCCGTTTCCATCTCGATGGTAAAATCGAGGCTAGGTAGAGCTTGTTTCGACGTTTCCGTTTGCGGTAAACCATTAACAAGTTGCACATTTCGTGTGTTGTCATACAGCTCTTCTGGTAAAAGGCTAAGAGCGTTACCAACGCCAATTCCGTCATTATTTTGGAACAGATCAGCTTGAAAGGCATTAGACACCGAGAAATTAGACTGGAAAGTCTCTTGCCCCTCAAATACACCAACCACAGCACTAATCGCATCTCTTTGATGATCGAGGTTAGGGTTAAATTTTATCTTCATTTCAGACATCACTTACCCCTTATATGCTCTTAACATCATCAATAGCGGCTTGTTTCAAGATTTGGATAGCATTTGTCTTAACTCGATCATCTGCAAAACCTTCATCTTTGAATACTACTTGTGTCGTTTCAGGATCGTACTCTTCTTTCAGCTTGGCGATACCTTCAACGGTGTCAGTCGTAATTTCATCATCTAAACAAACAAACAGTGCGCCTGCACCAACAACAAATACTGTCTTTCCATTTACGACTTCTGTTTCAACTGGTGTAGTTAAGTCATATCCATATTTCAAGAAGATCTCGTACAGAACATCTTCGCTTGAACGATCAGCCTTGATTGATTTCTCTGCTTGTTGCAATACAAGTTCAAGGTTGTCAAAGTCTGCATCCCAAGGGCGAATATTGGTTTCACTAAGCTTGAATACTTTCATTCCAAAGCAAGAAGTATTCTCAGAGTTTAGGCTTTTTCTAATTCTCTCTTTACTAATTGAAGACACTGTATTAAAACCTAGCTCTCTGAGATCTTGCCTATCTATTATCTCGGGTAATTGCACCATTATAAACTTAATATTTATAGAATTATCAACTGAGTGCTTAATTACGGCATCGGCCGTACTTGCTGAACCCGCAAAAAAATCTAATACTAAATCACCATCATCGACAATAAAACTCAATAGTTTTTTAAGAAAAGATACTGGCTTGGTATAATCAAATGCAGAAAACCCGAAAAGAGCATTAATTTCCTTAGTTGCCACTTGGTTCATATATTTATTGTCTACAAAATACAAACTATCAACTTTGCTATTTTTCTCTGAAAGTTCATTTAGATAGCGTTTATAGATGAATCCTCTTTCATTCTCTTTTACTGTTTTTCTAAATTTAACCTTTCCTTTTTCTATTAGATTAGGCAGAGAATTTTTAGAAAACGCCCAGTGCCTTCCTTTAGGTGGAATATCTATTGTCCCTGTATAAGGATTAACAATCTCATAATCATTTTTTGTTTTTCTTCCATCCAAGTTTGCTGTAGGGTTATCACTCATCCACAAACCATTAGGGTCATTATCTCCGTTTTTATACTTGGAAAAGTCTTTCATATCTCCTTTTAACACAATACGATTTTTATTTTTAGCATAAATTAAGGTGTTCTCATTTTGAATATTCAAACCATTCTTATCATGATTATTCATTGATTTGGTTTTTCTAATTAAGTCAACAAGAAAGTTATCTTCACCAAAAATTTCATCACAAACCTTTCTAAGGTTTACAACCTCATGTTCATTTATTGATATGGCAATGACACCATCATCACACAATAGATTTCTAGCTAATTTTATTCGAGGGTAAATCATATTTAACCAATCTGAATGGTAGCGTCCAGATGAGTCAGAATTTGTACTTAACTTATTACCTTCGCTATCAACCTGACCTGATTGTTCAAGATAGTTTTGAATATTGTTGTAAAAGTTATCTTTATAAACAAAATCTTTACCAGTGTTGTAAGGTGGATCGATATAGATCATCTTCACTTTTTTATGGTATGACTTTTGAAGTAGTTTTAATACTTCAAGGTTGTCACCTTCAATAAACAAATTCTCTGTTGTGTCCCAATTGACGCTTTCTTCTTTACAAGGGCGAAGCGTTCCTATGGAGGGCGTCTGAGCGATTTGTCGAGCTTTTGTTTTGCCATTCCAAGTAAAGTTATAGCGCTCTTCTGAAACGTCAACCTCTTCACCTAGCACTGCTTTCAGTGCTTCAAAATCGATTTTTCCTTCAGAAAATACATCAGGGAAAAGCTGTTTTAAATGTTCAATGTTTTGGTTAGTTATGTCTAAACTTTTTGCTTCTAGGCTTCTACCTGTGATTTTTTTCATTTCGGTCATTTTTTAAACCCTATAAAATTCATGTACTTAGTAGATTTGACGGCCATATTTAATCGTCAGATTTGTGTTTGTATTACGGAAATCGCTTGTTTGACTTTTTTTGCTTCTACATTTAGACGCATTTTAGTATTCATCTGCGTCTCCTTTTTTAACTTGTTACGGATAGTGCTCAATTGAGCCTCGAGATGCTCTAATTCCACAAGTAAAGGGGTTAAGTCTTCTTCCACACCCGTACTGTATTTTCCTGTTTTCTTTGCTGCCTCTAAGCCATTAAGTTTTTGAATCAAGCTGAAATAAAAGTCGTAAAGGCTAACTACAGAGCACGTTTCAAATTTCAAATCAGAGAAAAAATCAACATAGAGCGGCTCTTTCAAACCTACATCTACCCATCCAGTATCGTACTGATGCTCAATGGTTAATTTACTATGGTCAACTTGGTTAACACGCTTATCTGCCAAACTAACACAAACATTATCTGCTAACTCCACAAACAGTACTGTTGGGTACGGTATCTGCTGATGAAGTAGCTTACACAATTGCTTAGTTTTAGTATTGTCCTTCACCTTTACATGCAAAACAGCAATCTCTTTATAAACATGCACCCCGTCTTCAAAAACGGGAATGTTTACTGTTTCTGGTTTGATGGTATAGCGCCATACCAAAGATTTGAGAACATCTTTGATTAACTGCTTATCATTACTGGTCAGTGATGTGTTATCAGTAATAGTCTTCTTAGGAACTTTAACCCCAAGCTCGGTACTCTTGGGGAAGCCAAAACCTGTAAGCACCTGCTCGGCTAACGTGTATTCGGTTTGCACTGTATTTCTCCGTTATACGATCACAAGGTAACTGACAACTTCAAAGTCGTTAATTTGCTGTGTTGAGTTTCCAGTCAATGTGGTGCCTCCAGGGTTAAAAAGACTCGCAACTCCTTTCTCTTCGCTTTTGCCCGCTATATCCTCAACTGCAATGCTCAATAAATGTTGTTGCTCATTCATATCTTTATAGCTTTTTGTTGCTCTTTCTATCTCAGCATAAGCGTGTTCATCTGGCTTTTTGGCTTGACTAGAAAGTTTTTTGATTATGTCCAGAGTATGCTTAGCCTGAGTGAAGGAGTACACAACCTCCTCATCTTCAGAGACGTAAACGAGATAGTAAGGTGCAAGAGCATAGCTCTCGTCAACTTGAACTGTTCCTGATTTATCTTTCAAACAAAAAATAACACCTGGTTCCAATTCATCAGCAATGTTAGATAACTCCTCATCAGCACTATCAATACGAACAGGTGCAAACAGACCTGTTGGTGCTGTTTCTAATGTATCCAAATGCTCTTTTAAATAGTCTGACAAATCCATTCTAAAGTCATTCAAAGTTAAATCTGTAATGGATACACCACCTGAGATTTCTTCTAGGTCAACAACCTGCCCTTGAAGCTGCTCTAACTGCTTACGACGATAATCCAAATCGTTCATCTCCGCAGCGTTTTGCTCAATGACGTTTTCTTCACCTGTAGCTGAGATATCAAGCAACACCATTCTGCCACTTACTCTAGCCTCCAGATTAATATATTCATCAAGCTCCATGTTTGGCCAGAAGTTAACTAGCTGAATTTTGTCATTAACTGAGCCTAGTCGGTCAATACGACCAAATCGTTGAATGATCCTGACTGGATTCCAATGGATGTCATAATTAATAAGGTAATCACAATCCTGCAAGTTTTGACCTTCTGAAATACAGTCCGTTGCAATCAATATATCTATTTCTTCTGAAAACTCAGGAAACACCTTCTCACGCTCTTTGGATATAGGTGAGAAGTGAGTCAACATGCTATTTAGATCAGCTTTAACTCGCTTACCTCTTGGATCTGTTAGCGTAGTATCGGTTCTTTTCCCTGTAATAATGGCCGTTTTAATTCCAAACTGAGACTGCGTCCAAGTGGCTAACTCATCGTATAAATATTCTGCTGTATCAGCAAAGGCTGAGAAGATAATAACTTTTTTGTTTGAACCATTAATCGGAGCGTTGACCTTATCGATTATCGACTCTTTCAATGCCTTAAGTTTTGCATCCCGTGAGGCTTCAACCTGTCTAGCTTCTTGCACTATTTCTCGTAAAAAAGCACAGTCCGCGCCCAGATCTTGTGCATAACGAATGAGATCCATATCTTGCAATCGAACCTTCGTCTTTTTGCCTACCATAAATGGTGCTAATTCAGGGCTTTCCATCTCAAGATCATGAATCTCTTCAATCGGCGGAGCAACAAACTCTTCCGTTAAATCACCATTCACTCTAGGAGCAAGGTGCTGACTAAAATGCTCAATCTGCCGCAGTATCGACTCTACTTGGCCTAGTAATTTTTCAGACGTTAATTTGAATGAAAAGATAGAGCTTTCCATTCGCTTCAATAAGTTAATTCGCATTAAGTGAACCAAGCTAGCCTCTCGGTCTACTTGCTTAAATGTCGAACCACCTTTCACTTGTTGATCGTAACGTCGTGCATACTCTGCAATTTTATTAGGCATTACATATTGCATTGGTGAATAGCATGCCAGAGTTAGGCGACGAATAGTGTCGTTAACATCTTTCAGTGGTGGAAACTCTTTTTGTAGATCAATTTCCGATTTTACATTCTTAGGTAACAGGCGCGTTGGGAACTTACCCACATCTTCAGTACCGTAATATTTTTCAATATGCTTGCGTGAACGGGCAATGGTGTAGATATCTAGTAGTTTAAAGTAATCGAAATTAATCGTATCTAGAAGCTCTTGAGATGTACGCTCCTCCGAAGGGCGCTTTGACCAAGCATTAAAGTGTTTTTGAGCCGTTCTTAACGTACTTTCGATACTGTTAATGCCATGCTCATGGAGTGCAGAATCATTGGCTTCTGTGATAAAAGCCACCTGGTTTTTCATATCGTTTAGTCGATTATTCACTGGTGTTGCAGACAACATCAAAACTTTAGTTTTAACACCCGCTTTAATGATATCGTCGAGTAACCTTTGATAGCGATTCTTACCGTCTTTTTTAGGGTTGTTGTTACGAAAGTTATGGCTCTCATCAATCACGACTAGATCGTAGTTACCCCAGTTTATCGTTTCTAAATTTATTGCCCCTGAGTACCCTTTGAAGCGACTCATATCGGTATGATTTAATACATCATAATTAAATCTATCGTCAGCTAATAAGTTGCGCTTATCGTTTTGCGTATAGACTAGCCAGTTATCACGAAGCTTCTTCGGACAAAGTACTAACACTTTGTCGTTGCGAAGCTCGAAATATTTGATAACGGCTAATGCTTCAAAAGTTTTACCAAGACCTACACTATCTGCAATGATACAACCGTTATATTTTGACAGCTTATCAATCGCACCTAAAACACCATCCCTCTGAAACTTATATAATTTATTCCACACTAGAGTATCTTTGAAACCTGTGCGTGTATTAATGATGTTCTCTTCTTGCAGTTCACCTATGAAGTCTTTAAATAGGTTATAGAGGGTCACGAAATATATGAAGTTAGCGGGTTGGTCTTTAGTTAGTTGTTCTAGCTGCGTTAGTAATTCTTTTTTAGCGTCCCTAACTTGACCTCTGGCGCTCCAAACCATGTTGAAATAGGCTAACAAATCGTTTGATTGTGGTGCTGGTACCTGAGTAATCATGTCAAAAGATGCTGATTCTGTTAAACCTAAACCCGAACCATTAAATTGAGCGCCATCTACAGCGGTTAAATCTCCACCTTCAGATAAAATTATGTGTCGGCCAACAGCCCCAGGCTGACTAACGAGTTTAACGTTCGCCTTTTTTTCCAACCACTCTGCGAACTCTCTAGCGACAGCTTTTTGATTTAGTTGATTGCGAAAGCGAGTCTCATACTCTCCACCCAGCAAAGTGCCGAAAGGACTACTTACATCCGATACGTTTCCAAAGCCCTTAAACTGCGAGAATAGAATTCGAGCTGACTTTAAGTTCGTTAGTTCGTCTTTTAACTCGTTAAAAGCATAGATTGAAAACAAACCTGTCATGATAGACAGTTTGTCGCCTTCCTTTAAGCTGTCTGTGAGTACATCTATAACTTTGTCTGTGGTGTTATCAATTAACATATTGCTCTCTATAGCTTAGTTACGTCTAAACCAGCAGATTTCAGACGAGAGGTAAGATTTCGCATTTTACTAAATTCAGTGCCATAACTAGGCTTTAAATTCAATACTTCACAGAATTCTCTAGCTGTAATATTTGGTAGTTCATCAGCATACTTTAGGCATTGAATCTGTAATTCTGCCATCAACTGATTACGAGGGGCTGATTCAATAGCTAACTTAATTGCATCAATAATTCGGGAATCCATAGGCTTCATCATTATTTTGCTAATTTAGAAAATATAGCAAATTAATGATAAATCAGTATTACCTTAATGTGCCATAACACTTCGCTCTGACATTCTTCTGACACTCCACAAGGAAATGTACATAAAGTAACCACCAATTCTCACTTTATGAATAACCGTACTCCACATGACACCACATTTCCTTTATCGACAAGGTTATGACTTACTAACCAAAGGTACTTCAGCTACAGATAAATCTTTAGCTATAAAGTATTTGTTTCAATCAAGTTCATTAAAGCACCCAGAAGCCCTGTATGCATTTGGGCGACTTTATATAGATGGTGATTATGTTGAAAAAAACGAAAGTACTGGCGTTCGTTATTTAGAAGATGCTCACGCGTTAGGCATTGTTGCAGCATCCTTTGAACTATCACTTCTTCAATATGAGAATGCGACTGATGAAGGCGCTGAATTAACTGCGTATAGAGAAATCAAGAGGCTTGCAGAAGGTGGCTATAAACCAGCTGCACTTTGGTTAAATGATGAACTACTAGAATTATCTGAATGTTTCTTGTACGGGGATGCGGTTTTTCCCAGTAAACACAAAGCTCAGTCATTATTAGTCCAAGCTGTCGAAGAAAAATTGGTTGTGGACATAACTCTACTTGAAGAGTACATGCTCAACTTCGATGATTTCCCTATAAGTTTTTACCATGCAGTAGAAAAATTGAAGTTGGAGGTACTTTCTTCTGACGAGTTGGTAGATATTGCTAACCGATATCTAGAATCAGCTTCATCCCATATTAGAAGTAAAGCCATAACATTATTCAAACGTGCAGCAGAAAATGACGACGAGTATGGCCTTCTTGGGATGGCTAAATGCTATCAGGAGGGGATCGGTTGCCCCGTCAATGATCTAGAAGCAAATCGCTTATACCGAATCCTTGCCGACGAATACTCAATTAGCGAAGCTGCATTCAAGTTAGCAGAACGACTCGATGAAGAAGTAGGTATAGACATTAGCTTTGAACTTTCCGCTTTCTATTACTTTTGCAAAGCAGCTTCTTTTGGCTCTGAAGAAGCAGCCTATAGAGCTTACGAAATACTAGAGACTGATCCATCAGTAGTAGACGGCATTATTTCTTCAAATTTATTCCATCACTTGGATTGTTACGATGAAAACCTTGATATCAATTGCGATGAATACAATCATGACAGATTGAAATTAAAGCTGTTAGATATTGCCTCACAAGGAGAAAATACGACAGCCCATTTCCAATTTGCTGAATCAATCAACGAGTTACTTTGGGACACCTCACAGGCTACTAAGCACTACCGTTTTGCCGCTGATTCGGGGCATGCGCAAGCTGCGTACGAATACGCTCTTCACCTAGAAAAAGAAGGTAAAGATAGGCTCGCCCACAAATACTTCTGCATTGCAGCAGAAAATGATATTGATAAAGCCTTTTATAACGTTGCGTGGAATCTTTACAATGGCGAAGTTTGTAAAAAGGATATTTCAGGAGCGGAGTTTTGGTTTAAGAGATGCGCATTAAAAGGGAATGTACATGCAATGTATGTTCTTGGTTTTTGCTTTTTATACCACAACGAAACGCCAGAACGCGAGCAAGCTAGCATCCTTTGGTTGAGGCAAGCAGCTGACCAAAACTCAACCTATGCCCACTACGAACTTGGTCGTTGCTATCAAAATGGTTGGGGAGTAGACAAAAACTACATAACCGCCCGCGAACACTATAACCACTGCAAAAAAAACTCTGACAACACAGAAGAAGTCCAACAGAAACTAGATGAGTTAGATGAGTTGGTTTGGAGTTTTTATGAGAAACACGCTGAAACATAACTCATTTTGGACTCTACTTATACAAACTCGCTTAATGGTCTTTCAATTCATATAGTTCTGAAATATCTATCTCCAAATAGCGACAAAGAACCTCGATAACATCTAGGTCAACACGAGTTGCTGTTTCATTGTACATGCGAGTGATAGTACCTCGATTAATCTCTGTATCTCGCGATACGTCAGATATTTTAAGTCGCTTCTCACCCATGATTCGAGATAAGTTACATTTAATCATAATGACCTGCTATAGATATTTTTTATTACTTAAAAGTTAAAATTACTTGTAAAAGCACCACCTATATATTATTTTAATCTGTAGGAGGTTAATTTACTGCTTTGAGGGCAAATTTTAACTGCAATATTACACCTCTGGTGGACTCTATGGTAGTAGTTGTTTAGTAGAAGGTTAAGAAGGTCAAGCTTTGGAGTCATTAAGCTAAAGGAGAGCTTATGAAATATAGTAGCGAATCGATCCACGCCACGAGTACTTGCTTAGATATTTTGGATAATCCAATGTTTGAAACATGGACTGAAGCAAGGATAGATGAAATCAAAATAGACCTATGCGAAATGATACAAGAACGGTCGCATAGTGTAGACCCGACAAATCTAGCAGAACACATGGTCACTGTTCTGAAAAATGTAAAATCAACTGGAGTTAGACCGAGCGAAAATCAAATCCTTGAGAGTATTCAGCAGAAGTTACGGTCAACACCTCCCCTACCTTTCTAAATAAAGCAGTTATTAATTTAGGATGGTGAAGTGAATTCATACGCGTTCAGCCATCCTGTTATCCATTCTAAAGCCAACAGCAATCAGGCGACCTTGTTCCAGTGTCGTTTAACTGTCGCAATTCCCAGCCCAAGTTGATTCGCCGTTTTGCTCTGCGATAACCCTTCTGATTTGCATGTCTGAACTAGCTTTGTTGTGGCGATAGCAGCAGGTCGGCCCAATTTTTTACCTTCATATTTTGCCCTCTCTAAGCCTTCTCGAGTTCGTTCACGAATTCGATTACGTTCAAATTCAGCAAATGCTGAAAACATCTGTAGCATCAACTTCCCTTCTGAGCTAGATAGGTCTGATACAGGCAGATCTAAACAAACAACCTTAACCTGTGCATCACTAAGAGCTTGAATTGTCTGCTGAACATCAATGTTGTCCCTACCGAGCCTATCAAGCTTAAGGACTATTAAAGTATCCCCTACTTCCAGTTTATGATCTAGCAAATTTGAAAACTGTTCTCTATCTCTAGCTTTAGAGCTACCTGAGACAGTTTCAGATATAACACGAGACGGCAAAATATCGAATCCAGCCTGTCTAATAGCTATAATTTGATTTTCGACCGTTTGCTCTGTTGTTGATACGCGGCAATACGCAAATACTCTGCCCATAAACCCTCGTTGGAATCATAAAACCTGGTATCAATATACGATTGGTATCATTATTTGTAAAGTACATTTTTTGATACCAGTTTAAGCTATCAAAGAGCGGCATCACTAAACGTATGTTTATTGATACCCAAACAAGGCTAATATTTAGCTTCATTACATCCTTTATAAGTACGGTGATAATTAGCCAATAAGTCTTTAATTATGAGATCAATGGATGCATCCTCAAAACCCTTAAAGGTTAAAATAGTTGATTTTGCTGTTTTGTTTTTAATAATGGATAGGTTCCCATCATTAACAATCACCTCTGTACCTGATTTTTTCTTCAATCGTTTATTAATCTTAGTTAAATACTCTTTAGATAAAGATGGATCATCGAGTGAAGTTAATTCATATACTACCGATTCATAATAATCATAGTCCGTTTCACGAAGACTCATAATTCTATGAATAGTGTCAACATTTTCAAAAGTTAAATTATCAGTATCAAAGAAGGGAAGTAACTCTTCAGAGATCGTACCAAAACGACGCAACTTACGGATTAGATCTGGACTCTTCTCTAACTCTCGAGAAATATCAGTAATAGTTAGACCTTGCTTAATCTGGTATTCAATATATTTCGAGTATTGATAATTATTCATATGCACAGTTTCACAGTTCAACCTAGCAAAATGTAATGTTTCATAACAATCACTATCTGAAACGACTAGTGTAATCTCAAACTTATCAGTATTACTATCTTCCTTTAAGAAGGCAGATAACGCTGATACCGATGATACTATTTTTATCTTTGAGGTTATATTATCTAAATAAGCAAACGCCGTAACCACCTGCTCCTTAACTAATATATTATTATCTTTTTTAATTGAATATTTCATATTTTCATCAAGAATAACATGATTATTAACTTGTTCTCTATCCAGTGACACCTTTACATATTCAATTACTTTACCGAATGCATTATTTTGACACGAAATAATGTATTCTTTTTCTAAAACTTCGATTTTTTTCATTATTATTATTCCCAAGCTTTAATTTAACAATACATAAAAAAACAACAGGAAACAATAACCAAAAAGAATAAGCAATGCGAAATTTATAATTAACCGCAAAGCTTAATGCGATTTTAATTTCACAAAACACTGTTATTTTATTAGCTAAATGCGTTCAAAAGCAGCACAAGTGTGCTCGAACGCACTTAATATCACACTAAAAAAGCAAGAAAGCAGGAGGGAAAAGCATTTTATGTTATTAGCACCTTATAGAAAGATTATAATTTTATAATAGTTATAAGAATTATAATAGTTATAATATAGCACGAAAATAAAATGGAGTTAACTATTAGATGCCATATGACCATAAAAATTTAAATCACATATTAATAACGAAAATTGGGGGGTTGTCGTAATTTTACTTAATATTAATCAACATCATCCTTAAATATTTATTTTTTATAAACCCTCTCACCTCACACTTGGCAATTCACCCCATCAACCAATACGCCAACCAAGGCGAAACGTTCATACCCCTGCTGCAAAAACATGATATGGCATGCGTTGGGATCACCAAGCCTACATGGCCACCCATTTATCACGATAAACCTCAGATTTGATAATGCGAGAACACACTAAGGAGGTAAAGAATCTTAAAGTCACAACAACATAATTAGAGTTCATCAGGGTCAATCGTAGCGGATTCGACTCGATAGCCTCGTACGACTTGTAGAAAGTCGATGAGGTTCATTTCAAGCTACTCATCAAAGAGCAATTTACTAATAGAAGACAACTACACGATTGGGCTTGTTCAACACCCAGATAAAGTGTCAGCTGGGCGACACTTATCCTTATTTGTTATATTCACATTGCTAAAGGTGCTTAATTAAGTCAATGTAATACCTTAAAGCAAAACAAAACTTTGTTGCATCCAATATAATGACCCAGTCTTTTTTATTGAAGCTACCTTTGAGCTCACACTTACCTACCCAATACTCTGAACCAGATTCATTTTTGGCAAACACTAAATCGTACGAAGTTGCATGAATAATTTTATTACAACACTCTCGGAGAGAAGGCTTAAAACTTCCTTTTCTTACTTCGGCAACTTGTTCAAAATACTCAAAAGCTTCTAGATCGGGTGAATATTTGGGATTATCTTCAATAGAAAAGTCATAGCTATCTTGTAAAACCCTTGTACGTGTAGCACATAGAATGAGGTGACTACTTACCATCTCAATTAACCACTCAATGTAAGACGCGTACTCTATTTCGTAGTCAGAAACAGAGTATTCTTCCACCTTTTCTGTGTTGTACGATTCTGACAACTTGCTCACATGATTAGCGCTTGCCGAAGCTAATTGTTCAATATAGTACGCTTCGTGTACGATCGAATTGTAGTAAATAGGATGTGACATTTTATCTCCGTGAACATAACATTCTTAATAACAGGTCTGCTCGTTTTTCTGCTTGCCTAACTTTCATTTAAACTACCATAAGCAACTGAAATACAATGCATAAAAATCGCACTTTGAGTTCTGTCTTTACGTAAAAACGAGCGCGCGTGTTATCATTTTTTAACAATACCTGTTATCTCAAGAAGAACAGTATTAACTCCAATTATTAACAGCAACTTATATAATCTTCTATCGAGTAAACGAGACTGCCCCATCGACAAAACAAGCCAATTTTTAGAAGAAATTCGACGACATATGCGAATGCGAGGATACAGTCTCAGAACAAAAAAAGCCTACTTATATTGGACCTGCAATAGTGTTAGCGCATCGAGTGTGACATAAAATCTTCGACTAATCTCACCTAAGTGGTCACTGACATTTTTACACACATACAAAAAAGCCCCTTACTTTCGTAAGGGGCTTTTTTTGAATATGGTACCAGCGGGCGGACTTGAACCGCCACGCCCGAAGGCGGGGGATTTTGAATCCCCTTTGTCTACCAATTCCAACACGCTGGCATTAAACTAAACTATAAAACACTATAAAACACTTTTCAAGTGCATACTACAATAATTTTTCTAGCTTCTTCAGTAGGTTACATGCAATTTGAGCATAGACGCCTTGGATTTTGAATCCGTCGTGTATACCAATTTCACCACACCGGCATTGCGCACCTACAAGGTACGTTTTGCATTATACGTAACAGGCGATGCCGTGCAAGGGTAAATATTATAATTATGAACCGTTCGCATATTTTTTAGGCATGAACCCCTCTTTTTTGCACTGAACCTCTGTGCAGATAGGTTACAAATGCTATTCTGACGCGCAAAACACCCTAACTAGAATATCGGATACATGAACTCACAAAATTCTTTACCCAAAGCAGGTTTAATGCGTCGCCTCGGGGCTTGGATGTATGATGCGCTGATCGTGATTGCGATTGAGATTATGGCCGCGGGTATCGTAGTGGCTATTTTTGAGGCTCTTGTTGCATCAGGAGTGATGAGCTACGGACCGTATATAGACGCAGCAGACTATTTAACTCACCATCCTATATGGAGTGCTTTATTTACCCTGTATTTAGCACTGATTTGGATTGGTTTTTTCGTATTTTTTTGGACAAGAGCCGGACAAACCCTGGGTATGCGAGCGTGGAAACTGCGAGTACAAAATGCCGGAGGAGCTCCCATTAGCGTCACTCAAGCGTGTATTCGTGTGGCAACCTCTGCCTTTGGCTTGAGTAACTTAGCGGTTGTGATTGATCCAAACAAACGCGGTTTTCACGATATATGGGCTAAAACTGAAGTAGTGGTATTACCTAAAGCCATTTAATTCCATAAATAACGGGGCATTCTCGCTTGTGAGCTTTCTCTGCCCATTAAAAAAGGAAGGCCATTTAGGTGCCTTCCTTTTTTGTTTATGAGCCGGGTCAGAGCTTACGCCGTAGCAATATGATGGCTACTAACATAAAGGCGACACTTGGTGCCAGCGCCCCCCACATGGGTGGTATTTGATACACCACACTTAAAGGGCCGAAAAACTCGGACGAAATATAAAACGAGAAACCGGCAATAACCCCTGATAATATCCTGGCCCCCATAGTGACACTACGCAATGGGCCAAATACAAACGACAATGCCAGCATCATCATTACCGCTATAGATAACGGTTGCGTTATTTTGCGCCAAAACGCCAGGTCATAGCGGGCGGCGTCTTGCTCCGATTCTTTCAGATAATGTACGTAGCTGTACAAACCCGATAACGAGAGCTCCTCTGGTTTTACCGTCACTATTTCTAGCCTATCTGGCACTAGGGTGGTTTGCCACTCTTGCTCGTCTTGCTTGCTCTTAGAAATTTGAGTTTCGTTAGTGTATAGCGTGGTAGTGACGTCTTTTAAAATCCACGTATTATCTTGTGCAAAATCGGCGCTTTTAGCAAAAATACTGCGCATAAGATCTTTGTTTTTATCGTATTCCCAGATATTTACCGCTTGCAGGTTATCTTCTTTTACATGACCAATGTAAATGAAGTCGTCACCATCTTTTGCCCATACCCCAGTACGGGCCGACACAATATGACCACCAGAAACAGAGATGGTACGCAAGTCACGGGCCATTTTCTGCGCCTGTGGTGCGCCCCACTCTCCCAGTAGCATCACGATAAGCATTAACGGTAAGGCCGTTTTTAATACCGAAACACCAATGTTGACCTTAGAGTAGCCCGCCGCTTGCATTACCGTAAGTTCGGAGCTGGTTGCTAATGTACCAAGAGCAATCAATGCGCCGAGCAATGCCGCCATTGGGAAAAATAACTCAATGTCACGAGGCACACTTAGCAACACAAAATACAAGGCGTGCAGTAGATCGTAAGTCCCCCGACCCACTTTGCGCAATTGCTCAACGTATTTGATAATGCCAGATAGCCCTACCAAAGTGACCAAACAGATACTAGTGGTTGCGACAATGGTTTTGCCGATATATAAGTCTAGGATCTTAAACACTTAACTGGCCCTCTTTTGGCGAAGCTTGTCTTTCCAACGCCGCACGGGTTGGCTGTCCATGGAGTTGAGGATAAGCCCCACCACCAATAAACTAATATTCATCGGCCACATTCCTATCACATCGGATATTTTGCCCTCTTCTATGGCCGATTTAGCGGCACTAATAGACATAAAGTAGGCCAAATAGAACAAGATTGCTGGCCCCATTTTCGCAAAACGCCCTTGCCGCGGGTTCACCGCCGATAACGGGATCACCACTAATGTGAGCAATGGAATACAGATGATCAAACTGATACGCCAGTGCAATTCTGCCTTGGCTTTTTTGTCTGGGTTATTAAACAACTGAATGGTTGGTATTGCCTCATAGTCTCGCCCTTTAGGTTTGACTTCCCTTTGTCCAATGAGTGCATCGTACTCATTAAACTCCGTTCTCATGTAGTCCAGTTGCGTTGGGATACCTTCGTATCGAGAGCCATCAAACAAGGTCAAAATTTGTCGACCATCGGACAACTCTTTTGCCTCGCCAGAATCGGCAAAAGCCACACTTGGACGAATAGAGCCTTCACCCACAGTTTGCGCAATAAATACATTGGTCAGTTTTTTATCTTTCAGTTGATCGATAAAAACAACGGCCGAACCATCAGGAGTGCGTTGAAATTGCCCTTTTTGCAATAGCTCAACACTGGTTTCAGCGGCGAGTTTGTCCATAATTTGTGCTTCTTTGTCTTGAGACCAAGGAGCAAAGTACAGAGAATTAAACGCAGCAAGACCTGAAGTGATCAGTGCTAGGTACAATGCAGCTTGAATTAGGAACTTGTTCCCAATGCCTGTTGCATTCATTACAGTTATCTCACTTTCAGCATATAAACGGCCGAAAGTCAGCAAAATCCCAATGTATAAACTCAGCGGCAGCATCAACAGCCCCATTGCGGGCATGTTTAAACCAACCACTGTCATAATAAGTCTGGCGGGAATATCGCCATTTGAGGCATCGGCCAACACACTGATAAACCTTTGACTTAAAAAGATTAAAAACAGCACGAAAAAGATGGCCAACTGACTCTTGATTGTCTCGCGGATCAAATATCTAACAATAATCACGCTAAAGTCCCTATAAGCTTGGATGCAAAACTTGTATTTTTACAGGAATCGCTATAATTTCTGAATGAACCTTTAATTTTTCAAATTTTTGACTAATCGATAATCAACTAACTTGCTTACACTCATTGAGTAAACATAGCTCTTGACCAAGATTCAACAAGTTAAGCAGTTATTATCTAACATTTATTGCGGTTTGTCTTCAGGATGTAGGAGTAGGCATGGAGTTCAGTGTAAAAAGTGGTAGCCCAGAGAAGCAACGCAGTGCTTGTATTGTTGTTGGTGTCTTTGAGCCTCGTCGTCTTTCACCGGTTGCAGAACAGCTGGATAAAATCAGTGATGGCTATCTAAGTTCGCTATTACGCAGAGGTGATTTGGAAGGAAAACCAGGGCAAATGTTGCTATTGCATCAAGTGCCAGGAGTACTTTCAGAACGCGTATTGCTGGTTGGTTGCGGTAAAGAGCGTGAGCTTGGTGAGCGCCAATATAAAGAAATTATTCAAAAGACCATCAGTACTCTCAACGAGACGGGTTCAATGGAAGCGGTTTGTTTCCTTACTGAGTTGCATGTGAAAGGCCGCGATACCTACTGGAAAGTACGTCAAGCGGTAGAAGCCACACATGATGGCCTTTACACTTTTGACCAGTTTAAGAGCAATAAGCCAGAAACTCGTCGTCCACTGCGTAAATTGGTATTTAATGTGCCAACGCGCCGTGAACTCAATATTGGTGAACGTGCCATTAGCCATGGTTTAGCTGTGGCATCTGGCGTGTCTGCATCAAAAGACCTTGGCAATATGCCCCCTAACGTGGCTAACCCTGCTTATTTAGCATCTCAAGCTCGTCGTCTTGCTGACGACCATGAAACCGTGACCACCAAAATCATTGGTGAGCAAGAGATGGAAAAATTGGGTATGACTTCATACCTTGCTGTGGGTCGTGGTTCACACAACGAATCCATGATGTCGGTCATTGAATACAAAGGCAACCCTGATGCTGACGCTAAGCCTATTGTGCTAGTAGGTAAAGGCTTAACCTTTGATTCAGGCGGTATCTCTCTTAAACCAGGCGATGGCATGGATGAGATGAAATACGACATGTGTGGCGCGGCAAGTGTGTTTGGTACGATGAAAGCACTGGCGCAATTGAACCTACCGATTAATGTAGTGGGCATTCTTGCGGGCTGTGAAAATATGCCTGGTAGCAACGCTTACCGCCCTGGGGATATTTTAACCACTATGTCTGGGCAAACCGTTGAAGTACTCAATACCGATGCCGAAGGCCGTTTGGTATTATGTGATGCACTGACTTATGTTGAGCGTTTTGAACCTGATTGCGTTGTCGATGTGGCGACACTTACCGGCGCGTGTGTCATTGCCCTTGGTCATCACATTAGTGGTGTGCTTTCCAACCACAACCCACTTTCTCATGAGCTAGTTAATGCTTCTGAGCAATCGGGTGACCGTGCTTGGCGTCTCCCTATGGCTGATGAGTACCAAGAACAAATCGCCAGTCCATTTGCCGATATGGCCAACATTGGTGGTCGTCCTGCGGGCACAATTACTGCGGGCTGTTTCCTGTCTCGCTTTACCAAGAAATATAACTGGGCTCACCTAGATATTGCCGGTACGGCTTGGAAATCGGGTCAAGCAAAAGGCTCAACAGGTCGCCCTGTATCACTATTAGTTCAGTTTTTACTTAACCGCAGTGGACAAGAAGCCGAAGAGTAATCACGGTAAATCTCAGCATATGCAAATCTTTGTGTGCTAATCTAATCTTTATTGCGCCTCCTTCGGGAGGCGATTTTTATTGAGAAAGAACATGTCTGTCGCGACCTTTTATGTCATTAAAGCTAATAGCTCCGCCGATTCGGCAGCGGGGTTTCAAAACTATGTGTGCTACTTAATTAGGCACTTTACCGCTCAAGGTGCTCGTCTTTATTTGCATACAAAAGATAAACAAGATGCCGAACAATGGGATGAGTGTATTTTTCAGTTAAGTGAAGAGGATTTTATTGCACACAATCTAGCTGGTGAAGGGCCCAGACAAGGAACTCCGCTAGAAATAGGCCATACTAATACTCGTCTGCATCGCAGCCGTAATATCGTCATTAATCTAGCGCAAGATGATACAAACTTTGCGGGAATAGTGCCTCAAGTGGTAGACTTCGTGCCTTGCGATGAAAAAGCGAAGCACATCGCCCGAGAAAGATATAAAATTTATCGTCAAGCAGGTTATGAAATGCAAACAATAACCATTGACGAATAAGCTAAATAATCCAAACTTCATAGCTAAAGCATTTATCAACAGGTGCTTGATAAACCCTTAATTTATGCAGTTTGCCATCCACCAATTATCCATGTAAGAGTATTATGGAAAAGACATATAACCCACAATCTATCGAACAAGATCTGTACCAGACTTGGGAAGAAAAAGGCTACTTTAAGCCACACGGTGATACCACTAAAGAATCATACTCCATCATGATCCCACCACCGAACGTCACCGGTAGCTTACACATGGGTCATGCATTCCAAGATACCATCATGGATACGCTGATCCGTGCTGAGCGCATGAAGGGTAAAAACACCCTTTGGCAAGTCGGTACTGACCACGCTGGTATCGCAACCCAAATGGTTGTTGAACGTAAAATTGCCGCAGAAGAAGGCAAAACCAAACACGACTACGGCCGTGAAGCGTTCATCGACAAAATCTGGGAATGGAAAGGCCAATCTGGCGGCACTATCACTAAACAGCTTCGTCGTCTTGGAGCATCTGTTGATTGGGATCGCGAACGATTCACTATGGATGACGGCCTATCGGCTGCCACTCAAGAAGTGTTTGTGCGTCTTTACGAAGAAGACCTAATCTACCGCGGTAAACGTCTCGTTAACTGGGATCCGAAACTGCACACTGCCATTTCAGATCTTGAAGTTGAAAACAAAGATAAAAAAGGCTTCATGTGGCATTTCCGCTACCCGCTAGCCAATGGCGTTAAAACCGCCGATGGTAAAGACTACATTGTTGTCGCAACGACTCGCCCTGAAACCATGCTTGGTGATACTGGCGTTGCCGTTAACCCTGAAGATCCTCGCTACAAAGATCTTATCGGTAAAGAAATCCTGCTTCCTATTGTAAACCGTCTTATCCCTATCGTGGGCGATGAGCACGCAGACATGGAAAAAGGCACGGGTTGTGTGAAAATCACCCCAGCTCATGACTTTAACGATTACGAAGTAGGTAAACGCAACAAGCTACCAATGATCAATATCCTAACGTTTAACGCGGATATTCGTGATGCGGCTGAAGTCTTCACTACTAACGGTGAAGAAAGCGATGTTTACTCAACTAAACTTCCAGCTAAATATCACGGTATGGAGCGCTTTGCTGCTCGTAAAGCCATCGTTGCTGAGTTTGATGAGCTGGGTCTTCTTGAAGAAATTAAAGATCACGACTTAACCGTACCTTACGGTGATCGTGGCGGCGTCGTTATCGAACCTATGCTAACGGACCAATGGTATGTACGTACCGCGCCTCTTGCAGAACCTGCGGTTAAAGCGGTAGAAGACGGCCAAATCCAGTTTGTTCCTAAGCAATACGAAAACATGTACTTTGCGTGGATGCGTGACGTGCAAGACTGGTGTATCTCTCGTCAACTTTGGTGGGGACATCGCATCCCAGCATGGTATGACAACGACGGTAAAGTATATGTAGGTCGCACCGAACAAGAAGTGCGTGAAAAACACAACCTAGCGCCTGTTATCGTACTGAAACAAGATGATGACGTACTGGATACTTGGTTCTCTTCTGCACTTTGGACGTTTGGCACACAAGGCTGGCCTGAAGATACGGAAGCACTAAAAGCCTTCCACCCTTCTGAAGTTCTCGTATCAGGTTTTGATATTATCTTCTTCTGGGTTGCTCGTATGATCATGATGACCATGCACTTCGTTAAAGACGAAGATGGCAAACCACAAGTACCATTTAAAACTGTTTACATGACCGGTCTTATCCGCGATGAAAACGGCGATAAAATGTCTAAATCTAAAGGTAACGTACTTGACCCAATTGATATGATTGACGGTATCGACCTTGAATCTTTAGTTGAAAAGCGCACTGGTAACATGATGCAGCCTCAACTAGCGAAGAAAATCGAGAAGGACACTCGTAAGACATTTGAAGGCGGTATCGAACCATATGGTACAGATGCCCTTCGTTTCACCCTTGCTGCTATGGCCTCTACTGGCCGTGACATCAACTGGGACATGAAGCGTCTTGAAGGTTACCGTAACTTCTGTAACAAGCTATGGAACGCTAGCCGTTACGTGCTGATGAACACAGAAGAGCACGATTGTGGTATGTCTTTATCTGTAGAAGAACGTGGCAACATGGAATTCTCTCTTGCGGACAAGTGGATTGAATCTCAGTTTGAAGTTGCAGCGAAAGAGTTTAACGCTCACCTAGACAACTATCGCCTAGATATGGCGGCAAACACCCTTTATGAGTTCATCTGGAACCAATTCTGTGACTGGTACTTAGAACTGACTAAACCGGTTCTTTGGAAAGGCACTGAGGCGCAACAGCAAGCCACTCGTTACACCTTGATTACGGTTCTTGAGAAGACACTGCGTCTTGCTCACCCTGTTCTTCCTTACATCACAGAATCTATCTGGCAGAGCGTTAAGCCGCTAGTAGATGGTGTTGAGGGCGAGACTATCATGACGCAAGCGCTTCCGCAGTTTAACGAAGCTAACTTCCATGCTGAGATCGTTGACGACATCGAATGGGTTAAGACTTTCATCACCGCTATCCGTAACCTACGTGCGGAATACGACATTGCACCAAGCAAACCCCTTGATGTTATGCTAAAAGCGGCTGACGACAACGATGCTGCGCGCCTAGAAGCGAACAAAGCAGTATTGATGTCTCTTGCTAAGCTAGACAGCATTGAACTGCTTGCAGAAGGCGCTGACACACCAGCTTGTGCAACATCACTGGTGGCTAAGTCTGAGCTAATGATCCCAATGGCTGGTTTAATTGATAAAGACGCTGAACTTAACCGTTTAGCGGGCGAAATCAAGAAAACGGAAGGGGAGATCAAACGCATCGAAGGCAAGCTGAATAACCAAGGCTTTGTAGCTAAAGCTCCAGAAGCAGTTGTTGCCAAAGAGCGTGAAAAACTCAACGCCTATAAAGAAACATTGAGCAAACTTGCCGAGCAACAAGCGACTATCGCTGCGCTGTAATCGGCGAGATCGGGTAAAACCGAGATCGAATAGCACATAAGTGGATAAAAGGGTTGGCATTGCCAACCCTTTTTTTTGAAAAGAAGACAGAGTTCATAGACGCGTCTTATGACACTAGTTACATTAGGGTTATTATACTAATCGTAGTCATTTACTGATCATTCTAGCTTATTAAAATATTGATAAGAAAGAGAAAATATTGATAAGCCATTATGCAGCAATCAAGGGCTGCGCTCTGTTAGCCTGTACTTTAACTCACCCAAATACGCTATGACTGACTGCGGTTAGTCTTATTTTCTAGGCTAAAGTGCAAAAAAGTGGCGATTAAAAAACCTCTTGACTAAATGATAATGATTATCAATACTATTTAGTAACCTAACCTTTACTGGTCACTGCCATGAAAAAGACACTTAGCTTTGCAACGCTGCACTTCTCTATCGCTTTCACCGTAGCTTACATACTTACCGGTGATATTATTCTGGGCAGTTTGATCGCCATGATTGAACCGAGTGTCAATACCGTCGCTTTCTACTTTCATGAAAAAATCTGGAATAGCGTTCCCTTTCTAAAGGCCAAACAGGCTTATTCGCGCATTAAAACATCTAGCTTTGCGGTGGTGCATTTTAGCGTGGCATTCACTGTAGTGTACTTGATCTCTGGTGACGCCCTAGTCGGCGGCCTACTGGCACTTATAGAACCTAGTATCAACACTTGCGCTTACTACTGTCATGAACGCTTATGGAGAAAGTACTTTTCTCCGGCAACGCCTACCCTACACCATGCTTAAATAATGTTATAACAGACACAAAAAAGCTCGCTAAGTTAGCGAGCTTTTTTTAGAAATTAACTATTTAGAAAGTACGAATTACTCTTCTTCGTCTTCTTCATCGTATACTAAGGCGTCTTCCCCTTCGTAATACGTACCCCAACCGTCATAGATGATGTCGTATTTTTCGGCCAAGTTAATTAACGTTGCCACTTGCTGATCGATCAACTCAGGATCTAACGTACACGTCATAGTTGCATCACAGCACAATAACTTATCGCCATCTTCATCTTCGGTTTCTTCTGCTTCTAATACTTCAAAACCCATCTTGAAGGCTTCAACCACTGCTTTTTCTAACGCTTCAAACGTTTCAGCAAAAAGGTGATGTTCAATTTCATACAAAGCATCAGGTTCACTACCGTCTTCAAGTAACGCGGCGATGATGTCGCGTGTCTCTTCTTTCTGAAATGCGATAAGTTCTTCGACTGATAGATACTCTTCCACTTGTGACATGGGTGTGCTCCCGAGCAGGTAAAAATAATAGATTTATATACGGACGAAATATGGCACGGTTCGAGATTAAATACCATATCTTGGCTCAATCTTCGGCCAGATTTCTCAATTACTGCGCCCCTAAACCGCTTCAACTTGCAAGTTACGCTCATCCTTGCCATAAAGGAGTAAATAATATGAACAAGGATGCATAATGAGTAAGCTGTACGTCGGCTCGGAAGTGGGACAACTGCGCCGTGTTTTACTTAATCGCCCAGAGAGGGCACTTACCCACCTCACCCCCTCAAACTGCCAAGAGCTTCTTTTTGATGATGTCTTAGCTGTAGAGGAAGCGGGTAAAGAACATGATATTTTCTCCTTAACCCTACAAAGCCAAGGGGTAGAAGTACTACTACTGCATGATCTACTCGCGGAAACTTTAGCCATTTCAGAGGCGAAACAATGGCTGTTGGCCAATCAAATATCGGACTTCCGCTATGGCCCAACCTTTGCCGCAGAGCTTCGCCACTATCTGCATACTATGGATAATGACCATTTAGCCACAGTATTAACCGGAGGATTGGCCTACTCCGAACTCTCCATACAGTCTGCTTCTATTTTACCGAAAATGCACGGCGCTTTAGATTTTGTCATTGAGCCTTTACCTAACCACCTCTTTACCCGAGATACCTCGTGTTGGATTTATGGGGGTGTCTCTCTTAACCCTATGATGAAAGCGGCCAGAAAAAGGGAAACCAACCACCTGCGTGCCATTTACCGCTGGCACCCTACTTTCGCCAATCAACCTTTTAGCAATTACTTAGGCAATCACAACGCCCACTATGACAACACCAATATTGAAGGGGGCGATGTATTGGTCATTGGTCGTGGCACGGTATTAGTAGGACTGTCAGAGCGCACCACAGCGCAAGGAGTGGAAAACTTAGCTCAGGGCCTATTCAATAGCGGCCAAGCTACACAAGTGATTGCGCTAAAACTGCCTAAGACTCGCTCTTGTATGCATTTAGATACTGTGATGACACAACTGGATATTGACACTTTTTCTATTTATCCTGAGGTAATTAATACCAAGGTAGAAACTTGGGTTCTCAAGCCCACCGCAACGGGGGGTATTCAAGCAACTCAAGCCCGCTCTTACGTCGATACCATTCAAGATGCGTTAGATTTACAGTCGCTAAAAATCATCACCACCGGGGGTAATAGTTACGAAGCCGAACGAGAACAATGGAACGATGCCAACAATGTTCTCACGGTGAAACCGGGAGTGGTCATTGGTTATGAACGTAACATTTATACCAATGAAAAATACGATGATGCGGGTATTAAGGTACTGACTATTCCAGGTAATGAATTGGGCCGAGGACGTGGGGGAGCTCGCTGTATGAGTTGCCCAATAGAAAGGGACCCCATATAACAAAATGAATTTGCATTTGATTTAATAGCATTTCTATGCAATAAATCACTCTAACATCTAATGAGAGAACTACTATGGCCTACAACTTAAGAAATCGTAACTTCCTAAAACTTTTAGATTTTACTGCAAAAGACATTCAGTTTTTGCTAGAACTTTCTGCTGAACTAAAAAAGGCCAAGTATGCAGGAACTGAGCAAAAGCGATTATTAGGAAAAAATATTGCTCTGATCTTTGAAAAATCGTCAACTCGAACCCGTTGTGCGTTTGAAGTTGCTGCGTTTGATCAAGGAGCGCAAGTTTCTTATTTAGGCCCATCAGGTTCTCAAATTGGTCATAAAGAATCCATGAAAGATACCGCTCGCGTATTAGGCCGTATGTATGATGGTATTGAATATCGTGGCTTTGGTCAGGAGATTGTCGAAGAGCTCGGTGCTTTTGCCGGCGTGCCAGTGTGGAACGGTCTTACCGATGAGTTTCATCCAACACAAATTCTAGCGGACTTCTTAACGATGCAAGAACATGCCAGAGGTAAGCACCTACATCAAGTAAGTTTTGCCTACCTAGGGGATGCTCGCAACAATATGGGTAACTCTCTCATGGTTGGCGCTGCAAAAATGGGCATGGACATCCGCTTAGTGGCACCAAAATCTTACTGGCCTGAACAAGAGCTAGTTGAGCAGTGCCAAGACATTGCCCAAGCAACGGGGGCAACAATCACTCTAACCGAAGATGTAGCATCTGGGGTTAAAGGTTGTGACTTTTTGTATACCGATGTTTGGGTCTCTATGGGTGAACCTGCCGAAGCTTGGGAAGAACGCATTGCCATTATGAAGCCTTATCAAGTGAACATGGACACTATTAAGGCGACGCAAAACCCGTATGTTAAGTTCATGCATTGTCTGCCGGCGTTCCATGATGATCAAACCACCGTTGGCAAAGAGATCGCTGAAAAATTTGCTATGCAAGGCTTAGAAGTGACCGACGAAGTGTTTGAATCTGACTACTCAATTGTGTTTGATGAAGCGGAAAATAGAATGCACACCATTAAGGCAATCATGGTGGCCACCTTAGGCAGTTAATTGTAACGCAAACGCTTGCGCTCGCATAACTAGTGCGTATAATTCTCCCAAGTAATAGGAGGTTTGTATGCCGCACCGTAGCATTCACAATGTGGTCATCAAGCACAGCGCAGGCTGTGAGCGACTCCTATTTATTCAGAATTGATTGTAGCCTCCCTTTATAGGGGGGCTTTTTTGTGCGTACATCAGGGGAAAAAACCATGCAAAATACGCTTTTCAACAAGCATATTATCTCCATTCCAGAGTTAAACCGCGAAGAGCTAGAGCTTATTGTGCAGACTGCTGGAAGTCTCAAATTAAACCCTCAGCCAACCTTGTTGAAAAACAAAGTCGTTGCCAGTTGTTTTTTTGAACCATCCACACGCACACGCCTCTCTTTTGAAACGGCGATCCAGCGCGTCGGTGGCGATGTCATAGGCTTTGATAATGCCGGTAATACCTCCCTTGCCAAAAAAGGTGAAACCTTAGCGGATTCAGTACAAGTTATTTCAAACTATGTGGATGCTTTTGTGATGCGTCACCCTCAAGAAGGTGCTGCTCGACTTGCTTCTGAGTTTTCCAATAATGTACCTGTAATTAATGCCGGTGACGGTTCTAACCAACACCCAACGCAAACGTTGCTCGACCTATTCTCTATCTACGAGACTCAAGGACGCTTAGATAACTTAAACGTTGCGTTTGTGGGGGACTTAAAATACGGCCGCACGGTTCACTCTCTGACTCAAGCTCTGGCTAAGTTCAATAATGTACGTTTTTACTTTATTGCCCCTGAAGCTTTAGCTATGCCCGATTATATCTGTGAAGAACTCGACGAAGCAGGCATTCAATACAGCTTGCATACCGATATGGAAAGCGTGATCCCTGAGCTGGATATTCTGTATATGACCCGAGTGCAAAAAGAGCGTTTTGATGAATCAGAATACGCGCACATTAAATCCGCTTACGTGTTAACCGCTGCACTGCTTACCGAAGCGCGTGATAACCTCAAAGTATTGCACCCACTGCCTCGCGTTGATGAAATTACCGTCGATGTAGATAAAACACCGCATGCTTATTACTTCACACAAGCAGGCAACGGCGTTTACGCTCGTGAGGCCTTACTTGCTCTTGTTCTTAACCAAACTCTGTAATAGAGGAATTTAACCATGACTAAACAAACTCAATTACAAGTTGAAGCGATTAAAGACGGCACTGTTATCGACCATATTCCTGCACACGTAGGGGTTAAGGTGCTTAAACTTTTTTCTATGCACAAATCCAATGAACGCGTCACTATTGGCCTAAACCTGCCTTCATCGGCTCTTGGGGCCAAGGACATTCTAAAAATTGAAAATGTGTTCATTACCAAAGAACAAGCTAATAAATTGGCTTTGTACGCGCCTTACGCCACGGTGAATCAAATTGAAGATTACAGTGTCGTGAAAAAACTGGAGCTTGAACTGCCTAGCACAGTAACGGGTGTTTTCGCTTGCCCTAACAGCAATTGCATTACCCATGGCGAACCTGTAGAAAGCCATTTTAATGTGATCACAAAGAAAGAGAATATTCGGTTAAAGTGCAAATACTGTGAAAAAGTTTATTCACGAGAAGTCGTCACTGAGTTATAAATAGAAATCAATAAATACACTAGAAATGAGAAAATAAAACAATGACCAAAGTACTTCACACTGACAACGCTCCTGCAGCAATCGGTCCTTACATTCAAGGTGTAGATCTCGGTAGCATGGTAATGACATCGGGACAAATCCCAGTAAATCCAAAAACTGGCGAAGTATCAGAAGACATCGCAGAGCAGGCTCAGCAATCACTAGAAAACGTGAAAGCCGTCGTTGAAGCTTCAGGTTTAACCGTTGCTGATATTGTTAAAATGACAGTATTTGTCAAAGACTTGAATGATTTTGGAACCGTTAACGAAGTTTACGGCAAATTCTTTGATGCGCATAACGTTGCTAACTACCCTGCACGCTCATGTGTAGAAGTAGCTCGCCTACCTAAAGATGTTGGTATTGAAATCGAAGCGATTGCGGTTCGTAAATAAGCCTATGTTATACCAATCGTACTCAATAACTGGTCATTCTAGCTTGTTAAAACACTCGATAACTGCGTTAGAATTTTTGATTGTAGAATAACTACTTATCGAAAGATTCTGCCTTGTTTTCGAGCATTTTTCCTGCGCTATTTCTGACCACTTACTTCGTGTGATTGGTATTATAGGTAGCAAAAAGGGAGCTTACGCTCCCTTTTTTAATGTATAGATTAGGCTTTCTATCCCTAGCTAACTTCCAGTGGCTGGCGTGTTTTTTACACCGTCGGCTGCGTTTCTAGCGTCCACTTCTTCATCCAGTTGTTTTAGCTTTTCTGCCATTTGATTGCGACATACTTCCGCTAATTTGCGCACATCAGCCTTGCTGTACTGTGTTGTATCAACCGCTGGCAACATCTCAATAATGACATGGCCGTTATTCCAGCGGTTCAACTTCACTTTATCTTGTGTGGTACTGCACACAATAGGAACGACTGGGGTTTCTGCACCAATTGCAGTGTGAAAAGCACCGGTCTTAAACGGCAGTAAGCCACGACCGCGAGAGCGTGTACCTTCAGGGAACATCCATACAGATAAGCGCGTTTGCTTCATCTTATCAACAACCTGATCTATGGTGCCTTTCGCCTTTGAACGGTTAGCACGGTCGATCAGAATATTACCTGTGACCCAATACAGTTGGCCAAACAAAGGTATCCACAACAGGCTTTTCTTACCGACGGTCACCACATTCGGTGTTACCGCAGATGACACTGTGAATAAGTCCCAAGTGTTTTGGTGGTTGGCGATATAGGTTGCTTGACCGCGCTTGTAGGCATCTTGCGGCATGCGCAGTTCTAACTTAATACCAAATACGCGGTGCATAGCGCCAAAGTAGCGACCAAAGGTAAAGACGTGTTTTGGGTTTCTTGGGCTAAATAGGCAGTAGCCACAGCCAAAGACAAACATCAATATAGCAAAAACAAATACCAAAAAAATGCGCAGTAAAGCAATCATTATCTAATTCCTAGCGATATTCTTCGCCGTTTAATTGTCATCCCCAACATTATAAAATCTTGAGGCTATTATCCTAAATGTGTTTAGGTTGGTACGAAACCTAGCGTTAAACTTATACCGTCACGGATGGTGACTGGTAGTAGGGCGCAAGCCAAGTGCATATTGTTGCTCAAAAGAACGATGAATAACAGCAAATCGTTGGCGATCAGTTTACCAAATAAAAAAGCCGAAACCACACGGTTTCGGCCTAATAGTGAGCTAAATTTTGCTAATTAACCACGAAAGCGTTCAATATTGGCACCTAACAAACTCAGTTTATGCTCAATTCTGTCGTAGCCACGATCAATATGGTAAATACGATCAACTATGGTTTCCCCTTTAGCGATACAACCTGCAATCACAAGACTTGCTGAAGCACGTAAATCCGTTGCCATAACTTGAGTTCCGCTCAAGCCTTCGCTATCACCACAAATCACTGTGTGCCCTTCTATTTCTGCTTTTGCGCCCATGCGTTGCAGTTCAGGAACGTGCATGAAACGATTTTCAAAGATGGTTTCTGTGATAACACCGCCGCCTTTAGCCATCATATTCAGCAAGGTAAATTGTGCCTGCATATCCGTTGGGAAGCCTGGGTGTGGCGCGGTACGAATGGTAATGGCTTTTAGCTCACGACCTGTCATATCTACCGAGATCCAATCTTCGCCCGTTTCCACTTTAGCGCCCGCTTCTTCAAGCTTAGCCAATACGGCTTCAAGTAGGTGCGCTCGAGTATTACGACAAACCACTTTACCGCCAGAAACTGCAGCGGCTACTAAGAAAGTGCCGGTTTCGATGCGATCAGGAACAACTGTATGCTCGCCGCCACCTAGACGCTCAACACCTTCAATGGTGATGGTGTCTGTGCCCGCGCCGCTGATTTTTGCCCCAAGCGCAATCAGGAAGTTGGCGGTATCGACAATTTCAGGTTCGCGTGCTGCGTTGTCTAATCGAGTGATACCTTTTGCTAGGGTTGCCGCGCTCATTACGGTAATCGTTGCCCCTACGCTGACTTTATCCATTACGATATGTGCGCCGGTAAGACGACCGTCTACTTTAGCTTTCACGTAGCCGTCTTCAAGAACGATTTGCGCGCCAAGTTGCTCAAGACCTTGAATATGCAGATCCACTGGGCGAGCACCGATGGCACAGCCACCTGGCAAGCTCACTTGACCTTCACCAAATCTTGCTACTAATGGACCTAGTGCCCAAATAGAAGCGCGCATGGTTTTTACTAGGTCATACGGAGCGCAAAACTCATTAATGTTTGATGGGTCTATATTTAGCGTCGTGCTATCACCGTCTCGTGATGCTTTAGCACCTAACTGTTGTAGCAAGGCCATGCTGGTGTCGATGTCACGCAATTTAGGCACGTTGTGTAGCACTAATGGCTCTTCGGCCAAGATGGCTGAAAATAAAATAGGTAGGGCGGCATTTTTAGCCCCAGAAATCAAAACCTCTCCACTTAGGGGAGCTGAAGAGCCTGTTACTCGAAACTTTTCCATGGTACTTCCTTAAAGCGACATTAGTTTTTTATCACGCTGCCACTCATCAGGAGTAAAAGCTTTAATTGATAAGGCGTGAATATCATTACGTTGTATGTACTCCACTAAAGGAGCGTAGATGAGTTGCTGCTTTTTAACTCGGCTCATGCCTGCAAAAGATTCATCAACAGCAATGACTTCATAATGACTGCCTTCACCTTTTACATGAATTTCTGCTAGCTGCAACGCATCATCGAGCAACTTCTTTACTTGTGTACTATCCACTTTTATCCTCAATTTCGATTTCTATATGCCCCGCCAATAATGGCATGGCATTACTTACTTCAAATAATGTAAGCAGTTTATTTGGTACAGATCGCAACATTATATGGCAGTGACAATTTTTTGCATGTTCAATTGTGTGCAGAATCAGAGCCATTGCAGCAGAATCTGGAGTTTTTACCTCTGCAAAACTGATTTCCACTTGTTCTGCTTTAGGTTGCCAGTGCGATATTTGTTTCCACAGTTGTGGAATAGTATTGCGATTCAGCACGCCACTTAACTGGACATGCTGGTCATCAATTATGTTCCAAGCCGTTTGACTGATCATTTTTTAGCTGCATCATAATGAATCGGAGTTTGCGATAGGCGCTGTAATTTTTTAGTCACCGCCGGCAGACCTTCGGTACGAATTTGACTGCCCCACTCTGATTGTTTGCTCGTTAATAAGCTGACACCTTCTGCAACCATGTCAAAGGCTTGCCATTGATTGGTTTTTTTATCTTTACGCCATTTAAATTCTAAATTAATTGGCGGTCTATTACCGTCAATAATTTTTACTGGAATAGCGACAATGCGCTGATCGTCACGAATAGGACGCGGTGCTGTGTACTGTATATCTTGATCTTTATATTGAGTCAGTACCTGCGCGTACGCTGTCACTAAATAAGCACGAAATGCCACCAGAAACTCTTTTACTTCTGCTTTATCGGCTTTTCTTAAATAATTACCCAGAACTTTTAAGCCCGCATAGCGGTCATTAACGTAGGGCATCAACTCTTCTTCCACCACCACTTTTAGCTCATCAGGGGAGGCTCTTAATTGAGTCTGTTCGGCTTTAAGTCGAGCAAAGGTGTTACCACCAACAAACTCCATCATTTCATAAGGCTTGGTTTTATCTATGGTGTTTCCCCAAGCAATGGCTGAAGAGAACGCTAATACTAATACGATAAATCTACTGATAATTTTCATGATTATTTTCCTGAACTATCACCTACGCTATACATAAATTGCCCAATCAAATCTTCTAACACTAATGCGGATTTCGTGTCTTCTATTTGATCGCCATCTTTTAGCATTTCCACATCATCGTCAACAAACCCTGGAATTAGACTCACGTATTGCTCGCCAATAAGGCCCGAAGTCAAAATATGAGCACTTGAAGTATCAGGGAAATGCCCGTAACGCTCTTCAATGGTAAGGGTAACTACTGGCGTAAAATATTCTGTATCTAAAGTGATATCTGCCACTCGCCCTACCACGACGCCACCCACTTTGACTGGAGAGCGCACTTTAAGGCTACCGATATTATCGAAATACGCTGTAAGTTTATAACTATCTTGGCTTCCTAGCGACTTAACATCGGCTACTTTAAATACCATAAACAATGCGGCGATAATGCCTAAAAGGATAAAGCTGCCCACCCACAATTCTAACTTCCTTGATTGATTCATAATTAATTTCCAAACATCAATGCGGTTAAAACGAAATCTAACCCTAATACGGCTAGAGAAGAATGCACGACTGTACGTGTCGTTGCTTGGCTGATGCCTTCAGAGGTTGGGATAGCATCATAACCATTAAATAAAGCTATCCAAACGATAACAACAGCAAACACGAGCGATTTAATTAAGCTATTTCCAATATCTCTACCTAATTCAACTGAAGATTGCATTGCCGACCAGAAACTGCCTTGATCAATGCCTTTCCAGTCAACTCCCACTAAGTGTCCACCTAAAATGCCGACGGCAATAAATATCATGGTCAGTAGTGGCATGGATATGACCCCAGCCCAGAATCTAGGGTTAATAATGCGCTTTAACGGGTCCACCGCCATCATTTCTAAGCTCGATAACTGCTCAGTAGCTTTCATTAAACCTATTTCTGCCGTTAATGCCGAGCCCGCGCGACCGGCAAACAACAAAGCGGTAACCACAGGCCCCAACTCTCGCAACAGTGATAGAGCCACCATTTGCCCTAAGCTGCCCTCTGCGCCGTAGTCCACCAGCACTACGTAGCCTTGTAAACTTAGCACCATGCCGATAAATAACCCCGACACTAAGGTAATAAGCAGTGATTGTGCGCCTACTGAGTAGAGCTGCTTCACCAGTAAGGGGAAGCTTTTTAAGGGCTGAGGTTTACTCAACAAGGCACCACACATCATAAAGGTTGCGCGCCCTACAGAGCGACTAAGTTTGATTGCTGACGTTCCAACATCAGCCACCTTACTGATAACCCTAGATATCATGATTGAAATAAATCCTTTTCTAGTGATGACGAAGGAAACGAAAACGGTACCGCACCGTCAGCGTGCCCTTTTAAAAATTGTTGTACTCTTGGGTCTTGGCTTTGCTCTATTTCTCTTGGTGTGCCGCTGGCAATCACCTTTTTCTCGGCGACCAAGTAAACATAATCGGCAATACTCATCACCTCTGGCACATCGTGTGACACAACTATCGAGGTCACGCCAAGGGCTTGATTTAATTTTTTAATCAGCTCCACTAGCACGCCCATAGTAATGGGATCTTGTCCAACAAACGGCTCATCGTACATCACCACTTCAGGATCTAAAGCGATGGCTCGAGCTAAGGCTACACGACGAGTCATACCTCCAGACAATTCACTGGGCATTAAATCTGCTGCGCCTCGCAGTCCTACCGCTTCCAGTTTTAACAGCACTATGGTGCGAATCATAGCTTCAGAGAGTTGAGTATGCTCTCGAATCGGAAACGCGACATTATCAAATACGCTTAAATCGGTAAATAGAGCGCCCGATTGAAATAACATGCTCATTTTTTTGCGTATTTTATACAGCTCATTACGGCTAAGAGCCGGGATATTATGCTGCTCAAACCAAATCTCACCACTGTCCGGTTGAATCTGCCCACCGATCAATTTTAGCAGTGTGGTTTTACCTATCCCTGACGGCCCCATAATCGCGGTGATTTTTCCCTCGGGTATGGTCAGGTTTATCTGGTCAAATACGACTCTTGAACCACGGCAAAAGGTCACATTGTTCAAGGTAAATTTGTTTTTATTTTCGGACATCAACACTCCTTGCTACGGCCTCATTGCTACTGAATATCAAAAAGGTTGAATAAATCAGTGAGTTGGTCGAGTTAATCATAGGAATTTTATTGGACCTATGTGTAAATAATTTGTCTAAAATCTTCCCTTTTTGACAGCTTAACGTCAAAATCAGTGTTTAACTCGCACTAATTAATAAAGAGCACATAATGATCGTAGCGATTTGTCTTCTTGTCGTCGGTTTACTCATGCTAGTTTGGAGTGCCGATAGACTTGTATTCGGCTCAGCAGCATTGGCAAAAAACTTTGGCATCTCGCCACTTGTGATCGGTATGACTATTCTAGCCATGGGCTCTTCAGCTCCTGAAATGATGGTCTCAGCAACCGCCGCATTAGATGGTAGAACAGATACGGCCGTTGGCAACGTACTGGGTTCTAACATTGCTAATATCGCTCTTATTTTAGGGATTACCGCGCTGGTAAAACCGCTGTTAGTCAGCTCTGGAGTTTTACGCCGAGAATTACCCATAATGATAGGTGTTACCCTACTCGCTGGTGCGATTATGTGGAACAACTTCCTAGGCTTTATGGAAGGCGTATTGCTGGTGACTTTATTTGTTGTGTTCATTCTCGCTATGTTACAAATTTCGCGCAAAGAGAAGCTCAAGGGCGACGCTATGGTGCGCGAGCAAGAATCAGAAGTACCCGATGGCGTCGATAATAAAAAAGCGGCATTTTGGGTAGTGGTAGGATTGATCGTACTGCCTATCTCGGCCAACCTATTGGTGAACAACGCCGTTTTCATTGCTAAGTATTTTGGTATGAGCGATCTGGTGATCGGTTTAACCATTATCGCTATTGGCACCAGTTTGCCAGAACTGGCCGCATCGTTAGCTGGGGTAATGAAAGGGGAAGATGATATGGCTGTGGGTAATATCATTGGCTCAAATGTATTTAACATACTCGCAGTAATGGGCATCCCCGGCTTATTAAACCCTTCATTTTTAAACGAAAACGCAATGAACCGAGATTTTTGGGTCATGCTGGGCGTATCCGTTTTACTGGTGGTGATGGCCTTAGGTAAATCTCGCTGTATTACACGCCTTGAAGGGGGCATCCTCTTTACTCTGTTTGTTGTTTACCAAGGTTATCTGTTTATCAATATGGCCGCATAGGACTCTCTAATGACATTAGTTTTTGATTATCAAAAAGCCGCACAAGCTGTTCTAGATACCGAAATTGCTGGACTAACTCAGCTGTCTCAGTATTTTAATGCTGATTTTAATCGCGCCTGTGATGCCATACTTAACAATACTCAAGGTAAAGTTGCGGTAATGGGTATGGGCAAGTCGGGGCACATTGGCAATAAAATTGCGGCCACCCTTGCCAGTACCGGCACTTCTGCCTTTTTTGTTCATCCAGGTGAAGCGGCGCACGGTGATCTTGGCATGATCGCTGAGGGGGATATCGTGCTCGCTATCTCCAACTCTGGTGAGTCTTCAGAAATCGTTTCTCTATTCCCTGTTTTGAAACGCCGCAACATTCAAATTATCAGCATGACCGGCAAGCCAAACTCAACCATGGCAAAACTGGCTGATATTCATTTATGTATTGCTGTACCTCAAGAGGCCTGCCCTATTGAACTTGCACCAACTAGCAGCACCACTGCGACCTTGGTGATGGGGGATGCGCTAGCGATGGCCTTAATGGAAGCTAGAGGCTTTACCGCAGAAGATTTTGCTTTATCTCACCCAGGAGGCGCATTAGGGCGTAAACTGTTACTAAAATTAGAAAACATTATGCACACTGGCGCTGAGGTGCCTAAAGTGACAGCAGATGCTCTGATTAAAGATGCCCTTATCGAAATCAGTGAGAAAGGCTTAGGCATGACGGCCGTTGTCAATGAGCAAGACGAAGTACTCGGTATCTTTACCGATGGTGATTTAAGACGCTTACTAGACAAGCGCATTGATATTCATGGCACTCCCATTGGCGATGTCATGTCGAAAAACCCGCGTCACGCGTCACCGTCCTTACTTGCTGTGGAAGGACTAAATATGATGCAAGAGCGCAGTATTACCGCTCTATTGCTATGCGAAGATAATAAACTGGTTGGGGCACTGAATATGCACGACCTTCTTAAAGCTGGGGTAATGTAATTTATGACTGATATGGTTGACTCTTTATATGGCCCAGTTCCTAAAGCGACGTTTGCTATCGCTAAGGGAATTAAACTGCTTATCTGTGATGTCGATGGCGTCTTTTCCGACGGATTGGTGTACATGGGTAACAATGGCGAAGAACTAAAAACCTTTCACACCCGAGATGGCTATGGGGTGAAATCGCTAATGAATGCAGGCATTGAAATTGCTATCGTCACTGGCCGCAAATCGCAAATCGTAGAAAACCGTATGCGTGCGCTGGGTGTAACGCTTATTTACCAAGGCCAAGATAACAAAATCACAGCCTATGAAGATATCGTGCAAAAGCTGGCGATAAAACCCGAACACACTGCCTATATTGGTGATGACCTCATTGACTGGCCTGTAATGGATAAAGTTGCACTCAAAGTTTGTGTGAATGATGGACACCCATTACTTGTGCAAAGGGCCAATTATGTCACTACTATAAAAGGTGGGCACGGCGCGGTACGTGAGGTGTGTGACCTTATTCTGCAAGCCCGTGGTGAACTTGAGCAACACAAAGGTCTGAGTATATGACGGGTTCTCGCATTTTTCAGATAGTTTTAGTCGGAGTGATCTGTCTATCCGGCTATTATCTACTGACGAATCAAGAGCAGCAGGTTATTCAGGTTCAGCCTAACAAAGAGTTGCCGATGTTTACTGGGCGATTTGTTACTAACACCAACTATGACCTAAAAGGTATTCGTAACTACAAAATCACCTCGGAAAAGCTTGAGCATTATGCTGAGAGCGGTGATACCTTATTTGATAACATCGTAATGTATGTGTATCGTGAGGGAACAATCGAAGAGTGGCAAGTCGTCTCTGACCACGCTATTTTAGATAAAAATCAGCACCTGACGTTAAAGGGTAATGTTATTGCAACCAATTTACAGCCCGACGCCAGCTTCAAAACATTAACCACAGATAAAATGACTATTGAACTGGACACCAAGGACTTTAATTCTAATGATCAGGTTACTTTGAAAGGGCCACAGTTTGTTAATATTGGCCAAGCTATGCAAGGTAATTTAGATAAAAATGAAGCCGAGTTATTCAATAGTGTACAAGGGATCTATGAAAAAGCTAAGCCTTAGTCTTTTAATCGGAATACTGCTGTCACCTGTCGCTTACGCGCTATCAACAGACTCAGAGCAACCGGTCTATATTGACTCTGACAGTCAGCAACTCGATATGAAAAGCAACAAAGTGACCTTTATTGGTGATGTAAAAATGCGCCAAGGCAGCATTAATGTTGCCGGCGACAAAGTGATTGTTTATCGCAATCCCAAAACGGGTGCCATCAAAGAAATTGAAGCCTACGGTACTCTAGCGACGTTCTCACAAAAAACCGATGATGGAAAAACCATTCACGGCCACGCTAGAGAGCTGTATTACAACATGAACCAAGATCAATTGACTATGGTCAAACAAGCGATGTTGGCGCAAGATGACAGCACCATCAAAGGCGAGCGCATTAAATACCACATCACCACCGAGCGAATGATTGCAGAAGGTGGTGCTGGAACTCGAGTCTCAACGGTATTGCAACCGCAACCTAAACAGCCTAAAGAGAAGAAATAGTCAACCAATGGCAATACTTAAAGCTGAACACCTAGCAAAAAGCTACAAGAACCGTAAAGTCGTTGCAGACGTGAGCCTGCAAGTGCAGTCTGGACAAATTGTTGGCTTGCTAGGGCCTAACGGAGCGGGTAAAACGACCTCGTTTTACATGATTGTTGGTCTAGTGGCTCGCGACGAAGGTCGAATCCTTATTGATGAGCAGGATATTAGCATTCTGCCTATGCACAGTCGTTCGCGAATGGGGATTGGTTATCTACCTCAAGAAGCCTCCATCTTTCGTAAACTGTCCGTAGAAGATAATATTTACGCGGTACTGCAAACCCGTAATGAGATATCCAAGCAAGAACGGGATGAAAAACTCGAAGAGTTATTGGATGAATTTAACATTCAACATATTCGTAAAAGTAATGGTATGGCTCTGTCTGGTGGTGAACGTCGCCGTGTCGAAATCGCACGAGCGCTAGCGGCTAACCCGCAGTTTATTTTGCTTGATGAACCCTTTGCTGGGGTTGACCCCATCTCGGTTATCGACATTAAAAAGATTATTGAACATTTAAGAGATCGTGGTTTAGGTGTGCTTATTACCGATCACAACGTGCGCGAAACTCTAGACGTATGTGAACGTGCATACATTGTAAGCCAAGGACACCTAATAGCAGAAGGAACCCCTGAGCAAGTCCTAAGCAACGAGCAAGTCAAGAAAGTTTATCTCGGTGAACAATTCCGTTTGTAGACGGTTCGCTATGGGCTACTCATTATCATGAAAGCGGCATTACAACTTAAATTTGGTCAGCAACTCGCTATGACCCCACAACTGCAGCAAGCCATTCGACTGCTGCAGCTGTCTAGCCTTGAGCTTCAACAAGAGATTCAAGAAGCGTTAGACTCTAATCCACTACTGCAAGTAGCGGATGAGCACGCACATTCAGAAGATCATGAGCAAGCGGAGAATAAAGCGGAGTCGGCCAATGACACCTCAACGGATACCACCTCAGAACCCAGTGCTCAAGACAGTGCCGATCTAATGGCGAACAATGCCATTAGTGACGATCTGGCTATGGATACTTCTTGGGAAGATGTGTATAGCTCAAATAGCGGCAATACCGGCGTAAAAGCCGATGATGAACTGCCTATTTATCAAGGGGAAACGCAAACTAGCCTCTACGACCACTTACTTTGGCAACTAGAATTAACCCCATTTTCCGAGACCGACCATGCGATTGCGATGGCCATTATTGATGCCATTGACGAACAAGGTTTTCTCTCTCTTTCCACCCAAGACATTACTGCTAGCCTCTCCCTTTCTGATGTGGAAGAGGATGAAACCATAGCCGTACTCAAGCGAATACAGCAGTTTGAACCTTTGGGTGTGGGCTCTCGAAATTTACAAGAGTGCCTCTTATTACAGCTCGATGCTCTGCCTGATGACACCCCTCGCAAACACCAAGCCTGTGAAATCCTAAAAAACTATATCGATCAATTAGCTAATCGAGACTACAAAATAATCGTTAAAGAAACTAAGCTAAAAGAAAGCGATTTAATTGAAGTTTTACAGCTTATTCAGCAACTCGACCCTAGGCCGGGAAGCCAAATTGGTGAAAGCAACATCGAGTATATTTTACCTGATGTGAACGTGATTAAAGTGAATGGTAAGTGGAGTGTTTTTCTCAATAACACCAGCACACCAAAACTTGAGGTGAACCAACATTACGCCACTATAACAGGGGCAAACAGTAACGATAGCCAATATATAAAAGATCAGCTTCAAGAAGCAAAATGGTTAATTAAGAGCCTTGAAAGTCGCAGTGATACCTTACTTAAAGTAGCCCGTTGTATTGTCGAAACTCAACAAGCTTTTTTTGAGCAAGGAGAAGAAGCCATGCAACCGATGATTTTGAATGATGTCGCACTGGCTATTGATATGCACGAATCGACGATATCACGGGTCACAACTCAGAAATATATGCACACCCCACGCGGGATTTTTGAACTAAAATATTTTTTCTCAAGTCACGTAAGTAATGATGATGGTGAAGATAAGTCCTCTACCGCTATCCGCGCTTTAATTAAAAAGCTGGTAGCCGAAGAGAACATAGCGAAGCCATTGAGTGATAATAAAATTGCCACCCTACTTGCTGAACAAGAGGTGAAGGTTGCAAGACGCACCGTTGCTAAATACCGAGAATCATTAGGTATTGCACCCTCTAGTCAGCGAAAACGCCTAATTTAGGCATCATTAGAAGGAACGCTTATGCAAATCAACATCACAGGCCACCACGTAGAACTGACCGACTCACTACAAGAATATGTTAATAGCAAATTTCAAAAGCTAGAGCGCTTCTTCGAAAACATAACGAATGTACAGGTCATCTTGAAACTGGAAAAAGTGAATCACATTGCAGAGGCAACCTTGCACGTTAGCCAAGGCGACATTCACGCTACCGCTGAAGAAGACAACATGTATGCTGCAATTGACGCACTAGTAGATAAACTTGTTCGCCAATTGACTAAGCACAAAGAGAAGCTAAGTAGTCACTAACTATGCAAATTAATCAAGTATTGTCTTTGGACTGCACCAAAAGTGCAGTCCATTGTACTAGTAAGAAACGCGCCCTAGAACTTATCAGTCAAATTGCGGCAACTCATACCGGCCATGATTCAACGGCTCTGTTTGAGTGCATGCTAGGAAGAGAAAAACTAGGCAGCACAGGCATTGGTAACGGCATTGCAATTCCTCATGCCCGCATGAGCGACTCCGATCAAGCTATTGCGGTGCTCTTACAGTGTGATGAACCCATTGAGTTTGATGCCATAGACAACCGCCCAGTGGATCTATTATTTGCTTTACTCGTTCCAGAAAACCAATGCAAAGAGCACCTACAAACGCTGTCTTGCATGGCAGAGCGATTAAATGACAAAAAAGTACTTAAACAGCTTCGTCACGCTAAATCCGACGAAGAACTTTTTCAGATCATGATAGCTGAAACTATTGAGTGTCCAAAAGGATCGTAACATGTTCAGTGCGCATCAACTTGTTGTTGTCAGTGGTAACTCTGGTGGTGGGAAAAGTGTCGCCTTACGCGCTCTTGAAGATATTGGCTACTACTGTGTCGATAATCTGCCCGTCAACCTATTAAGCGCTTTTGTGGATGGCCTCAGCCCACAACAAACCAAGGTTGCGGTAAGTATCGACATTCGAAACTTACCACATAACCCAAGCCAAGTGGCGGCAGTGCTTACAACCTTAGATGATAGCATTCAAGTTACCGTGCTGTATCTCGAAGCCAGTCAAGAGTGTTTAATTAAGCGCTATAGTGAAACACGGCGTATTCACCCACTCTCTTTACTGGAAGACTCTCGCTCATTACAACAAGCCATTGTCGAAGAAAAGCAGATGCTTTCATCCTTGAAAGAGCAGGCGGATTTGGTGATTGATAGCAGTAGACTGTCTCTCCATGAGCTGAGCGAATTAGTACGCAAACGTATTTTAGGTCGCGATGGTCAAGAGTTGGTGATGGTCTTTCAATCCTTTGGCTTTAAACACGGTTTACCTGCTGATGTGGACTATGTTTTCGATGTGCGATTTTTACCAAATCCTCATTGGGAGCCACAACTTAGAGCACTTACCGGGCTTGATAAACCGATTAAAGACTACCTCTACGGCTTCGAGGATGTGGTTGAACTTAAAGAGCAAATCCAAGCTTTTATCGAGCGTTGGCTCCCCTCTTTAGAAAAGAACAATCGCAGCTATCTCACTGTTGCTATTGGTTGTACTGGCGGCAAACACCGTTCGGTATTTCTCACCCAACAAATTGGCGAGTACTTTCTAAAACAAGGTCAGCGAGTGCTTATTCGTCACAATCAATTAGAGAAACAAAGTGATTGAATCTCGTACCTTACTCATCGTCAATAAACTCGGATTACATGCTCGGGCAGCCATGAAACTGGTGCAACTAGCACAGAGTTTCGATGCTAACGTCACCTTACAAAACGAAGACAACAGTGCCAATGCCGACAGTGTTATGGCGCTACTTATGTTGGAATCCGCACAAGGGGAATACGTCACTGTAACCGCTGATGGCAAGCAAGCCCCACAAGCGCTCAAGGCCATTTGTGCGCTAATTGAAGAAAAATTTGACGAAAGTGAATAATTTCCTTGTCCCTAAAAGGAAATATTAGTTTGAGCTTCAATAACTTATTAACCCTCACCATAAAATAAGCTAATATCCTTTATATCTTTTTCAGTGAACACATCTAACGGAGGCAAATAATGGCGGAACAGATCGAGTTTGATCAAGCCCACCAAACGCTTCAAGAAGTTAGTGACGCACTGGACAATGGCCGCTTTGTCTTTGTTCGACGTCAATTGCAAAGCATGGAGCCTGAGGATATTGCTCACCTCTTAGAAGCCTCACCCCGTAAAAGTCGTGAAGTGCTTTGGCAACTCACCGACCCTGAAGATTATGGTGATATTCTTGATGAGTTAAGCGAAGACGTTAAAGATAACCTCGTCTCCAAAATGGCCCCGGGTAAACTGGCTGAAGCCACCGAAGGCATGGATACCGATGATGTTGCTTACGTACTTCGTAGTTTGCCTGACGATGTTTCGCAACAAGTATTAGGTCAGATGGACGCCGCCGACAGGCTGCGGGTAGAAACCGCCCTTTCCTACCCTGAAGATACTGCTGGCGGAATTATGAATACCGACGTTACCACCATTCGTGGTGATGTTGATATTGATGTGGTGCTTCGTTATATGCGAATGAAAGGGGAACTCCCAGAAACCACCGATGCGCTATACGTTATTGATAGTGATGATCGATTAATCGGCCACCTCTCCCTCACCACTCTACTCACCACTCAACCTGATGTACCGGTTATTGATGTTATGGATGATGCTGATGAAGCCATATCTGTAGAACTCAGTGATACCGATGTCGCCAGCTTATTTGAGCGTCGAAACTGGGTATCGGCTCCTGTAGTCGATGAAAATCAACACCTAGTTGGTCGTATTACCATTGATGATGTGGTGGATATTATTCGTGAAGATGCGGAGCACTCTATGATGAGTATGGCCGGCCTTGACGACGATGAAGATACCTTCGCTCCGGTCGTTAAATCGGCGCGTCGTCGTAGCGTATGGTTAGGGGCTAACGTATTAGCTGCTTTAGCGGCCGCATCGGTTTCCAATATGTTTGAAGCCACTCTCGAACAAATGGCCGCTATCGCAGTATTGATGACCATAGTACCGTCGATGGGCGGTGTGGCTGGCAACCAAACCGTGGCACTGGTAATTCGAGGCCTTGCTTTAGGGCATATTGGTGACAGTAACCGTAAAGAACTGCTCATGAAGGAAGCCGCTATTGGTTTCCTCAATGGCATATTATGGGCACTGATTATTGGCGCTATTGTGGTGTTTTGGAAACACGATTGGATGCTCGGGTTTATTATCTCTGGAGCGATGCTCACCAACCTCTTTGTGGCCGGTGTAGCTGGAGTTATCGTGCCTGTGGTGTTGAAGAAAATGAAAATTGACCCCGCCCTTGCCGGAGGCATGGCTCTCACCACAATTACCGATGTTATCGGCCTGTCGGTATTTTTGGGACTGGCGACCGTCTTCTTGTTGTAAAAAAAACACATAAAAAAACGAGCCATTGGCTCGTTTTTTTGTATGGCGACTTTTTAAAAGAGCAAGCTCTACACCCCTGCCACTTTCATTGACTCAATAACCATAGAGCCCGTTTGAATTTGCGAGCGAGTTTCCACATCACTGCCCACGGCCACTATTTTCTGGAACATCTCTTTTAGGTTACCCGCAATGGTCACTTCCGACACTGGGTATTGAATCACGCCATTTTCCACCCAGAAACCGGCTGCACCACGAGAGTAATCCCCCGTGACACCATTGACGCCTTGCCCCATTAATTCAGTAACCAAGAAGCCCGTACCGAGCTCCTTCAACATGCTTTGGTAGTCTTGACCTGTCGACTGTACAAACCAATTATGAATACCACCCGCGTGTCCTGTTGTGGTCATGCCAAGTTTACGCGCCGAATAACTGGTGAGCAGATAAGTCGCTAATTTACCATCGCTGATAATTTCATGATCTTGCGTTGCCACCCCTTCACTATCAAACGGTGTGGATGCTAAGCCTCTTAATAGGTGCGGTTTTTCATTAACGTTAAACCAATCAGGCAAAATTTGTTTGCCAAGGTGGTCTAAGAGAAAAGACGATTTGCGATAAAGACTGCCACCACTAATTGCTCCAACAAGGTGCCCCATTAAACCTGTCGCCACTTCCGCCGCAAACATTATCGGGTATTGGCCTGTGGCAATGCGCTGAGCATCTAAACGTTGAATCGTGCGCTGAGCGGCTTTTAAACCCACCTCTTTGGCAGACCATAGGTCTTCGGCTCTACGGGAAACGCTATAACTGTAATCACGCTCCATATCCCCATTTTTACCAGCGCCAATCACACAACAACTGACACTATGACGACTGGATGGGTAACTGGCTAATACGCCGTGGGAGTTACCGTAAACTCGAATACCAAAGTGGGTATCATAACTCGCACCATCACTTTGTTTGATGTCGTCACTGTAGGCCAGAGCCGCTTGTTCCGCTTCAATAGCTATTTGGGCGATATGATCAGGGTTAGGTTCATAAGGGTGGAATAAGTCGAGATCTTGCACCTCTTTAACCATCAACTCTGCAGGAGCAGGACCTGCACAAGGATCTTCAGAAGTATACTTGGCGATATCTAAGGCCGCAGCAACGGTTTGGGCGATGGCTTTTTCACTAAGATCAGACGTGGATGCACTTCCCTTTTTTTGACCTCTGTATACCGTGATCCCTAAAGCACCATCACTATTGAACTCCACGTTTTCCACTTCACACATGCGAGTAGATACGCTGAGACCGGTAGATTTATTGATCGCAACCTCAGCACCATCAGCTTGAGCCGAAGCCAAACTTAGCGCTTTTGCGACCGCATGTTCTAATTCTACTTTTTGTTGGGCAATTTGTTGTCTAGCGTCCATAGTTAAATCAATTATTGGCAGGTAATTCAGGTTAGAATAACAAGCTTTTCGCATTCACCCCAATTTGTTTGTTAAAATAACCGATATTATGCGAAATACGCACTAAGAATTAAGCAACTAAGAGCAGATTATGGCCAGAAAAAACCAGAAAGCCCCTTGGGAAGAAGAAGAAGAGATCATTTGGGTTAGTAAAACCGAAATGAAACAAGATATGGAAGCCCTGCAAAAGCTTGGCGAAGAGCTTGTTGAACTAAAACCCGCTGTACTGGATAAATTTCCATTGCCCGAAGATCTTGCTGACGCAATTAAAGACGCGCAACGCTTTAAAAATGAAGCGAAACGTCGTCAACTGCAATACATTGGCAAGGTCATGAGACAGATTGACATTGAGCCTCTGCAAGCTGCTATTGATAAGTATCGCAACAAACACTCGCAAGCATCGGCTGAGTTGCACAAACTGGAGTTACTAAGAGATCGTGTAGTAGCAGAAGGCGATGCGGCGATTACTGAAGTTCTCTCTCAGTTCCCAACAGCCGATAGACAGCGTTTACGCCAGTTGGCACGCCAAGCGAACAAAGAGAAAACCGCCAATAAGCCGCCAAAGGCGTACCGTGAGATTTTTCAAATCCTCAAAGAGCTAAATAGCGAAGCCTAGATAACACCGATTCCTCGGCTCTATCTAAAAAATGCCTCACTACCTTGATGACACAAGCGTGCTCAAGGTTGTGAGGCATTTTTTTGCGTCTCTCTTATTGAGGCTACTCAGTACCACCAACCGTCATAGTATCCAGTTTCAGAGTCGGTTGACCAATGCCTACCGGCACACTCTGCCCTGCTTTACCACACACGCCCACACCTCGGTCTATTTTCAGATCGTTACCAACCATAGAGACCTGCTGCATCGCCTCAATACCAGAGCCTATCAACGTCGCCCCTTTTACTGGACGGGTGATCTTACCGTTTTCGATTAAGTAGGCTTCCGAGGTTGAGAAGACAAATTTTCCTGAAGTAATATCAACCTGACCACCCGCCAAACCCGGCGCATACAGACCTTTTTTCACCGTAGAGATAATCTCTTCTGGGGTGTGCTGACCAGGCAGCATATAAGTATTGGTCATGCGAGGCATAGGAAGGTGCGCAAAAGATTCACGGCGACCGTTCCCCGTTGGCGCAACGCCCATTAAGCGCGCGTTCAACTTATCTTGCATGTACCCCTTCAATACGCCATTTTCAATCAGCGTATTGTATTGTCCTGCAACCCCTTCATCATCAATATTCACCGAACCACGACGATCTAACAAAGTGCCGTCATCGACAATGGTACACAGATCCGATGTCACTTTTTGGCCGACCTTACCCGAGAAAACAGAAGCATCTTTACGGTTAAAGTCTCCTTCTAAGCCGTGACCTACCGCTTCATGAAGTAATACGCCCGGCCAACCTGCACCCAGTACCACCGGCATAGCGCCCGCAGGTGCGGCATCGGACTCTAGAGCAACAAGAGCTGAACGAATGGCTTCGTCAGCCATATGAATAGCCACGGTTTTATCGCCTTCGGTGCTCATAAAGTGTTGATAGTCATAACGACCGCCACCGCCTGATGAACCACGCTCACGGCGCTCGCCTCGTTGCGCTAAGACACTAATAGATAAACGAACTAATGGTCGAATATCGCTGGCATAAGTACCGTCTGTGGCTGCAACAAGCACCTGCTCATACACGGCACTAAGGCTAATATTTACCTCGCTCACCAAAGGTTCCTTGGTGCGAATGTAAACATCTAGCTCTTTTAAAAGATCGATCTTCTGCTGTTTTTCAAGGCTTTGTAGCGGGTTAGCGGTTGAGTAATTGGCACTTGAGCTATGACGAGAAAAGGTCTGCACCGATGCACTTTGTCCTTGTTTCGCAATGCCACGAGCCGCAATCGCACTTTGCTTTAAGCTATCCGATTGAATTTGATCAGAATAAGCAAAACCGGTTTTTTCACCGCTCACAGCGCGCACACCAACACCGCGATCAATATTAAAAGAACCATCTTTAATGATGCTATCTTCCAGAATCAAAGTCTCATGCCAGCTTGACTGGAAATAGACATCGGCATAATCAACGTCTCGAGTAGCGATTAAAGAGAGGGTATCACTGACCTCTTGCTCGGTAATGCCTGTGGGAGCTAGCAGTTCTTGTTCTACTTGTTCAATTGTCATAATTTACTCATTTTCCTCATGCGTTATGAGGCTAGAAATTTTCTGATGTGAAGCGACAGGCATGGCCTTACGAACTTGCTTCACTTGTTGTAATTCAATATCCGCTACTATATTGCACGGGGTTTTTCCCCCTTTAGTAACGACGTTACCCCAAGGGTCTATCACCATAGAATGCCCCCAGGTTTGTCGATTGGCTGAATGCTGACCACATTGACCAACACCAATCACCCAAGCTTGATTTTCAATCGCTCTTGCGCGCAGAAGCGTTTCCCAATGAGCCTCACCGGTAATAAAAGTAAATGCAGCAGGAACCAACAACACTTCGGCTCCAGACTGGGTAAGTAGGTTATACAAATTAGCAAACCTAAGATCGTAGCAAATGGATAAACCCAGTGTAGCAAACGGGGTCTTCACCACCCTTGGCTGGGTGCCATGCTCAAAGCAGTCGGACTCGCGATAACAGCCGTGCTTATCATCCACTTCAACATCAAATAGATGCATCTTATTGTAATGAGCAGCTAAAGCGCCATTATCATCAAAGACTAAGCAGGTAGAATACAGCTTGTTATCATTGGCTTTAATTGGAAAAGAGCCCACGACAATCCATACCGATAACTGTTTCGCCAGTTGGGAGAATTTTGTCTGATACTCACCAGCGTTAAGTGGCTCGGCTATGCTTTGATAGCCGTGAATATTATCAAAAAGCAGGCTGTTCTCTGGGGTCACAATAAGCTGACACCCTTGCTTAGCAAGCGTGTTCACTTGTTGTTCTATGTAACGATAATTGCTCATGACATCATTGGTGGATGTCATTTGAATTAAGCCTATTTTTGCTGGATTCATTATGACTTATTTCCCTTTGATTCAGAGCGAAGTTGCTTGGGTACTTCAAAGTCGCCTTTGCGTCGTGACTTCTCTTTTACTTGAGGTGAATTCATCGGACCTTTGATTTCATAAGTCACCTGCGTAATAACCTCAATAACAGGGGCGACCACGGTACTGATTGCCAAAACATATAGCGCCGTTTGCGGTGCCACGGCAAATGCCGTCAACATAGGGATGCCCGATGTGACGTCTGGTTTGAATGTCACTTCTGCATCAACCATTTGCGTGTTTAGGTTCGCCAAACCACGAATAGTCATATCCCCAGAAATAGAGTCCATTTTAAGGTTGTTGGTGACAAATATGCCATTTTCGACCTTGCCAGTGCCTTGAATCGAGTCAAACGCTAGGCCATCATCAAACACATCACTAAAGTCTAGCTGCATACGACGAATGAGAGAATCTAAGCTAAACATACCTAATAGTTTAGCGGCCCCCCCCACATCGGAGATCACCCCGCGACCAAACTTAGCATCTAAAGAACCATTCACGGTATCCACTCGCATGTTCCACGGTGATCCTTGCCAGTCTAATGAGGACTTAAACTCAAACGGTGCTTTTTGAATACCAGAATCAATACCAAAACGCGCCATGATTTCAGAGTTGTTTTCCCCTTTCATATCAAAGCTTAAATGGGTGTTGCTTTGTTTATCGGTGAGCGTCCACCAGCCTTTAGCGAATAAACTTGATTGACCACTGGTTAAATTGGCCTTGTCCCATACGATTCGATGCCCTTCGTGTTTCATGGCGGCATCGACTTTACCTACCTTGTAACCTTGCATCCAAAAGTCATCAATGTTCAGATTCATGTCCGGCACTTTGGCAAAGAAGGCTCGATCAAAGTCAGAAATAAGCGGACGAGGTGGCTCAGTTTTTTTACTTTGTTTTGGTTTCTGTTTTGGCTCATCCGCATCGGCTAAATAGAGCTGCAGTTTAGACAAGTTCACATTAAGGTTCTGGCCATCATAACGGGCCTTACCTTTCGCTTGCGAGCTATCCAAATCAAAATCCCATGTTTTATCTCGATTACGCGCAGAGAAATTGACGCGATCCCAGTCTAAACCGCCCACGGTGAAACTGCCGGTTTGCACCCGAATGCGTTGTGGCATAGGAAATTCTGGAGCGTTCAGTTCACTGACAATAGGTTTAGGACCTACGTCCGGCCTATCTAGTGCATCTAGCCACTGATCCAAATTGAACTTTGGTAAACGCAAAGAAGCGTGATGGCCGACAATTGGGCTAACACGGAAACTCCCAGAACCAATAATGGTATTGGTGGCTTTCAATAATGGCTTGCCCTTACTGATGTCAATTTCCGTTTGGAATTTTGCATTTGGCAGTTGCAGACGCGCCGAAATAGACTCTTGGTTGCCCGATGCTTGCATACGAGCTTGCCAGTTCTGTCCTTTTTTCTTGTTCATTGGCGCAGGGTAACGACTGGCCAAAGTGGTCAAGTTAGACTTGGCATCTATTTGATAGGTAAAGCCTACATCATTGATTTGTAAGTCAATGCCCATATTCCATGGCGCATGACCAGAAATAGGTTCTAGCCACGTTTTACCAAGGTACGGCTCTAGTGGCTTAATGCTCCAATCGCCAATTAAATCTATGCGAGTGTCGTAACTAGAATCGGCATTTTGCCCAGTAAAATCCAAGGCTATCGGCTGATCTAAAACTCGGGCTTTTAACCCAGAAGAGCGCACGACGTCATTATCAAACTCAATTCGTCCAGTGGCTTTTTTCAGCATCATAGGTGGCGCAGTGATATTGATATTATTATCGTGCAGATCCGCATAGCCCCACGCCCTTGACTCCTCACTTTCACTAAATGGAATGTAGAGTTGGAACTGAGAGTCCACTTGACCCTTGATATCAATGGTGGTTAAGGCAGCACCTACCGAGCCCACTAATGGGGTGGCACTCATGTAGTCTCGTACATCAGAGCCTTCTGCCTTAGCGGCAGCAAACAATTCTATATGCCCATCGCCGTGCATTTTCGGGATTTGTCCCGAGATGCGATCCGCGTGAATATTGAGTAACTTGGCGTCTTTTGAGTCCAAAAACATGGTTTCGTTTTCAAACAACAGGTCAAGTTGCATGTCGGTGAGGGGTGGCCACGCGGTACTAAAGCTAAACTTCGTCTTGCGTAAAGGCACCCAAGCTTGGAAAACCCCATCGTTATGCGTGTATGGGAAATGAGGTAACTCCCCATACCAAAGCAACTTAGCCGTTTTAACTGTGCCCCCTTGAATACCCGCAGACAGGTAATCCGTGAGTCCGCGTCCCAGAGCCAATGTTGGCAAGTAACGCCAAGTTTCTCCGGCATTAAGTAAGTCGGCTTCTGCGTAAAAAGATAAAAAAGCAGGAGCTTGCTTAGGAAAATCGAGTTTAAACGCCCCTAGCACCTGTAAGTCGGGAGTGGCGGCGGTAATTTTGTCAGACCAGAGTCGCCAACCGTCGTCGTCTGACTGCCAAACAATGTCCGCTTCCGCTTGACGTATTTTTAACGGCGCTTGGAACACGTCACCATATGGAAGGGTGTCATCAATTAACATTAGTGTTGCTTTAGCCAGATCGGAACGGCCAAACACTTGCCCTTCTAAAGTATGAAAACCGGGAATTAAATCCCAATAGTTCATGCGTCCATCTTTGATCTTGGCAGAATAGCGCAGGGTATCGATGCCTTTGCCCATCGAAACTCGAATATCTTGTACTGTGCCTCCGAGATTAACGGTATTGACCCATTTCTCGGTTTTTTGCATGTCGGGGAATAAGTCTAGTGCTGGCTTCAAGCTACCAATACTGAGTTGATTGGCATTTAATCGCCAACGCTCTGGTGCCCATTGAAATGCCACAGTAAGTTCAGGCCATGGCTTGCCGTTGGAACTAAAGGCTAAGTCTTGCCCATTTAACTGCCAGCCATCTTCTGTAGGGTCTAGTTTCATCACCCCACTTTTTATCGCAATGGAGTTCTTTTTATGGTGTTTATCACGCCACTCAAGACGAGACGGGGATAATTCTAAATAGGCATCCACCGGTTGATTATTTTTAAGAGAGATCCACGTATTTAAACTGATTCGCCCTTTATCAATTACTATGTCATCGGCAAGATAAGGGGATACCCAAGGGATGATATTAAAGTTGTTCCCTTGCAGGTAAAAATTCCCGCTAATATCAGAGAATCCGTCAATGTCGGTAAAATCGGCAATAACGCTGACACTATTTAATTGCACATCTTTAAGGCTGACGACACCATCGGCACGGTGACGATTGCCGCTGTTATTCCAGCTTAATTTGTCAATTTCAACTTCACGCACTTCTCCTGCCACATCTTTAAACACTACCGTTGAGTGAGTAATGGAGAACTCACTTAATTGACGAAGTAGTAAGTCTTCTATGTTGGACAGCAGTTGTCGCTCACCCTGTTGTGACGATGGGTCTGAGTCTTCATTGTGATGAAATATATCAATATCACTGATATCAATGTGCAGACCGTCCACCGTCAACTCACTGAGCTTCGGTTTTAGACTGAGTAAGGAGTCCACCAAATCAAATTCGGCGCGCACTTCTCCAACGGAAAACGCTTTTACCCCTTTGGGGATATCCGCTTGTAAGCCAGAGAGTGATAATGAGGGGTGGGTGTTTTTCCAATAGCCGTGTACTTCACCGATAGTGAAGTTAAGGCCAGAAGCTTTATTAACCCAATGTTCTATGTCGTGTTGATAATGATCAAGACGAGGCAGAGCAATACGTAAAGCGGTGACTAACACCGCTAACGATACAAAAATAAAAACCAGTAACGAAAGAATGCATCGCTCTAGCCGAATAGAATATGACGCCAATGAACCACCTACATCATGATAACGTCGAACTGCTCTTGGACATAAAGCGGTTCAGCGGTAATTTTAACTTCTTTGCCTATGAATAATTCCAACTCGGCCAGTGCATGAGACTCTTCACCTTGCAGGGCTTCTGCTACGGATATAGAAGCATAAACTAAAAACTCATCCGCATCATAGGCGCGGTTAACACGAGTGATTTCGCGCAACACTTCGTAACAGACGGTCTCGACGGTTTTCACCGAACCTCTACCTTCACAACTAGGGCAGTCGGAACATAAAACATGCTCGATACTTTCTCGAGTACGTTTGCGGGTCATCTCTACCAAACCTAATTGCGTAAAACCGTTAATATTGGTTTTTACTCTGTCATGACTAAGGGCTATATCTAGGGAATTGAGCACCCGCTTGCGGTGTTCGTCACTCATCATATCGATAAAGTCGATAATGATGATACCCCCTAGGTTTCTCAGTCTAAGTTGACGAGCAATGGCTTCGGTGGCTTCTAAGTTGGTATTGAAGATGGTCTCTTCAAGGTTACGTCGGCCAACAAATGCACCGGTATTGATGTCCACAGTGGTCATCGCCTCTGTTTGATCAATAATCAGATAACCACCCGATTTTAACGTTACTTTACGATCGAGAGAGCGCTGAATTTCACTTTCGGCATCGTACAGATCAAAAATAGGCTTATCACCATCGTACAATACCAACTTGTCGGTTAATTCAGGGACAAACTCTTCGGTAAACTCCAGTAAAGATTCGTATACCAAACGAGAGTCCACTTGAATTAAAGACAGCTCTGTTCCCACAAAGTCACGCAAAATACGCGGTGCAAGGCCCAGTTCGCCGTATAAGGTTGAACGAGTGATGTATTTAGAGCGACGCTCCATCACTTTTACCCATAAGCGCTCAAGAAAAGCAGCGTCTTGTGCTAGTTCTCTTTCATCGGCACCTTCTGCTGCCGTGCGAATAATAAAACCACCGGACTCACTGCAATAAGGGGCGACGATTTTTTTAAGTCGATTACGTTCACTTTCGGATTCTATGCGCTGTGATACACCCACATGGCTTGCACCCGGCATAAAGACTAAGTAACGAGAAGGGAGAGTAATATCTGTGGTGAGACGAGCGCCTTTTGTGCCAAGAGGATCTTTCACCACTTGCACTACGATGTCTTGTCCTTGGCGAACCAGTTCTGAAATATCGCGAACTTTAAACTGTTTCTTTTCGTTTTCTGCCACACATTCGGTATGGGGCACGATATCGGAGGCGTGCAAAAAGGCCGCTTTATCTAGCCCAATATCCACAAATGCTGCCTGCATACCCGGCAAGACTCGACTGACTCGACCTTTATAGATATTGCCGACAATACCTCGTCTGGCTTCTCTTTCTATATGAACTTCTTGAAGGACACCGCCTTCGATCATTGCAACCCGTGTTTCACTAGGGGTTGAGTTGATCAATAACTCTGCACTCATCACGCGCACCTCTAAAACTTATAAAAATTGGTGCAAGAGCTGTTCGGTTTCAAATAAAGGTAGCCCTACGACTGAGTGATAACTGCCTTCAATACGAGTGACAAACTTCCCACCTATACCCTGAATTCCGTAGCTTCCTGCTTTGTCGCATGGTTCACCTGTTTGCCAATAATCTTCTATTTCTTGAGGGCTAAGAGGCTTAAACCACACGTCTGTAATACAAATGATGGTTTCTGTTTTGTCATCATCACACACGCATACTGCCGTCATTACTTGATGCTGTGCATTAGAAAGCTGACCTAGCATCCCTAAGCTATCTTGTAGGGAGTGAGGCTTTTCAAATACTTGTTGTCCTTGAGTCACAATAGTATCTGAACCGATAATGACCGGTGCTACTATGCCCTTTGAGCGAGCCTGTTGCAGAACCGTTTTTGCTTTGCTTTCAGCTAATCGCTGAACATACTGCGTTGGTGTTTCATCTAGCTGTCGTACTTCTTCTATATCACTGACAAGTATACTGAATTCATAGCCTAATTGAGATAAAAGTTCTCGTCTTCTTGGTGAGGCAGATGCCAATATTAAAGATTTTTGCATGCCCTACCTTACTCGCCAGATACGACGCACGCGACGCAGTAATAGGAACAGCCACGGCCATAAGATGGCGTTGATTAATGCCACCCATAATGAATTAGGGTTAAACACCACATCTTGAATCACAAACTCACCAAAGAACTCCAGTGATACGCTCAACATACTTAACAGCGCCATCACTAAGGCTTGTTGCCACAAGGCCATGTTGCGGATCACAAGGAAGTTCACCGCCACTAAATAGGTAACAATAGCCATCATCAAGCCATGAATACCCAAAGTAGAGCCAAGCACCAGATCCCACACTAGACCTAAGAACAATCCAGTCCCTACATTCACGCGGTGAGGAGCGGCCATAACCCAATAGCAGGTAATGAGTACTAACCATGAAGGACGCAACACTTCCATTGTTCCAGGCCATGGAATTGTTTGCAAAATAAGAGCAACGAGGAAGGTTGCCCAAATAACCATTTTGCTACCAAAGGCACTATTCGCCATCTTGAACCTCGACTACCGGAGTTGGTGCTACTGGTGTTTCTTGTAGAGAGACATCTTGTTCAACTTGATGGGGCCAAACCAACAACAAGTAACGTAAGCGACCAAAATCTACCGCAGGGGTGGCCTCTATAGTGGAAAACTGTTGATGGTTATCTATGGTCACTTTGCTTACTGTAGCCACAGGGTATCCTTCAGGATACACACCGCCTAAACCTGATGATACCAAGACATCGCCATCTTGGATGTCAAAGTTACTTGGGATATGTTGCAGGTGGATCTGAGTAAAGTCACCGCTTCCCGCGGCAATCACTCGAATGTCATTGCGAATCACTTGTACCGGAATGGCTGAGTTGGCATCGGTGAGCAGCAGTACGCGACTATTATGCGCCCCAACCTTGATCACCTGCCCTACTATGCCACTTTCGTTTATCACAGGTTGTCCTTGATAAACCCCATCTAAATGGCCTTTATCAATAACAATTTGCTGATGGTATGAAGAGGAGTCAACCGCCATTACTTCGGTGACCACTTTCTTTTCATCACGCACAAAAGTAGAGCCCAGTAGTTTTCTAAACCTTTGGTTTTCTTCTTTGTATTGCGCTAACAGTGACAGTTCACTTTTTCTCTTTAGTAGCTCCTCACGCAATGCTTTATTGGTGATGAGAAGCTGTTGCTTGCTACTAAAACGTTCATAAAGCCCACTGAACATGTTTCTTGGTAAGTCAGCAAGATACTGAATGGGCGCTATCGTGCTGTTCAACACATAGCGTACATTTGAGAAGGCGTCTAAACGACTATCAGCCAACATTAAGCTGGCTGATAGTAATACGGCAAAAAAGAGTCTCAATTGCAGAGAAGGGCCTCTGCCAAAGATTGGATTCATCCCTTAATACCTGTTTTTATTGCTAATAGGCGAAACCCAGTGCAAGAGTTATTCTTCACTGAATAGATCACCACCGTGCACATCAATCATTTCTAGCGCTTTACCGCCACCACGAGCCACACATGTTAACGGCTCTTCAGCCACAACCACAGGAATGCCCGTTTCTTCTGTTAGCAAACGATCAAGATCTTTCAGTAATGCACCACCACCGGTAAGAACCATGCCGTTTTCTGAAATATCAGAAGCTAGCTCAGGTGGACACTGCTCTAGTGCAACCATTACCGCAGAAACGATACCAGATAGAGGCTCTTGCAGTGCTTCTAAGATTTCGTTTGAGTTTAGGCTAAAGCTACGAGGCACACCTTCTGCAAGGTTACGGCCACGTACTTCTAGTTCTTCGACTTCGTCACCTGGGTAGGCCGAACCGATCATGTGTTTGATCTTCTCAGCGGTTGCTTCACCAATTAAGCTGCCGTAGTTACGACGCACGTAGTTAATGATGGCTTCATCAAAGCGGTCACCACCAATGCGTACAGACGATGAGTACACCACGCCGTTAAGCGAGATAACCGCAACTTCAGTTGTACCACCACCGATATCAACCACCATTGAACCTGTTGGCTCAGAAACGCGCAGTCCTGCACCAATTGCCGCCGCCATTGGCTCATCAATTAGGTACACTTCACGAGCGCCAGCACCTAATGCTGATTCACGAATTGCACGGCGTTCTACTTGTGTTGAACCACAAGGGACACAAACCAATACGCGAGGGCTTGGTTTTAGGATGCTATTATCGTGAACCTGCTTAATAAAGTGTTGCAGCATTTTTTCAGTTACGAAAAAGTCAGCGATTACGCCGTCTTTCATTGGACGAATAGCTGAAATATTGCCAGGAGTACGCCCTAGCATTTGTTTTGCATCATGACCCACAGCCGCAACACTTTTTGCTGAGCCTGCACGATCTTGACGAATAGCCACAACAGATGGCTCATCTAGGACAATGCCTTGTCCTTTTACATAAATTAGTGTGTTCGCTGTACCCAAATCGATAGACAGGTCGTTTGAGAACATTCCGCGAATTTTTTTAAACATATCTAAGCGCTCTTCTCACAATCTTTGGAAGATAAAATTGTATTAAATGTACCAATGCCTCACTTATTGGGCAAGGCATTGCATGACAAAGATTGATATAAAGTGCCTTTTTCTGACGCTAGCCTGACTTAAGCGCTAAAAAAGCCAATGTTAATGACCAATCAATGCCCGCTCACCTCGGAAGATGACTCTGTCATTCCCCCGAAAGACACCAAAAGTAACCACAGCGGAAGGATCTTCATCCCCTTTGTTTCGCCAATTGTATTGCAGCCAAGGTTGGTTGGTAAATGATGTTGCTTTTGAGCAGTCAATATCGTTTTCGTGACGTTGCGGGGAGTCGGTCCCTTGGCTCAGCCATAAACGAACCTGCGCTCTTTCGTTATCTACTCCACTAATAGGATTATGCTCGGCATATAACTCATCAGAAGCCCCGTCAACAACGGTAACCCCACCGTTACTAAGTAATCCGCTATCCGTTGCTGCGGTTGACTGATTATTCCAAATCGTCTGAATACAATATCTATTCGCAGCTAGGAATGTACTAGCATTATCTTGCTTATTGGTTACAAATGCTCCGCCATCCCAATACTCAACTTTTAGTGGTACTCGTAGGGTTTGCCCTGAATTTCCACCAACATCATTGAGTTTCATTCGTCCATAGCGAAACTCTGGTTGATTTGGGAAGGATTTCCCTACATAGGTTTTCGCAGTAGACCCGGAATTAATCTTCTCAATATCTAATCCTGAGAAATCTACTTTATCCACTATGGTCTTAGCTTGTAAGCCAAAGATAGAATTAGACCTATCATAAGGGCCATCCTCTTCCGTAGCTATATATGAGCCCCCTGTTGAACTCACTACTTTTTTCATCAGAGAAAAGTCACTAATAGTCACGGATAATATAGAAGGATCATCACTTAGTCGCTTAGGCCAATCCGCGCCAGACCAAGTTGTCTGCGAACCTGAAATTCGATTGGTCAAACTAACATTCGATGCTTGGCCTAATGTATTAGCGATATAACTCAAACTAGTAATCAATGAGTCATTAAATAGGCCATAGTTTGTCGTTGGCGTACCATCAACAGCTTGTGCTTGGACTTTAAAAGTATGCGGGAACTCTTGGCTCATATAAGCAAAGTTATCCAAACCAGTTAAATAATCCCACTGAGTCCAACTTGGACTGGTATCGTTTTCATCAAGCATTGCTAAGTGATGCGGGGAGAACCGTCCTACTGTACGGTAACCTTTATTGATGGGTTCAAATAGATAATTGCCATCATTTTGAATGCCCGCGGATATTTTTATACTGCCAGCTTCTTTCCACAATAAATCTGTAAACTGTACCGGTCCAGAAGCCTTACTGTCATTGGCAATCCCCGTAGGTGGAACACCTTCCAAACCACTACCAAGCGTACCACCAGATGGAGTATCCAGCTCTGCACTAAGACTCACACTCACCGCGGGCGCTGTGTTTGAGTAAAAATTTTTGGTTTCGAGTGAGTCCAGTTGATTACAATAGTTACTCACATCAATCGCATCATTAGGCGCTGTGTTGCCACTCACCCACTTTATTGGTATTGCATTTAAAGTGAACTCTTGACCTGAATATTTAAAGAACGAGCCAGATTTTGAAGTACCTGAAATATCACTATTATTTGGTTCACATAAAGCAAAAGTCCAAGGTCGAGACTGGATCTGATGTTCTCCTTCATAAGTTCTACACTCTTGTCCACCCTGACTATCATTAATACATATTTCATCTTGCATCACATAAGAGGCACTGCCAGCTTCGGCATAACTGACATTTATATTCGCTGTACTGTTAGAGCCAAAATCAACAGTAACATTGCTATGAGGCGTGGTGGTACCATTCACATTGATAACCTCCCCAGGGCGAGACGTTATTAATGGTGAATGGTACTTAGTTGAGAGAAGCTCAACTTGCTTCACACCGTTGTAATCGCTCGACACAACTGGAGCATTATTCAAACACTCTAAAGGTTGCACTGACACATTCGTCGAGGTTTTACCCGCGATTACATTAGTGGGATTAGGAGAAAATCCTAGCTTATAAGCCACAAATTTATAGTTACCAACGGCTGTAGTTCCTGTCGTATCATCTTCTAGATAACTAGTTACTACTACATTACTGACCGTATTTTCATCCATATTTAGGCGCAATAAACCGTTATTATTTGCCTTATATTGATTGCCCCCTAAAAATGAACCTTGCACTACAGAAAATGTGCTATTGCTACCACCAGAAGCATTAACAATAATATTACCAGCATAAGCTCCGCTATCATTCCCAGAGGAGTCTTTTACTTGAAAATCAAGTGGTTGAGCCGTACAGGTAAGCTGTATACCTTGTAAGGGGGATAAAGATAAAGAGTAATCATTAGTGGGTGGAGGAGTGACATTACAAGTGTCTTCTGTTCTTTCTATCCCTGTACCATTCATATCTATAGTGTGCGCGGTTATAGAGCCATGTAGTACTGCGCCCCCCGTCAACGAAACCGTACCTCGACTAAAAATATTGGCATTAAACGAGGTATTTACTGATACCGTGACTTCAGCCGATTTATTTGATTCATCCTCCGCCCAAATAATTAAATCTTCAGCCTTACCACCGCCTGCTGATGTTATGCTAGAACTACCTAGAATAGTAAAGTTATTTACTTTAATAAATGTATCGGGTTGAACAATAAATTTCGCCGAACCTTGAATCAATAACGTATTAATTTCGTAATACTTACCTGTCATTGTATAGGTGTTATATCCACCACTATCTATGACATCATATCGCCCCTCGGGTATAGACAATGTTTGGTCAGTAACAAACGGTAAAAAAGGAGCATTCGATAACGGATTTACTGCGGGTTCTGCAATCAAAAGGCTGGGATCACTTTGACATCGATTTGAATCACAGGCTCTTTGCCAGCTACCCCCATTAGATACAGACGAAAATCCAACAAAACCTTTCCCGTCGGCCGTCCCCGTTATATACGCACCACCATTACTGACATTTAAAACTGAAGATGTCCCCCAAGACTGCACTACATTAGGAAACACATCACATTGATCTGGAGAGTCATCTGGCGGATCTATTGGCGGAAGTTCAACCGAATCCCCACACTGTAAATCACTAATACCTGTACCTGTCCCATCTAAGGCTCCATTATGCAAATGAACAGACTTGGTTTGTTTTAAAACCGTCACTCCATTCTCTACCCAATAATAGTGCGCTGTACTTAGCTTATTTCCTTGAGCACGGTCTATTTCAATTCTAATGGTATAAGTTTGACCTAATGTTAAACCTTGCTCATTAAATACAAAGTGGGCTAAGGATCTCTCTTGTTCTGTATACCATAAAATATCAGTTTCATTTCCTCCTGAAAGCGCTATTTGTTGATAGTTCGTTGATCCTACAACTTGAAACTGAACGACAAAATCATGATTACCCGTCACATTGCATGTAGTTGCGGCAAACACTGACTGAGATAGCATCGAAAGTACAAAAAATAAAAGTAAAAATAGCCGTCTATTCATCTTTAATGCCTCTCACCCATACTGTTTGCTCTCGCTCTACCTCAAAAACATTACCACTATCACAAACCGCTCGAGTTGAAATTTGAATATATTTCAACTCGACAGGCGTTGTGGTTGGCGACTCTGTACAGGTAATCTTTTTTATGTGACATGGAATATCAGCATTTTCAACCAACGCCTTACTGGCATCCACTGCACTTGATCCAAGTGAACCACACCGCGTAGATAAAGAAGCGTAGCCATCATCTTCATCAAGAGGAAATAAATACGTCACCGCCCACTCGTTACCTGAGCGTGCCAGTAGCGCGGCTTGTTTTCCAAGGACTTCACGGGTGAGAGTGTCTTGATTAGACCAAGATACTCTCGTTAAATTCATCGCAAGCATCCCCATCACTACAATGACGAAAATAGCGACAATATAGACGTTACCTTGCTGTGATTTTCTCGATGTATGATTATTACGGTACATTACTCACCTGTACATCATGCTTATATTGACTCTTCTCATCACCATTTTGAAACAACAAATCAAGATGAACTAAGCCACCTCGCTGTAATGAGGTTTGATCGTAGCTAAAACTGCTTTCATTAAATGCCACACCTGTGGCGACTACTACACCAACGTGAGTCTTTATATCTCCTAAGTAACGCAAAATTCTTGCGCTATTGTCATTGGTGTTAATGCGATTGATACAGTACGTCGTCACCCTGCTATCTTGATAAATAAAGTGACGATGTGCGCTAGATTCACTGGTTAAGTTCATCGCCACCGAAAAGTAATGACCATCTGTCGCAGTGGTCGTACTTTCTAAACCTACAGACTGACCGTCAGATTCTAAGTCTTCTATATGGCTAGGGTTGATGACTAAACGTGTACCTGCGGGAAAAGTATGTGGGTGTGTATAGTTTTCATTAGCAACAACAAATTCCACCTTTCCGGTAGATTCGTTTAAGGTGTAAAAACCGGAGTATTGAATAGGATAAAAAGCAATACACTTATTTGAAGCATCGTCAGTACTAACAAAGCTATTGGGCACGGCATATTGAATTTCTCGGCTCATTTTATCAATAGCAAAGCGAGCTTGATTTTGTAGTCTTTGTCTATCAATAGATTGGGTATACCCCTTAGTGCCAAATTCGACAAAGCCTGCAATACCTAAAAATATAACAGCGAGCACCACTATGGTGATAATCAGCTCGATAAGAGTAAAACCACGTTGTTTCATTAGTAGTTCCCCTTATGAGCCACAAAAGTAAAATCACCATATTGACTGGCCGTCACCGTCACTGTGACCTGTTTAAATAACTTATGACTAGCAGCACCAAGACGAGCGTCATGGTCGTAAACCACCTTCACTTCGGCTCTAAATCCTAAGTAATCTTTGCTAATGTCACTTCCAAAAATATCATTGAGCGGGCCACCATGTGTGGTGTCTATGCATTCTTGCTGAGATTGAGTGGTGGTGTACCAGCAACCTAGGTAATCATCCACATCATTAAAGAGTGCAGGAGGCTCACTGCTATCTGGGCCAAAATCACTCTGTTCAGTACACGCGATCGGATGACCACTACTATCTTTATACTCCACTTCCCCACAACGATATTTACCACCGTCATGGTCGCTGTTCTCATCAAAGTTTCGCGCTAGTATTTCAGTCATTAAGCTGTCAGCTAATGCTGATGCTCGCACTTCATAAAAAGGTTTTGCCGATTGAGCGATTTGTGGGAACAAAAAACTGCTTAGCATCATCAGAGCAATACCCAAAATCACTATGGCTATGATGCTTTCAATAAGGGTAAAGCCTATGCTTTTGTTACGCGCTCTGGGAGATGTTTTATTAACAGCCATACACATACCCCTGACTATTAATACAAATGCCTTGTTGCTGTTGAGAGCTATTTACTTGAATACGAATGGCTTGATCATCAACAGGTGTATTGCAGCCACCCTTACAAGTAGGGTTGCCCAACAAGTCAAAATCAACCGTCATGCTAGGGGAAAAACTCATCTCTTGATTTTCGATAATAACCTGATGGCTAAAAGGTTCATTCGTAGTGGAGTTACACGCTTGCTGTGACCCCAAACAATGTGGGGTGACGACTAATGTAAAACGGCTATTAAGAGGGTTTCCAGATTCGATATTCGATTGCATGCGCCCAAGCTGAATTTGCCTAATCACGGCAATAGCTTGTTGCTGCGCCGCCTGTGCGGAAAACTGTGACACACCAATATATTTACTGGCCGCATATAACGACAATATGGCCACCACAATAATCACCACAATCAACTCTACCAAGGTAAAGCCTTTGCGATACTTTAGAGAACGATGATTCAAATCCTATCCCTAGCGACTGAAAAAGGTGAGTATTTAGATTATATAGAATTGGCAGTGATTTCGCTGAGAAAATAATTAGGTTGCAGAATTAAAAAAGGCCAGCAAAGCTGGCCTTTAAGATTAGTTAAATGTTAATTAACACTTAGATTCGTCTGCAGCTACAATTGTTGGAGTTTCACCTTTTGCATTAGGCGCAGTATAAGTCACTACACATTCATCTGTTGCTGAACCAGAGTTAGCAAACTTGTATTTAATCTCATCGCCAGCGTTAGTACCACCAGTACCTGAAACTGCTACCCAATCACCACCAGTAGCTAAGCCCTCAACTGCTTTACCTATACCATCTACAGATGCCGTCGGATAACCAAAGACAATACCAATTGTATTTGTGCCATCAGAAATTGTCGTATTTGCAGCAGATGTAGTCTCTAGTCCAGCAATCGCAGCTTTACCATAAACGATAGAGCTTGCGCCAGCCATTGCACCTTTTAGGCCTTCAAGAGAAGATGCGCGAGCATCAGATTGTAGATTCAAAAAGCGAGGAGCAGCTGTTACGGCTAGGATACCTAGAATAACGATAACTACTACAAGCTCAATAAGTGTAAAACCGCCTTGCTTTTTCATATATATACCTTTCTATGGCTAAAATTATTTATTACTAAATAGTTTATTACTAATAAAGTTCGTCATTTAACATTTTGTTACTAACAATGTTAACTGGTCAGTTCAGATAAACAAGATCTGCATACTAATTTTTTGCATACATTTTTTGTTGATTTGTGATTCCTAACAACCTGTTTTACAACGGTAATATTGTCTGGGTAAGATAGACACTATTTTGTTGTAAATCGCCCTGCCTCACCAGTGTTTAACTCTTAAAATTGGCACAAAAGTGACAGTGAAACCTAGCTTATTCTACAGCGAGTCATCAGCCATCACTTTTTGCGAATTTAATTAATTTAGTGTTACCTGCACGCTACCTTTTGATACATCGTAGTCAAAGTAGTGGCCCGCAACGGCACCTTTACCGCCTGTAAGCTGAGTATAGCGACAGTTAACAACGTTATTTACGTTGACGATTTGAGCAGTATACTTAATAGAGCTATCATTACCTGCTTGGGCTACCGTGCCTACTTTAGGTGGGTTTTGCAGTAAGTTATTAAATAAATCAAGACAACGAGTTTCAGTTAACACAGTAGGAGAGGTTCCAGTTGGTTCTGTATTATCAGTAAATGCGATTGGGTAACCGTCTCGTAAACCTGAAGCTGCGTCATTGCTCAATACCGAAGAGGTTAATTGAAAATAACTGCCATCATAATCAACAAAATTACTGTTCTTATCGCTCGCAATAGCACGAGGTCGCGCTTCTGCTTCCCACTGCGCGCGAGCAGAGAGTACTGCGGTAGCAAAGCCACCTGCCACGCCTTCAACGCTGGCTTCTTTTGCTTTATCTGTCACATTTAAAAAACGTGGAAGTGCTGCCACGGCCAATAACCCCAATACAACAATAACAATTACTAACTCAATTAAAGAGAAACCTGAATTACGTTTCATAAAACACTCCTATGAGATACTACTTTTGACGGCAGATTATATCTGTATTGATTAAAAAATCTACCAAAATGTAAGCCTTTGTAATAAAAGCCATTAATACTGCTTTTGTACGGATAGGTTCCCTCCCATCATGTTGACTACTATGACATCTTCATTTTTAAAGGTGTAACTGCATGAATACCTATCACTTTTCTGTGATAACGCCACAGATACAGGGGCAAAATTGCGCCTTGGTTTTACCAGTAAAATCTTCTGCCAAGCGTCACAACTTTGCACGCCATTAAGCTGTGGTTTCACCCATCCTCTACCGTTAAAGGCGACTTCGGCACCATTTACTTCTGCATACAGGGGCTTATCTTGTAGTTCCCAGTACTGTCGTAAATAGTTGGCTCGCTCTAATGCTGTTTGGGCAATTAACGATACTGAGGTGCTTTCTGCTTGAATGGCAATGCGTTGCAAAGAAAACAACAACACCGCGATCAATATCAGCACTACAGCCCCCCAAGCGGCTAACTGGCTTAAATTGGGCTTTTTATAAGCGGTTTCCACGATTACCTCTGTATCGCATCCAGCATTCCCCACATTGGTAGGAAAATACCCAAGGCTAAGACCAACACCATGCCCGCCACAATCACCAATAATATAGGTTCAATGCGCGCGGTGAGGGTTTTCAGATCGTAATCTACTTCTCGGTCATAAAAGTCGGCCACTTCTATGAGTAATTCATCAATACGGCCCGTTTCTTCACCTACGGAAATCATTTGTTGCACCAAAGGGGTGAAGATACCGGTATTTTTGGCTGCCGCTGAAATGGCAGAGCCCGCTTCAATGGCAGATTTCATTTCTAGCAGTCTCGCTTCAAGATATTTGTTATCCATTGATTCTGCTGAAAGAGCCAAAGCGTTATTCAAAGGCACTCCCGACTGCAGCATCAATGAAAATGTTCGCGAAAAACGCGCCAATTGTGCGCGGTTCACTATGCTACCCACCACAGGGAATTTAAGGCGCAGGCTATCCCACTTTTCTCGCCCTTCTGCTCGGCTGATCCACGCTTGAAAGGCAAATAACAGCCCCACCATCACACCAATAATTAAGCTCCAATACTCAACAAAGAAATTAGAAGTGCCAATCAAAATTCGGGTGGGTAAAGGCAAATCCACCCCAAAGCGGCTAAACATGCTGGCAAACTGCGGGATGACTTTAATGTTGAGTACAAACATCGCCATGGTGATAAAGGACAACACCAAAATAGGGTAACGCATGGCGGTTTTTATCCGTTTGCGCGTTTCTAATTCTTGTTCGTAGTAGTTACTCAGTTGCAATAAGGCTTTATCGAGGCGACCGGTGCTTTCCCCTACCGAAATCATGGACACAAACAACGGGCTAAATACGCTGGAGTGCAACTGCATAGATGCCGATAGGCTACGACCATTGGTCAGTTCATTGCCCACCTCTACCAAGGCTTGTTTTAACTGCTTGTTAGTGGCGTCTGAAGTCAGCCCTCGAATGGCTCTTAACAGCGGGATACCCGCTTTGGTTAAACTGTACATTTGACGACAGAAGATAACGTACACTTCTAACGGCACAGCAGGAACAAACAGCCCTTTCCAGTCAAAACTACTTTTTGACGAGGACTTGCCAGTACGCAAAGAGATAGGAATGATGCCTTTTTCTATGAGCGCTTCTGCCGCCAACTCTTGAGTTGCAGCATCCACTAGGCCATGCACTTTCTGGCCTTCTAGGTTTCGTCCTTGGTACTTAAAGGTCGCCATAATTACCTACAAAATATACGCTTCTGACAGGCCAGAGCTATCACCCTCACCGAGGGTCATCACTTCATCTAAACTCACCACACCTTGCAAGGCTAATTCCATTGCTGACACCAACAAAGGTTTATACCCTTTGGTATGACGAGCTTGTTGAGCAAAGCCTACGGCATCGTTGGATCGCAATGCATCCATTAATTTTTGGTCAAATTCCAATAACTCAAACACACCCACTCGCCCTTTATAACCAGTTAAGTTACAACTTTGGCAGCCTCGGCCTTTAGTAAAGTTGGCATGTACTTGATTAGGGAAGCGCGCTTGTAACCAAGTGTGCTGACCTTCTCTTACATTGTGCGGTTCGGCGCACTCGGTACATACACGGCGAATCAAACGCTGAGCCAGTACCGCACGAACGGAACTGGCCACCAGGTAGCCCGGCGCGCCCATGTCCATCATCCGTAGTGCGCTGTCTACGGCATCATTGGTGTGCAGCGTACTTAATACTAAGTGACCGGTGAGTGCGGCGCGCAAGCCAATTTCTACTGTCTCTTGGTCACGCATCTCCCCCACTAAAATAATGTCGGGATCTTGTCTGAGGAAGGTACGCAGTATGGTTGAAAACTCTAGGTTAATTTTGCTGTTCACCTGCACCTGGTTCACCCTAGGCAAGCGATATTCAACAGGGTCTTCAACGGTAATGATTTTCTTCGCTGCTGAGTTCAACTCAGACAGTGCACCGTACAAAGTAGTGGTTTTACCTGAACCGGTTGGGCCGGTAACCAAAATCATGCCATGAGGGCGTTTTAGTTGGTAACGCACCCGCTTAAGTAAATCGTCTGGTAAGCCGGTTTCGTCTAATTGACGCACCCCTGCTGTTTGGTTAAGCAAGCGCATAACCACAGATTCCCCATGCTCAACGGGCATGGTGGACATACGAATATCTATAGACTGCCCTTTCACTTTTATGTGAAAACGGCCATCTTGCGGTAAACGTTTTTCAGAAATATCGAGATCGGCCATGAGCTTCAAGCGCAATACCAATGCCGATGAGATGTTCACTTCATTAAGAATGGTTTCATGTAAGATCCCATCTACACGTTGCCGCAAACGCAGTACGTTGTCGTCGGGTTCTATATGGATATCCGAAGCACCCACTTGCACCGCATCCTCAAACAAGGAGTTGATGAGTTTAACAACCGTCACCTCATCACTGTCGGCTTCACTGCTGACACTTATATCAAAGGTGTCAGGGGCTTGGTGCTCCGCATGTAATTGCTCGGCAAATGAAGCGATATCTTTGGTGCGGCGGTAGTAGCGATCAAAGCCTGTGATGAGTTGATCTTCTGCGGCAATCACAAACTCAACATCGTAGCTAGAAAGCAAGCGCAATACGGACTCTTGAGTAAAGAGGTCTGCGGGATCACTCATAGCCACACGAATCGTATTATCATCGCGGTCAATCACTAAGGCTCTTAAGCGACGTGCGTGTACTTCTGGTAACAGCAACACCGCGTCGACATCCACCTCAGCGAGGTTTAAATCGATCAGGGGCAAGTTAAGTTGCTGAGACAAAAACTCTAATAACTGCTTTTCTGATATGAAGCCAAGGTGAATGAGCGTATCACCCAGTTTTCGTCCCGTTTGTCTTTGCGCGCTCAGTGCCTGCTGAACTTGTTCCTCTGAAACAATCTCGTTTTCAACCAGCAAATCGCCTAAGCGTTTTAGCAGTTTAATTGCCACTGGCTTTACCCTCTAATGATTCAAGAAGTTGAATACGGCCTCGAATAAAAGATTGCGTATTTCTTGATACGCCCACTAGACCAAGGGCCTTAGTATAAGAGGCTTTCGCTTCTTCATAGTGCTGTTGGCGTTCTTGCTGAATACCTAAGCCTAGCCACCAGCGGGCATTGTCTGGCTCTTGCTCTGTTAATGCTTTATAGCTCTCTAATGCCATCTCTATTTTCTTGGCTTCCTGCGCTACGGCTGCACGTAAGGCTAGGTAGTCAATGCTGGCATTGTCAGGCAGGTACAGTAATGGGCTTAGGGCGGCTTCCGGTTGTTGCTCTTTAATGAGTAACTTGGCTAAAGCAAAACGCAGTTGTTCGCTTTTATCGTTTAGACGTATGCCATCTTGCAGTAAGGTAGCGGCTTTTCTGACATCTTTACGACCGTAATACAGAGCCGATAACTTTTGTCGTACATCTTCATCGCTCGGCATTAAACGTAATGCGCGGCTGTATTCGGCAAACGCGGTTTTTACATCGTTTGCATCTAGAGCTTTTTCTGCTCGAACAATGGATTTATTGGCCAGCTCTCGTGGGGTCAACTGCACCTGTTGTACTGTCATATTCGATGCACTTGCCGTATCGGCCTTAGCCAATAATATCGGTTTGTGTTGAGCGGTAGGTACAGGCTTAGAGGCAACCACTTTAGCGACGGTCGGCTTTTTCGCCACGGCGGTAGGCTTAGGTGCTGGCTTAGGTTTAGGGGCGACCTTAGCCACCACTGCAGGGGCTTTTTTGGTGCTTGCCACTGCTTGCGTTTTAACTGGCTTATGGAGCGGTTTATGCTCTGCTTTAGGAGAGGCTGTTTTGCTGGGCTCTGCCACCGGTGTTGATGCCGCTTTGGCTACCGTCACGGGTTTATCTTGAGCTATGGGTGTATCTTGAGGCTGTTGCTTCGCTGGCACCACAGGAGCGGCATGAATCGCCGCCGGTTCTAGCACCTTACTGTGCGTAGGGGAAGATGCGGTCGCTGTAGACTCAAGTTTAGCCGTAGATGACACAGCAGGGGCTTCTACTTGAGCTTGCTGTTGCGCTTGAGCAATGGTGACATCGCTAACCGATTCATTACTTACCGGCGGTTGCTGTTGAGACACGGCCCAACTGCCAATGGCCATACTAATAGCGACACCGCCAATCAGCCAAGCAATTGGTTTTGATTGTTTTATTTTTGGCACGTCAGCAGGCGTCAACGCTTGCCCTTGAGACTTATCTTTATCGGCCAGTTTAGATAAAGCACTGTTAACAACACTCATACTTGTTGCCACCCCCATAAAAATGGTGTTTTGTATTTTGGTTTTTGCATCACGTAGGTGTCTTTCATTGCATCAAATAGATGTCGATTAGCGACCGTTTGTTTGTCTGAGCTAAATGCCAACAATAAGGCCTTATGGCACAGTTGATTTATGATACGAGGTATACCTGAAGCGGAGCGCCAAATGGCTTTTTTCTGTCGCAAATTAAACAAGTTTTTGCTTCCTCCACACAAGGTGATGCGATGGTCTATATAGGCGGATGCTTCTTCCAATGTCAGAGGGCGCAATTGGGCATTAAAGGTGATGCGCTGGCGAAACTGTCGTAAGTGATGCTCAGACAATCGCTCATCTAACTCGGGTTGACCGATTAGTACAATCTGCAATAGTTTGCTATTGATAGTTTCAAGGTTGCCAAACAAGCGTATGGTTTCCAATGCTTCATCACTTAAGGCTTGCGCCTCATCCACCAGAGCAACAACTGGCTTACCCGCCTCTCTCATTGCCAATAATTTTTTCTGAATATTATCAACAATGGCTCGATGATCATCGGTATTCACTTGCAACTCTTTTGCTATGGCAAAGCGTATACCATCGCCATCTAGCACTGGATTCGGCAAATACACCAAAGTGTACTGGTCCTCAAGTTGCTCGATTAACATTCGGCACACCATGGTTTTTCCAGTACCCACTTCTCCGGTTAATTTTACAATCCCTTCCCCCATATTAACGGCTGACATCACGGTATGGATCGCCTCATAGTGCGGAGCCAAACCGTGAAAAAGTTCAGTGTTAGGAGTCAACCCAAATGGGGGTTGGTTAAAGCCAAATCTCGAAAAATACATTACTGCCCTTCAGGGAACCATTCATTCAACAAATTACGTGAACGTTCAATCTCTTGCTGCCAAGTATTGACACCTACAACGGTAGGTTTAAGCAAAATAACCAATTCTGTTTTATCTTTAGAAGTCACTGTATTGCGGAATAGATGTCCAATTCCGGGGATATCACCAAGGAATGGGACTTTAGACACTACTTCTTTATTGGCTGTTTTCATCAAACCACCAATCACCACCACATCGCCATCTGAGGCACGGATGATGGTATCGGACTCTCGAATGGAGCTTTTCGCTAACGGCAGTTGTATAACGCCAGCGGTATCACCAAGGTCGATTGATTTCATCTCAGTGGTCACATCAATAACCGCTGGGTGTACATGCAACAGCACATTACCTTGGTCATCAATTTGTGGCGTTACATCTAGAGAGATACCTGAGAAGAAAGGCGTCAATTCGACATCGGGGGCCACATTGGCGTTGTCGCCACTGCCAACCACACTGCTCACGTCGGTGACGAAGTATTCATCTTCACCCACTTTTATTAACGCTTTTTGGTTATTGGCAGCGGTTACTCTCGGGCTGGACAATACATTTAAGTCGCCCTGAGTTGCCATAAAGTTAAGGACCGCTTGGAAGTTACCATCTGAAACGGTTACTGCCGTTGAGCCTCCGAGTAAATCAGCTATCGGGTCTAATCCAGATAAGGTAGAGGCTGCGCGATTTACCACCACGTTAGCACCACCTAGTGAGGCACTCATGTTGCTCCACTCGATGCCTTGTTGGTAGCCGTCGCTTAACGTAACTTCAAGGATTTTAGTTTCCAGAATAACCTGACGTTGTAGGCGTTGTTTTGACACATCAAGATAACGACGGATCTCACGAATTTCATCGGGATAAGCACGCACTGTGATAACGCTCGCTTGTGGCGACACCACTACGCTACGTCCGCCACTGGCGCCAATTAATGTCGAAACCGACTGCTCTAGTTGCGCCCAAAAGTCGCTCTCACTGATGGTTTCTATATCTGTACCACCGGTTTTTTCGGTAGATGTGTTTGAAGAGCTTGAAGAGCTTGATGAACGGCTATCACTACTGCTGCTTCCATCATCTTTCGAGGATACTGAACCGTTTGTTATAGAAGTGAGTGAGCGGCCCATTCTTTTCAGTTGTAGGTAATCTACAGGAATGGTTTCGGTGCGCAGTCCTGCTGGATACACTTGAATTACTTTGCCATTTTTCACCACGTCATAACCGTAGATATCGCGAACAACATCCAGCACTTCGTCCATAGTGACGTCGGTTAGATTTACCGTAATACGTCCGGCAACGTCTGGGTGAATAGCAACGCTATATTCTGTGCCTTTCACTAAACTGGCAAAGAATGCTTTTGCTTGAACCCCATTGGCTTGCACTCGAAAACGTTTCAAAGTGGTTTGTTTAGTTGGTGATACACCATCTAAATCTGGCATAAGATCAGCTTGAACAGAGTCAGGCAGTTGTTCCAGACTTTTGCTATTTGCTTGGTTGGCAGCTTCATTTAAGGCCTGCTTAACCTCTACAGGATCTCTATGACCCATAGAGCATCCAGATAAAACCGCTATAACCATCCCTAGAAAAATAATACGCATGAAGATACTAAAACCTTATTGTCTAACGTCTGAATTAAAAAGTGCTAGGTGCCAAACTTTTCCATTACGAGCTAATGTCACTCGTTGCGAGGTTATTTTTTTGACGTGATAGCCCGCTATGGATTGCCCTTCGGACAAAATATTATCGTTGAGCATGGCAAAACATTGAGCGCCCTCATCACAGACAACGCTTTGCAATGTTGGTAAAGCGTATGTCTTTACCTTGGCCACACTGCTGGATTTTTTACTGTACCAACCTAATGGTGCTGTAGGGTCTTGTTGCGCATACGCAATTTGCCCAAAGCCCAAAGTTAGCAACAACATGATCACTCTAGCCACTAATGAACTCCTGTCTTGTACCTAAGGTGTACACCTCTAAGACTAATTCTGCTTTCGGGTACTTTTGTACTTTGTAGTTAAAACTGCGCCAAAAATACTTCACTGGCATTTTCTCAAGAGTGGCTAAGTAGTTTTGAATATCGAAATATTTACCCGAAATCGTTATTCTTACCGGATGCAAAAAGTATCCCGATTGGTCACTTTTATCCGTGATGGATTCCGCAGGAAGTGATTGTAATGATTCTAACTTTAGCTTACCGCCACTGCCTAATACTGTTTCTAATAATTGCGCCATTTGACTAGGGGCAATTAAGCTATCTACTACGTTGGATAACTGTTCAGCCAACTGCTGATTTTTTATGGTGAGCTGGGTCAGTTTTTTGTCGATCTCCGCATCTGGATCGCGTTTTAACTTCGCCTCTAACACATTGATATCCGCTTGCGTCATCACGACTATTTGACGCTCTTGTTGCAAGTTACTAGCAGCGCTGTTTTTTTGCTCCGTTGCAGGATCAAGTAGGAAAGTTAAACTAATTAAAATGATACCAATCCAACCGCCGATAGCGATCAGCCACTTTTCACGAAGGCTTAAGTCAGAAAAGCGGTCACATAGCCCTTGCCATTGTTCTTTCATTATTTGCGCCCTCCTTTCGCTTTTAGCTCAAATGTCACGACATTCTTTTTGTCTCGACCTATGTGCAAAGAGTCAAAAGTTCGTCCCACTAATGGCAGCTCTTTTTTAAACTGCTTAACCCAGCTAGGCACAGCCGCTGGGTTGCTTGCGATACCTGAAAGGTCTAAATGGGAACTGGTAATTACGATATGTTGCAATGAGATATCATTGCGCGCTTGCGCCGATAATGCTCCCATAATGCCTGAGTAACCCACTTTTTGTGAGTCGTCAAACTTACCTACCGCATCTAATGAGCTTCTTTTGGATTCAATATCTTGTTCAATTCGCTTGGCTGCATTGAGCTTAGCTTGCGTCGGTGTATGGGTGGCAAGTTGTTGCTGTAAACTGGTTCTTGCTCGATCAAGCTCATCGGCTTGGCTCTTCACGCTGACTAATTGCAGTTTAATTTGTTTGGTTTGCTGCGTTTGAAGATAAGTTAACCCTGCAATCACGATTAAGGTCAGTACCCATACTGATACGACTTTATTGAGTGTCAGTAACTCTTTCTGCGGGCGTAAATGCTCTGGGTATAAATTAATGCTAAATGAGGATAACCCAGCAACCGTTTTACAAAGAGTCACTCCGCTTGATACCTGCGGTTCCGATAGCGGGGAAATTTTAGGGTTAACCGTGTCTTGCAATCGCTCAATCAACTGTTGCGTGTTGTCTTCATCACAACAGACAAATAACTGTCTAAATGATGACTGAGGCATGGAGGTTTTCAAGTAATCGGCACTGCGCTGGATATCCAACGCTAGGGAGTCATACATGTCTAAAGTGCCATTTTCTCCTGTGATAGGAGCGGCTATGCCTCGCAAGCTACGATTAAAAACAGGAATGCCGTCAACATATGCGGCAAGTTTGTAGCCATCGTTAATCGTGCGTCTAAGCAATAAGAAGCTATCGGCCTCGGTTGTGCTGCGTCCCCAGATCTCGTCTTCGGTGATAACTCGATTAACATGCACATCATGAGCAAGGCCCACTTCAAGTAAGACTTGTAAAGTGCGCTTGGCAATAATATAAGCCTGCACTTTTTGCCCGTCGGGCATCAAACTGGCGTCTGCGACAATATCGGTAAATTTTTCTGTGATGAGATCTTTAAGTAAGAACGGAAGCGCCACAGACCACTCTTCTTTTGGCAGCTGTGGTTTATCGATTTGATAGCTTTGGTAGTGTTGCGCACTGAGCACAATACACGCCTTGCCTTTATAGTTCTTATTCGACAGTGCGTCTTTAAGGGCGCTCTCCCAATTGCCATGAGCAATGGGATATACCTCTGGGGCTTTTTCAGGTTGAGAGCGTTCCGACAAATAAACTGCATCTGCCTGTATTACTATGACTAATTGAAAACCATCATTCCTGGATAGTTTTAGTTTTTTCAATTTAGACAACCATGTCATGATAACTACCACTTCAAATGTTTAAGACTAATAAAACCCATTGCGCACGATTAATTCGCTTTATTCTTCCAACGATTCCTTTTACCTAGAATCGTGGCCGTCACTTTTGTTGTTGATACAGGAACAGCGGAGATAAAATCACTTTCTTTGGCAAAGAAGCGACCTTGTCCACCATCGATCCCTAATTCTTGTAATTGTTGCCACTCACGCTGGGTTTCTACACCGACTGCGATAACTTTTGTTTTGGTATTGGTACAAGCACCAATCAAACTGCGTATATATAGCTGATTTTCCGAGCGACCTTCTATGTTACGCACTAAACTGCGGTGTAGCTTTAAGTAATCTATTTTTGAATCTTTAATATAGTGCAAACTAAGGATTGTACGCCCTGCTTGATTGACGATCACTTTACACCCCAACCCTGAAATCATTCTTAGAACATTTCGCATGACATCTAGGTGAGTTACCATAGGCCCTTCCAGAAACTCGAAAGATAATCGCTTACGCTGATCGGGGGTCAGTTGCAAAAGTTCATCTCTGAACCAATTAAAGTGCGTTCGATACTTAAATGGCTGAGCATACAAATTAACAGAGTAGCATGATGATTGTTTATCCTGCTTTAAATACTTCACTAAATTAAATAAAACACTTCTATCTAACTGCTTCTCATATCCTACCTGTCTAACGGCAGGACTAAACTTAGACGCTTTAAGCACTAGCCTTTGCTCATCGATAATTCGGCTGAAAATTTCTTCATGTATTTGCTCTATTCCTCCTTGCTCATTGAGCAAAAAGCATGGCTGTTTTATTAGAATTAACTTATCAGGCGTTAATTGCTTATCGAACAACGTGCGCCAACGCACACTGCCTCGTTCCGAAGATGGTTTGCTTTTTTTATTAAAGCAGCTCCAGTTATTCGAGCCCTCTAGTTGCGCACTTTTTAACGCTGTTTCCACTTCGTTAAGGATATCACTTTTTCGCTCTCCTTGTCGGTATACGGTCATTCCTGCATGCAACCAATTCTCTGCGTCTAATCCTAGTAACGGTGTCAGTTTTCCGATCTGTTTTAATAATTGCGAGACCAAATTAGAGACATTTTCCAGTGACTGATTCGGCACTAAAATAGCAAAGGTATCCGTGAAATATCTAGCAAAAACAACATCTGGAAATCGGGAAACACAATTAGTAATCACCTCACCTAACATCACGATAAACCGATCTTGCTGTTCTTTGCTACATGCCTCTTTTATATCAATCCAATTATTAACTTGAACCATGATTATGCCACCGGCAGCATTACTCTCGGTTAAGGTTGATTCAAGTCTGTTATCAAAAGATAAGCGATTTACCGCACCGGTTAATTGATCCTGAAAAGCATGGGAGCGAATAAAAGTATCAAAACGACTTCGCTCCTGTCTGGCATCTTGCAATTCCGCGATTAATTTATCTAACGCTTCACTGGCGGTATAAGGCCACTCTAAATGATCGCCAACAGCATATTGCTCTACACGACCGGCAAGTATCATTCGACCTCGCTCTTCTAATAATTCGGAGCCCTGTAACTGCCCTTGTAACCAACGTAAGCCTTGCACTAAACAAATGGCTATCAAGGCAAAGGCCAAGGTAAGAGAAGATAATGCTCCGATGGAATAGTCGTAGCCAATATAAGGTGGTAATACTTTAACGCTTATCGTATACGATGGGTGTAGTGTTAGCTGATTTGAGATAGTAATTAAGCGTGCTACATCGTATGTTCGTTCGGTATCATGGTACTCAAACACTACAGAGTTATCCGTAGACAATTCAAGCTCGATAACATTGCTCGCCTTAATAATTTGAGGAATCCAACGACGAAATTCGCTGGTGTCTATATGTTCCAGTAACTGCTGATCAATGACCTTTACCATGCTCGAAACCGAGTACTTGGTATATTCCTGACCAAGTTGCTTTATCGATAGAGCCCCTCCAACAAAGAGAATAAAAACAGCACCTATAACTATCATGGTTACAAATGCCACTAGGCGGGTGCTAAGTTTTAATGACGGGGTCGTTCGCATGAAGATTCAATCCTTGAATTTCACCTATTGTTGATAGGATATACTGCTAAATGATGAATAAAACTATTTATTGTTAATAATTTAATACCACCGACAAAAACAAGTTGTTTCATATGGTTTTTGTTATAAATGTCGTTTTTTACAAATGACTAACCCAGCATTTCTGCTGGGCTAGTGGGTATCCATCTCGTTAAAAGCGTTTATTGTGGCGCTTTTAATCTACGTAAGATCTAAAACGGGATGTCGTCATCAAAATCCATTGGTGGCTCATTAAACTGCTGAGGAGCCTGTTGCGGTTTTTGCTGTTGCGCAGGTGCCGGTTGGTGAACCTGCGGTTGCTGAGGTTGACCCCAATTGCCACCTTGTTGCTGTTGACCTTGAGGTGCACCGTACTGGCCACCTTGGTTTTGATTTTGGTTTTGTTGACCACCTTGACGAGATCCTAGCAGTTGCATCTGACCGGTAGGCCATTGCACAACCACTTCTGTGGTATAACGATCTTGTCCTGACTGATCTTGCCATTTACGCGTTTGTAATTGGCCTTCAATATAAACTTGTGAACCTTTTTTCAGGTACTCACCAGCAATTTCTGCAGTTTTACCAAATAACACAACTCGGTGCCATTCCGTCTTCTCACGTTGTTCGCCACTGGCTTTATCACGCCAAGTTTCAGAAGTTGCAATGGTAATGTTTGCAATTGCATTGCCATTTGCGGCGAAACGAACCTCAGGATCTTGTCCTAAGTTACCCATAATAATTACTTTGTTGACGCCACGGCTAGCCATGTATCGCTCCATCTGTTTCTTACTGTTTCTAATACGCCAAGCATAGCATGCCTAACGGACTACTTAAATCACTAGAAAGTGTATTCGAGAACCCACGACATTGCACAAACTGTGCCCCTTACCTGAAACAAACACTTGCATTTTTTTCGATATATTCCGCACTTTTATGCAATAAGATAGGTAATAACACCCTTGTTATTGAATATTGTCGCAAAAGTCAGTACCTAGTTTCGCAAACCAAAAGGATGCAAAAGAAACTGGTTTTAGGTAAGAGAGAGGTAGATATATGTATTTTGATGAAATTAATTCTCAATTATTTTTGCATGAAAGCTGCGAGTTTGATGCACACACCATTCAACAAATTGAAAAACTGTCTTCTGTTCAGTTACATCCTCTTGATGATTGGCATCAACGCTACAAGCCGAGCATGAACCCAACCATACTGATCAATTTTAATGACACTAAGTTCAGCAGCGATGAGTTTGTCATCCCTCATTCAGCGAATAAAAAGGTCTATATTGTTTTAACTCAAGCTCCTATCAATATAAGGACAGCGGATCTTTTAAAGTTTGGGTGCGTGAGGGGGGTGTTCAATAAGCATCAGACGGTCAAAGAGATCGCTTATGGCGTTGAGGCATTAAGTAAAGGCTACTCATGGTTAAGCTATGCACTGACTGAACAGTTACTTTCTTATTACCAATCGGTACTGATGCGCTATGCCCCACCGCACACTATTAATCTTACTCGCAGAGAAATGGAGGTGCTTGAGGCGCTTAGGGCTGGAAAATCAAACTACGAATTAGCGGAGCAACTTTTTATTAGCGAACACACCATAAAATCACACTTATATAAAATATTTCGCAAAATTAAAGTAAAGAATCGCGAGGAAGCAGTGATCTGGGCCCATCATTTCTTGCCTTAATCTATCAAATAGATAGATTTAACCTAAGTGTATTTTATATCCATGAAATCTAGTGGTAGAGTTAGGCTCATAAACTTTACCACTATGATTCAGTTAGGTTGTTCCATGATAAAAAAATGTCTTTTTCCAGCAGCAGGTTACGGTACTCGATTCCTTCCTGCTACTAAATCTATGCCAAAAGAAATGATGCCAGTAGTGAATAAACCACTAATTGAGTACGGTGTTGAAGAAGCGATTCAAGCGGGCATGAACGCAATGTGCATTGTTACCGGCCGTGGTAAGCACTCTATTATGGATCACTTCGATAAAAACTATGAATTAGAACATCAAATTCAAGGCACCAACAAAGAAGACCTACTTATTGATATTCGTAATGTTATTGATTCTGCAAACTTTACCTATATCCGTCAGCGTGAAATGAAAGGCTTAGGTCATGCCATTCTAACCGGACGTGAGTTAGTTGGTGATGAACCTTTTGCTGTGGTTCTTGCCGATGACTTATGTGTTAACGAACAACAAGGCGTGCTGGCACAAATGGCGGCACTTTATAAGCAATTCCGTTGCTCTATCGTTGCAGTACAAGAAGTGCCTGAAGACGAAACTCACAAATACGGTGTCATCAAAGGTGAAGTGATCAAAGATGACATCATCCGTGTTGATGACATGGTAGAAAAACCTGAGCAAGGTACAGCGCCAAGTAACCTAGCGATCATTGGTCGTTACATTCTTACTCCTGATATCTTTGACCTCATTGAAGAAACAGAACCGGGTAAAGGTGGTGAGATTCAAATTACTGACGCATTGCTAAAACAAGCAAAAGCGGGCTGTGTTCTTGCCTATAAATTTAAGGGTCAACGTTTTGACTGCGGTAGTGTTGAAGGCTACATCGAAGCGACAAATTACTGCTTTGAAAACATCTATTTAAAAGATAAAAAAGCCACTGAGCTTGGCAAGCACTCCACCCTAAAAGAACCACTGGTTTAATCAACCCTTGATTCCCCTTTAAAACAGTGACCTAGTGTCACTGTTTTTTTATCCAGTATTTATTTGCAGCGCTACCAAGCTATGTAATACTTGAACAATGATTATGTAATGTAACGGAATCAGATGGACACTATTGACGTTCGTGGTGCAAGAACCCACAACCTAAAAAATATCAGCCTCACTATACCCAGAGATAAACTAACGGTGATTACTGGGCTATCTGGCTCAGGTAAATCCTCTTTGGCTTTTGATACTTTATATGCTGAGGGTCAACGTCGATATGTGGAGTCTTTATCCGCCTATGCACGCCAGTTTTTATCTTTGATGGAAAAACCTGACGTGGATCATATAGAGGGCTTATCTCCCGCTATCTCTATTGAGCAAAAGTCTACCTCGCATAACCCTCGCTCTACTGTCGGTACAATTACCGAAGTCTATGATTACCTTCGTCTTCTTTATGCTCGCGTGGGTGAACCGCGCTGTCCTGAGCACAAAGTTCCTTTATCTGCACAAACCATTAGTCAAATGGTCGATAAAGTATTGGAGCTGCCAGAAGGCTCTAAAATGATGCTGCTGGCTCCTATTGTTAAGGAGCGTAAAGGGGAACATGTAAAAACCTTTGAAAATTTAGCGGCTCAAGGCTTTATTCGTGCTCGAGTGGATGGGGATATTTGCGATCTTTCTGATCCACCACCTCTAGAGTTGCATAAAAAGCACACCATTGAAGTGGTAGTTGACCGCTTCAAAGTTCGCGCAGATCTGCAGCAACGCCTTGCGGAGTCTTTTGAAACCACTTTAGAACTGTCCGGTGGGATCGCGGTGGTCGCATCTATGGATAAATCCGATCAACCAGAGGTTATCTTCTCGGCTAACTTTGCTTGTCCATACTGTGGTTACAGCATGCAAGAGCTTGAGCCTAGATTGTTTTCATTCAATAACCCTGCCGGAGCTTGCCATAGTTGTGATGGTCTTGGCGTACAACAGTACTTTGATGAAAGCCGCGTTATTGTTGACGAAAACCTCAGTATTGCTGCAGGAGCGATTAAAGGCTGGGATCAAAAGAACTATTATTACTTTCAAATGCTTAATGCTCTTGCTGAACATTATGATTTTGACTTGTACGCCCCTTTCACCTCATTACCAAGCAAGATCAAACAGATCATTTTGCGAGGTTCAGGACGCACTGAGATCGAATTTAAATACATTAATGATCGGGGTGATATTCGCGTAAAAACCCACTCATTCGAAGGTATTCTCAATACTCTAGAGCGTCGATATCATGATACGGAATCGAACTCGGTACGTGAGGATCTTGCCAAATATATCTCCACGCGCTCTTGCACTAGCTGTGATGGAACGCGACTCAGAGAAGAAGCCCGTAACGTCTTTGTGCAAGACACCCCCTTACCTAGCATTGTTGAAATGAGCATCAGTGAAGCATTAGATTTCTTTCGCACGATGAACCTAGAAGGACAAAAAGCGCAAATTGCCGAAAAGATCATGAAAGAAATTAATGATCGTTTGAGCTTTTTAGTCAATGTGGGGCTCAACTACCTTAATTTATCCCGTAGTGCAGAAACCTTATCGGGAGGTGAAGCCCAGCGAATACGCCTTGCGAGCCAAATAGGGGCAGGGCTTGTTGGGGTAATGTATGTACTCGATGAGCCTTCCATTGGCCTCCATCAAAGAGACAATGAGCGCTTGCTAGGCACCTTAACTCACCTCCGTGATCTTGGAAATACCGTGCTTGTCGTTGAGCACGATGAGGATGCCATTCGCACCGCTGACCATATTATCGATATTGGCCCTGGAGCCGGTGTGCATGGCGGTCATGTGGTGGCCGAAGGGAGTTATGAAGAAATCATTAATAACCCTGATTCGCTAACTGGCCAATATCTCAATGGAAGCAAAAAAATTGAGATACCAAAAAAGCGCACCCCAATCAATAAAGAGAAACTATTGCAATTAAGTGGCGCAACTGGCAATAACCTGAAATCCGTTGACCTCACTATTCCATGCGGTCTCTTTACTTGTGTAACCGGTGTGTCTGGTTCGGGTAAATCGACCTTAATTAACGATACTTTCTTCAAAATTGCTCATCGCGAATTAAATGGCGCAACCACCAGCACGCCTAGCCCATATCGCTCTGTCGATGGCTTACAATACTTTGATAAAGTCATCGATATTGACCAAAGCCCTATCGGGCGCACCCCACGCTCAAACCCTGCAACCTACACTGGGATTTTCACGCCAATTCGAGAGCTGTTTGCGGGTACACAAGAGTCACGATCCCGCGGTTATAAACCCGGTCGATTCAGTTTTAATGTGCGTGGTGGACGCTGTGAAGCCTGCCAAGGTGATGGCGTGATTAAAGTCGAAATGCACTTTTTACCTGATGTGTATGTGCCTTGTGATTCCTGTAAAGGAAAACGCTACAATCGCGAGACATTAGAGGTAAAATATAAAGGCAAATCTATTGATGAAGTGCTCAATATGACGGTTGAAGATGCGCACGCCTTCTTTGAGCCGGTACCTGTTATTGCTAGAAAACTCAAAACACTCATTGATGTGGGGCTTTCTTATATTCGACTAGGGCAAGCCGCCACAACACTTTCCGGTGGTGAAGCTCAACGTGTCAAATTAGCTAGAGAGTTGTCTAAACGCGATACAGGTAAAACGCTATATATTCTTGATGAACCTACCACTGGCTTGCACTTTCATGATATACAACAATTACTTACTGTTTTACATCGACTGCGCGATAACGGCAATACTGTGGTCGTAATAGAGCATAATCTTGATGTTATCAAAACCGCAGACTGGATTGTGGATCTAGGCCCAGAAGGTGGGCAAGGTGGTGGTGACATCATAGCAACCGGCACTCCAGAACAAGTAGCTAAAGTTAAAGGCTCTCATACCGCCCACTTCTTAAAGCCGATGCTCAAATAATACCGAAGGAATACCTCATGGCGACCCTGCTTACCACAGGCACATCACTTGAAAAGAAAGCGATAAAAGTACCATTCAATCGACGTTACCTACTGACCATTGGCTGCATGTTCTTAATTGCGACACATTTTTTCTATCCAAACCCTGGTGGTGCTGGGCTAGCCCTTTCCTTTAACCCTCCGGTATGGGCGCTACTTAGTATTGCCTTGGGTATAACCTGCTACCAAGTGACCCTGAATCGAGTCATCAAGTACTCTAAAATGACCGCCGTTCTCGGGGTTAGCTGTCTGTTGATGACCATTCCCATTCTATTTAACAACGCCAATGTTGAAATAGCCTTGCCTCGAATTGTAGGCTTATGGGCGGGGTTTTTGTTGTTCTTATCCTTTCAGCAATTTAGATTTAGCAACGAAGAGAAGCAGCGCTTACTGTGGTTTATTCTCTTCGCTGTGGTCATTGAAGCTCTGTTTGGCTGGGTGCAATATACCTTGTTATCCGAGGGTAATCCGTTTGGTTACAATACAATAAGTAACCGCCCATACGGTATTTTTCAGCAACCGAATGTAATGGCCAGCTTTTTAGCAACCGGGCTTGTTTTATCGGGATATTTATTAGCTAGGCAGCCCTATAGCAAATACCTTCAATGGCGATATAAAGTGTTCTTTTTATATGCGGTGCCATTGCTCACTGTGCCACTGCTTGTGGTGTTAGCATCAAGAACCGGTTGGTTAGGTGCACTCATTGCCACGGTCATGATTTTTCCGCATCTATATCGCTTTGCGCTCAAATCCCGCGCTATTATTTGGTTGGTTTGTCTAGTGAGCGCTCTTGGGCTCGGTATAGGCATGGCTAGTATGGGGGATAGTTCCTCAATAATAGGCCAGAAATCAAACCTTGAAAGCGCACGGAGTTTTCACTTCCCGCAAGGCATCGATATGATGGTTGAGCGCCCTATTTCGGGGTATGGCTATGGCAACTTTGAATCGGCTTATATGCTGTATACCGCAAGGCAGCACCAGCTTAACCCGAACTATCACGTCGGTTTGCCCTCACTAGATCATCCGCACAATGAGCTACTGATGTGGGGTATTGAAGGGGGTGTGATTCCTATAGTGGGAATATTCCTCGCTATGGGGTTTGTGCTTTATCGCTTAAGAATGGCGCGACCGGGCACTCGTATTGGTATCCTCTCTCTCTTTATCCCTATCGTTTTACACACTCAATTGGAATACCCTTTCTATCACTCGGCTATTCATTGGGTTTCCTTTATTATTCTTTTGTATTGGGTCGATCAACGCACCGCTCGCTACCATCAGCTTAATTTTGGTCGTATCAGTCACCTTGGCTTACGCCTTTCAAGCCTACTTTTGCCTATATTAACCTGTGCTTACATGATAACCGCGCTGCACACCAACCATGTACTGACAAAGTTTGAACAGTCAAGGCCGAAAAACCCGGATATTTTGGACAGCGTGACAAACCCTTGGGCATGGAAAGATAGATATGAATGGGACATTAACAGCACACTGTTAAATATTGGCATCGCTACGCATGAAAAGCAGTATATTCAAACTTATGTGGATTGGTCACTGCCTTTCATAAAAAGCAAACCACGTCCGGCACTGTATAAGAATTTAATCTTGGCCTACCAAGCGCTAGACCAACAGCAAATGGCCAGCGCTATTCGTAGTGAAGCCCGATTTTTATTTCCCGAAATAGACTTTGAGTCGGTATCATTAACCAAGCTAAAGGTCAGTGATGCACAACATACGACCATCAGCGATGAGTAATCATTTTTTAGGATAGAACGTCTTTTAGTGCCTGTAAGCAAAGTGCGACATTTTCCTTGCGGGCACCATATCCCATTAAGCCAATACGCCACGCTTTGCCGGCTAAATCCCCTAACCCTGCGCCAATCTCTAAGTTGTAATCATTAAGTAAACGCTGACGTACCTGGCCATCATCCACTCCTTGCGGAACATAAATGGCATTCAATTGTGGCAACCTATATTGCTCATCCACCACAAATTGAATACCTAACTCAGTTAACCCTGCTTTCAGTTGTTGATGGGCAAGAGCGTGGCGTTGCCAAGCTTGCTCCAATCCTTCTTCTTGTAATAGTAATAAGGATTCATGCAAAGCATATAAGCTATTTACCGGCGCGGTATGATGATAAGCACGCTTACCTTCACCACTCCAATAGCCTAGTACTAAGCTTTGATCTAAAAACCAGCTCTGTACGGGATGAGTTCGTGACTTGATTTTTTCAATCGCTTTCTCTGAGAAGGTCAAAGGTGACAAACCCGGTGTACAAGATAAACATTTTTGACTACCAGAATAAACCGCATCTAACTGCCACTCATCTACTTTTAGTGGCACACCACCAAGTGAGGTGACGGCATCAACAATCACTAACATATTTTGCTGTTTAGCAATGTTGGCCAAAGCCTGAGCATCACTTAATGCACCGGTTGATGTCTCTGCATGCACAAAAGCCACGGCTACCGCATCTGGATGCTGCGTCACTGCTGCTTGCAATTTATCTTCAGTAACAGGACTTCCCCACTCATCATCCACCACCACGGCAATACCGCCACAGCGCTCAACATTTTGACGTATTCTTTCGCCAAACACCCCATTACGGCAAACAATCACTTTCTCACCGGGCTGAACAAGATTGACAAAGCACGCTTCCATGCCCGCACTGCCTGGGGCAGATAAAGCAATCGTAAACTCATTCTCTGTTTGAAAAGCGTACTTAATTAGTACTTTCAGTTCGTCCATCATCTCAATAAACAAAGGGTCTAAATGACCTATTGTAGGGCGAGATAACGCCTGCAAAACTTGAGGATAAATATCGGAAGGGCCCGGCCCCATTAATGTACGTTTAGGAGGGTTGAAACTGCGCATAATTAAGCCTTGTAAGTGAATGACTTGATCACCTTATTGCATAGCCGAATAACACTCAATGAGCATATAGCAGAAGTATGCGGCAGTTAAAAAACTAACGATACGCATTAAGCGTTGACATAATTTATACAAACCAGTTCAATGAAGCCTTGAGAGTTGATTATCAAACTAGGTAATCACACCAATCGCAGTAAGCTTTTGCTTCATTTTAGCGGGTTAACACTCTTGATAACCGAGCTATTTCTATGACGATTCTTACAGTGATTGGGGTAGGACAAACTCTCTTTATAAAGTGCGTGATGAGTAACAGCCACTTTGACTCGTATAGTTAATACGAGTATTTGCACATTTTGAAGGATTAATGGAGATAGACTGTGAGCACAATCAACGTCGCTAAATTTGGCGGCACCAGCGTAGCAAACTTTGAGGCAATGAATCGATGCGCGGCCATCGTAGAAAATAACCCACATACAAAAGTGGTGGTCATTAGCGCCTGCTCAGGCGTCACCAATATTTTGGTTGAGTTAGCAAACGGAGTTGCCGACCAAGTTCAACGTGAACAATTACTTAAGCAATTAGTCGATATTCACTTCTCCATTATTAATCAGTTAAAACAACCTCAAACCATTACTAATGACATTAATGAGATCCTTACTAAAGTGTCTCAATGTGCGGAAAAAGCCACCGTCGAACCTAGTGAACAATTGACTGACCAATTAGTCTCTTGTGGCGAATTAATGTCAACGCATATCTTATGTCAAATTATGTGTGAACGTGGTCATGCTACTCAACGTTTTGATATTCGCACAGTAATGAAAACTACATCGGTATTTGGTAATGCTGAACCTTTACTCGATGAAATTAGCATTGCGGCCAAAACCCATTTAGTCCCTATTTGCAAAGATTCTATTGTTGTGACACAAGGTTTTATTGGCTCAGATCTCAACAATAAAACCACCACTTTAGGACGAGGTGGCAGTGACTACAGTGCGGCATTAATTGCAGAGGCGATCTCAGCGTCTGGGCTTGAAATTTGGACGGATGTTCCGGGAATTTATACCACGGATCCTCGCATTGCACCAAAAGCGCACCCGATTAAAGAGATCAGCTTTGCCGAAGCATCTGAGATGGCTAATTTTGGTGCCAAAATCTTACATCCATCAACTCTAGTCCCTGCACTACGCCATAAAATCCCAGTATTTGTTGGGTCGTCAAAAGAGCCACAACTTGGCGGAACATGGGTAAAACAAGAAGTAGAAAGCGCGCCACTATTTAGAGCGGTGACACTGCGTGGCAATCAAACGCTAATTACTCTAAAAAGCCTAAATATGTTTCAAGCTAGTGGCTTTTTAGCCAAAGTGTTTACCATCTTGGCTCAACATAAGGTATCGGTTGATCTTATTACCACTTCGGAGATCAGTGTTTCACTCACCTTAGATCGCACGAATACGCAGGGTGGTTCACCTAAATTACCACCAGCGGCACAAAAGGAACTTGAAGAGTTGTGCTCTGTGGTGGTTGAACACAACCTTAGTTTAGTCGCTCTAATTGGTAACGAAATGGGACAAGCTAAAGGTACAGCAAAACAGATTTTTGGCACTCTAGAAGATTATAATTTAAGAATGATCTGCTATGGAGCAAGTTGCCATAACCTCTGTTTCTTACTGCACGAATCCTATGCTCGACATGCTGTTCAGCAATTACATAGAGAATTATTTGAACACGAATAACCTCCACCGCCTTTGGCAGTGCTTTTAGATGATTATTAAAAATGGGGCTAATAAGCCCCATTTTCTATGTTAAACCAATCACAGTAAGATCATTCTAACCCGTCAGGCTGAACAGAAATTTACTACGATTAGTATTAAGCGTTAAGGTTTGGCCCTAGCCACTTCTCAGCTTCCGACCACTCCCATCCTTTACGTTCAGCATAGTCTTTGGCTTGATCTTCTTGGATCTGCGCAATAGCAAAATAGCGACAATCTGGATGCGAGAAATACCAACCGGATACAGAAGCACCTGGCCACATGGCATAACTGGTGGTCAGTGACATGCCGATAGTTTCTTCGACATTCATTAACTCCCACAACGAACCTTTCTCAGTATGCTCAGGACAGGCAGGATACCCAGGCGCTGGGCGAATACCTTGGTATTTTTCACGGATAAGATCATCGTTACTCAATTGCTCATCGGCACTGTAACCCCAGATAGTGGTACGTACTTGCTGATGCAGATATTCAGCAAAAGCTTCGGCTAATCTATCCGACACAGCTTGAATCATAATCGCGTTATAGTCATCACCGGCGGCTTTAAAAGCATCGGCTATGTCTCTTTCACCAATACCACCGGTTACGGCAAAGCCACCAATCCAATCTTTTAAGCCACTGTCTTTAGGTGCGATATAATCACTCAAGCAGTAGTTAAAGCCTTTGGGTTTATTGGTTTGCTGTCTTAGGTGACATAGTGTTTTAGCCACCGTTGTTCGCGACTCATCGGTATACACTTCAATGTCATCGCCCACACTATTTGCCGGGAACATTTGGCACATTCCACTCGCTTTGATAATGCCTTCGGCTTCTATCCTATCCAACAGATCATTTGCGTCTTTAAATAGGCGTTGCGCTTCTTCTCCCACCACTTCATGCTGTAAAATCGTCGGGTATTTACCCATCAAACTCCAGGTCATGAAGAATGGTGTCCAGTCAATATACTCACGTAGCGCTGATATGCTCATATCTTTAATCACAACCGGAGCCAATTGCTTAGGCATTGGTGGAGTATACGTTTGCCAATCAATGGCGACTTTATTAGAGCGTGCTTTGTCTAATGTCACTGGCGCTGTCTTAGGGCGCTTTCTAGCATGTTGATCTCGAACCCGTTCGTAATCAAGATTCAGTTTTTCAGTAAATGCAGGTTTTTGCTCAGCGGAAAGCAGAGCAGAACACACCCCAACAGCACGTGATGCGTTGTTCACATACACCACAGGCTCTGAGTAGTTTTGCTCAATCTTAACTGCTGTATGGGCTTTAGAAGTGGTTGCACCACCGATAAGAAGCGGCAGTTTAAACCCTTGGCGCTCCATCTCTTTTGCCACATGAACCATTTCGTCTAGAGACGGAGTAATCAACCCAGATAGGCCGATAATATCTACGTTCTCTTCTTTGGCCACTTTTAATATTTTTTCACAAGGGACCATCACCCCAAGATCGATGATGTCGTAGTTATTACATTGCAGAACTACCCCTACGATGTTCTTACCAATATCGTGAACATCGCCTTTCACTGTGGCGAGTAGGATTTTACCGTTTGTTTGACCGGCTTGTTTTAACGCATCAATAAAAGGTTCAAGGTGCGCAACCGCTTGTTTCATCACTCGAGCTGATTTAACAACCTGAGGCAGAAACATTTTACCTTCACCAAATAAATCACCGACAACATTCATACCATCCATTAAAGGCCCTTCGATGACCTCTATTGGCTTGCTCGCATTTAAACGGGCTTCTTCTGTGTCTTCGATAATAAATTCGGTGATCCCTTTAACAAGAGCGTGTTCAAGACGTTTCTCTACAGGCCAAGTGCGCCACTCTAGTGCTGTTCCATCATCTTTAGGGCCGACACCGTTTTCTCGATAATCCCCAGCAATATCAAGCAATCGCTCAGTACTGTCCTCCCGACGGTTGAGGATGACGTCCTCTACTGCTTCACGAAGTTTCTCAGGGACATTATCGTAAACCTCTAACTGACCGGCGTTAACGATCCCCATGTCCATACCATTTCTAAAACAGTGGTATAGAAATACAGCATGAATAGCTTCACGCACGTAGTTATTACCACGGAATGAGAATGAAACGTTCGATACGCCCCCTGAAATCATAGCGTGAGGCAAAGTGCGCTTAATATCAGCAACGGCTTCTATAAAATCCACCGCGTAGTTGTTGTGCTCATCAATACCCGTCGCAACCGCAAAGATATTTGGGTCAAAAATAATATCTTCTGCAGGGAAACCCACTTCATCCACAAGGATATTATAAGCGTTGGTACAAATTTCCACTTTACGTTCACGAGTATCCGCTTGACCCTCTTCATCAAAGGCCATCACGATAACGGCTGCACCGTAGCGACGGATTAACTTAGCTTGTGCAACAAACTTTTCTTTGCCTTCCTTCATTGAAATTGAGTTAACAATCCCCTTGCCTTGAATGCATTTTAAGCCTGCTTCAATGACTTCCCACTTCGAGGAGTCAACCATGATAGGTACTTTAGATATTTCTGGCTCAGAGGCACACAGGTTAAGAAAACGAACCATACAAGCTTCGGCATCGAGCATCCCTTCATCCATATTGATATCGATGATCTGCGCGCCATTCTCAACTTGCTGTCTAGCAACATCTAACGCTTCTTCATAAAGCTCTTCTCTAATTAAGCGCTTAAAACGGGCAGAACCTGTAACGTTGGTTCTTTCACCAACGTTTAAAAATAGGGTTTCTTTTTCTATGGATAACGGCTCAAGCCCTGATAAACGACAAGCAGGCTTAATGTCTGGTAAAGCGCGAGGGGTGACGTTCTCAACAACTTCCGCCATCGCTTTGATATGCTCGGGCGTGGTACCACAACACCCCCCTACAAGGTTGAGGAAGCCTGAGTTCGCCCATTCTTGAATATGCTCCGCCATATCGTCTGGAGATAAGTCATACTCACCAAAGGCGTTAGGTAAACCTGCATTGGGGTGTACCGAAACAAACGTTTCTGAAATACGAGAAAGCTCGGCTACATAAGGGCGTAGCTCATCAGGCCCCAACGCACAGTTCAAGCCGAAAGAAATAGGATTAACATGGCGTAAGGCATTGTAGAATGCTTCTGTTGTTTGACCAGAAAGTGTTCGGCCTGATGCATCAGTAATTGTCCCTGAGATCATCACTGGAAGTGCTGATCCTAATTCGTCAAAAACCGTTTCGACAGCAAATGCACACGCTTTGGCATTTAAGGTATCAAAGATGGTTTCAATTAAAATAAAATCACATCCACCCTCGATTAATGCCAGTGTGGACTCTTTATAAGCGACCACCAGTTCATCAAAACTCACATTACGAAAACCTGGGTCGTTAACATCAGGAGAGATCGAACAGGTTCTGTTTGTTGGGCCTAAAACACCGGCTACATAACGAGGCTTGTGTGGTGTTTTTTGTGTCCATTCATCGGCAGCTTGCCGTGCTAATTTTGCTGCTGCAAAATTAATTTCGGCACTCAACTCCTCCATGTCATAATCCGCCATCGCTATGGTGGTTGAGTTGAAGGTGTTGGTTTCGAGTATATCTGCACCAGCAGCTAAATAGTCGCTATGAATTCTCTTAATAAGTTGAGGCTGAGTGAGGACCAGTAAATCGTTGTTACCTTTTAGATCGCAATGCCAATCGGAAAAGCGTTCTCCGCGATAATCATTCTCTTCTAATTTTTCATTTTGAATCATGGTGCCCATGCCACCATCAATCAAAAGGATTCTATTTTTTAGCTGTGCTGTTATTTGTTCTCTCATACTGCATCCTGCTCAGACTTACTTACTGTCACTCTATGGACTACATCCTAACATAGAAAAATTAGATTTCTAGACGTCTAAATGATGCTATTTAACGTTATGATGTTCACAAACAGAGTCATTAATTTGATCTCACAATTATTTTGTCTCACAGTATTAAGGCAAAATGAATCAAAGGAGAAGTGAATGGAAGCCTACCATACGCTATGTTTTATAGCTGCGGCAGCAGTGCTTATCGCATTTATTAACAATAAGCTTGGTAAGATGCAACCCACAATAGCCATCACCGCGAGTGCAATGTTACTGTCGCTCGCCATGATAATCGCAGGTCAATTTGGGTTATTTAAACTATCCCATGTGGCAATAGATACTATTTCGTCTATTAATTTCGAAGACTTCTTATTAAAAGGGATTCTTGGATTTTTGCTGTTTGCCGGCGGCCTTGGTATAAAACTGGATCACCTAAGAGACCAAAAGTGGGAGATCACAGCACTGGCGTTTGGTGCCACGCTTTTTTCGACATTTTTTATCGGTTTCTCTCTCTACGGACTATTCTCACTAATCGGCTTTAATTTAGACTTTGTTTATTGCTTGCTGTTTGGAGCATTAATTTCACCAACCGATCCGATTGCTGTTTTAGCCATAGTTAAAAAATTGAATGCACCCGCGCGGATCTCTACGCAAATAGAAGGGGAGTCATTATTTAACGATGGATTTGGGTTAGTGATTTTTGTCACCTTATACACCATCGCATTTGGTAGTGAAACACCGACATTTAACTCTGTGTCAGTATTATTTCTGCAAGAGGCTATCGGTGGCATCATCTACGGCTTTATCCTAGGTGCTACTTTCCACTGGCTAATCAGCTCTACCCGCGACCACTCCATGGAAATTCTGCTTACTCTACTGATCCCTTCGACGGGCTATGTTTTTGCTGAATTGCTCGGCGTTTCGGGTCCATTATCCATGGTTGTCTCCGGCATCTTAATTGGTAACTGGACACGTAGAAGTGGCTTTACTATTGAAAGTCACGAACACCTAGATCATTTCTGGGAGCTTATTGATGAGTTTTTGAATGGTGTGTTGTTCTTGCTTATCGGCATGTCAATGTTGCTATTTGAGTTCCACCATGAAGACTGGATAATGATGGTTATTGCCATTCCATTGGTGCTATTGGCTCGTTACTTAAGCGTCAAATTCACTTATGTCGGCTTTAATCGATTCAGAGATTATAACCCTATGTCAGTAAGGATTTTAACCTGGGGCGGATTGCGTGGAGGACTTGCTCTTGCCATGGCGATATCTATTCCTTCAGGGATTATGGTCATTCCTGAGAAAAATATTGATGTAAAAGAAATCATTATGGTCATGACTTATGCCGTAGTGATGTTCTCAATACTTGTGCAGGGTATGACTATCACACCACTAATAGAAAAGGCAAAGCAGTTGGAGTTACCAAACAAACCACCCGCTGAGTAATTCCCCAAAAAATAAAAAAGGTGTGCCACTGAATATGGCACACCTTTTTTTATGATTGCGACTACTCGTTAGTTGTAAAGTTCTCTTCTGAGAACTGCTCTAAATCATAAGGCGTCTGCTGATAAACACAATAATTAAGCCAATTACTAAACAATAAGTGCCCATGACTACGCCATGAAGCACTAGGCTCTAAATCTGGGTTATCCTCAGGATAATAATTAAGAGGTATTGTTGGCTGTAAACCTTCACCGCGATCTCGAATAAACTCTTTATGTAGAGTATGCGATTCATACTCTGGGTGACCGGTTACAAACACATTTCGTTTATCCGGCGTAGAGGCTAGATAAACACCTGCTTCTGGTGAGGTGGCTAAAATGTCGAGATCGGTACTCTCACTCAAGTACTGGGCAGAAAAGTCCGCATAACGGGAATGAGGGGCTAAGAAGTTATCATCGAACCCTCTAAGTAAAGGGTGGTAAGCATTATGAATTTCGTGATTATAAACACCAGAGAGTTTTTCTTTTCGAGTTTTCTTTGGCAAATCATACAGCAGTTTCAAAGCAGCTTGCGCAGCCCAACAAACATATAAAGTTGAAGTTACGTGTTCCTTCGCCCAAGACATTATGGATTTAAGATGATCCCAATAAATAACATCTTCAAATTGCACTAAACCTAATGGCGCACCGGTAATGATCAAACCATCAAAATTACGTTCTTTTACCGCTTCAAATTGACGATAGAAATTATCTAAGTGCTCGATAGGCGTATTCTTACTAGGTCTGTTATCAATACGCAAAAGTTCAATATCAACTTGCAGAGGACTATTTGATAACAGGCGTAAAAACTGGGTTTCTGTTTCTATCTTTTTCGGCATTAAATTGAGAATTAATACACGCAAAGGACGAATCATCTGTGTTGATGCTCGAGTCTCAGACATTACAAAAATGCTTTCACTTCTTAGTATATCTGTAGCGGGTAATTGATCGGGAACTCGAATAGGCAAAACTTTACTCCTTCAAACATCTAGACGTCTATACGTATACTTTTTCAGATTACTGTAATAGTCGGCGACTGTCGAGAGCGAAAACGGAAACTAACTTTCAATCACGAGACCACTGATACTTAGAAGGATCACCTATTTGATTATAGTAATCACTATGTAACTGTTTAAACTGATCTTTTTGAATATCAGCAAGATTCCATTCAGCAAAGTTAATCGCTAATAAATCCGAGTCAAAAACAACAACCGCTTTCTCTAGATGAACAGTAACCACACTAAAGGTCCACTCTTCTTTGTTTGCACAATGAAAGCGAATGGCTTTAGATTGTTGATTGTTTAATTGCAGCTGCCCCTCCATAACTCCCTCACAGGGCTCAAATCGAGATATATGAAGCAACAACTTATTATTCATCGTCGTATAAACAGATACTTCTAATGATTTTAAAGGATACAGTTTACGCAGGAGTAATTGGTGAGTATCTGTAGTACGAGCGATCTGGACGCCACTATCGAGCAATGGAAAGCCTAACCACTCCCAATCATAACCCTTGTCTTTATAACCTAATAGACCAACTAAACTCGCCACGGCCAACAGAAGAGAAAGGGAAAACAAACAAAATAGTAATATCAGTAATTTTTTCATTAATAACACTATCGACGCATTTTATTAAGAATATCACCGAACTGGACAGAATGAGAAATATAGATATGAGATTGAAAAAATCCTGAACTACCAAGACACTGCTCGGCTCTTTCCTAAAAATGCAAAAAGCCTTAACATTGCTGTTAAGGCTTTTTTTAATAAGTGGCGGAGTGGACGGGACTCGAACCCGCGACCCCCGGCGTGACAGGCCGGTATTCTAACCAACTGAACTACCACTCCGCAGTGGTCAACTCACTAAGTGAGCGTCCATACTTACAGGCTATAAAACCTATAAGCTTATTTCTTTATTCAAAGTCTTACATCAAGACTGCTTTGAACTTTAAATTGTTGTTGTAGCGCCGCAGATTTTGATTAGAGAAGCGCAGTGTACGTTAGTACATGAGCATCGCATAATCGAAAGATGCAAGTTACAGCAACAATTTATGTTTAAAGCCTGGCGATGTCCTACTCTCACATGGGGAAGCCCCACACTACCATCGGCGCTATTGTGTTTCACTTCTGAGTTCGGCATGGAATCAGGTGGGTCCACAATGCTATGGTCGCCAAGCAAATTTTGTAATACCCGCATAACGCAGATATTAATAATTCGGAAAACTGTTTTTTACCTTCATCTTTTCTAAAAAGATGAAAACAAAAGGTTAAAAGTTCATATACACATTCAACGTTCTTTCTTTGAGTCCATCAAAACCCCTTGGGTGTTGTATGGTTAAGCCTCACGGGCAATTAGTACAGGTTAGCTCAATGCCTCGCAGCACTTACACACCCTGCCTATCAACGTTCTAGTCTCGAACAACCCTTTAGGACACTTAAAGTGCCAGGGAAGACTCATCTCAGGGCTCGCTTCGCGCTTAGATGCTTTCAGCGCTTATCGATTCCGAACTTAGCTACCGGGCAATGCCATTGGCATGACAACCCGAACACCAGAGGTTCGTCCACTCCGGTCCTCTCGTACTAGGAGCAGCCCCCTTCAATCTTCCAACGCCCACGGCAGATAGGGACCGAACTGTCTCACGACGTTCTAAACCCAGCTCGCGTACCACTTTAAATGGCGAACAGCCATACCCTTGGGACCGACTTCAGCCCCAGGATGTGATGAGCCGACATCGAGGTGCCAAACACCGCCGTCGATATGAACTCTTGGGCGGTATCAGCCTGTTATCCCCGGAGTACCTTTTATCCGTTGAGCGATGGCCCTTCCATTCAGAACCACCGGATCACTATGACCTGCTTTCGCACCTGCTCGAATTGTCATTCTCGCAGTCAAGCGGGCTTATGCCATTGCACTAACCACACGATGTCCAACCGTGTTTAGCCCACCTTCGTGCTCCTCCGTTACTCTTTGGGAGGAGACCGCCCCAGTCAAACTACCCACCAGGCACTGTCCTCAACCCCGATTAGGGGTCTAAGTTAGAACATCAACACTACAAGGGTGGTATTTCAAGATTGCCTCCACCCCATCTAGCGACGAGGTTTCAAAGGCTCCCACCTATCCTACACATGTAGGGTCAATGTTCAGTGCCAAGCTGTAGTAAAGGTTCACGGGGTCTTTCCGTCTAGCCGCGGGTACACTGCATCTTCACAGCGATTTCAATTTCACTGAGTCTCGGGTGGAGACAGCGTGGCCATCATTACGCCATTCGTGCAGGTCGGAACTTACCCGACAAGGAATTTCGCTACCTTAGGACCGTTATAGTTACGGCCGCCGTTTACCGGGGCTTCGATCAAGAGCTTCGACCTAAGTCTAACCCCATCAATTAACCTTCCGGCACCGGGCAGGCGTCACACCGTATACGTCATCTTACGATTTTGCACAGTGCTGTGTTTTTAATAAACAGTTGCAGCCACCTGGTATCTGCGACTCCTAGTAGCTCCATCCGCAAGGGACTTCACCGCCAAGAGCGTACCTTCTCCCGAAGTTACGGTACCATTTTGCCTAGTTCCTTCACCCGAGTTCTCTCAAGCGCCTTGGTATTCTCTACCCGACCACCTGTGTCGGTTTGGAGTACGATTCCTTATAATCTGAAGCTTAGAGGCTTTTCCTGGAAGTATGGCATCAATGACTTCATCGCACGTAGCGACTCGACATCGTATCTCAGCGTTAACAGTGGTCCGGATTTACCTAAACCACCCGCCTACTTACTTGAACCTGGACAACCATCGCCAGGCCCACCTAGCCTTCTCCGTCCCCCCATCGCAATTATAAGAAGTACGGGAATATTAACCCGTTTCCCATCGACTACGCCTTTCGGCCTCGCCTTAGGGGTCGACTTACCCTGCCCCGATTAACGTTGGACAGGAACCCTTGGTCTTCCGGCGAGGGAGTTTTTCACTCCCTTTATCGTTACTCATGTCAGCATTCGCACTTCTGATACGTCCAGCAGCCCTTACAGACCACCTTCAACCGCTTACAGAACGCTCCCCTACCCCGCATACAAAGTATGCAGCCGCAGCTTCGGTGTATAGCTTAGCCCCGTTACATCTTCCGCGCAGGCCGACTCGACCAGTGAGCTATTACGCTTTCTTTAAATGATGGCTGCTTCTAAGCCAACATCCTGGCTGTCTAAGCCTTCCCACATCGTTTCCCACTTAGCTATACTTTGGGACCTTAGCTGGCGGTCTGGGTTGTTTCCCTCTCCACGACGGACGTTAGCACCCGCCGTGTGTCTCCCGGATAGTACTCAATGGTATTCGGAGTTTGCAAAGGGTTGGTAAGTCGGGATGACCCCCTAGCCTTAACAGTGCTCTACCCCCATTGGTATTCGTCCGAGGCGCTACCTAAATAGCTTTCGGGGAGAACCAGCTATCTCCAGGTTTGATTGGCCTTTCACCCCTAGCCACAAGTCATCCGCTAATTTTTCAACATTAGTCGGTTCGGTCCTCCAGTTGATGTTACTCAACCTTCAACCTGCCCATGGCTAGATCACCTGGTTTCGGGTCTAATCCTAGCAACTCGACGCCCAGTTAAGACTCGGTTTCCCTACGGCTCCCCTATTCGGTTAACCTTGCTACTAAAATTAAGTCGCTGACCCATTATACAAAAGGTACGCAGTCACGCTTCGAGGCGCTCCTACTGCTTGTACGTACACGGTTTCAGGTTCTATTTCACTCCCCTCACAGGGGTTCTTTTCGCCTTTCCCTCACGGTACTGGTTCACTATCGGTCAGTCAGTAGTATTTAGCCTTGGAGGATGGTCCCCCCATGTTCAAACAGGATATCACGTGTCCCGCCTTACTCGATTTCACTTAAAACAACATGTCGACTACGGGGCTATCACCCTTTATTGCGGCACTTTCCAGAGCCTTCGTCTGTGTCATTAAAAGCTTAAGGGCTAATCCAATTTCGCTCGCCGCTACTTTCGGAATCTCGGTTGATTTCTCTTCCTCCGGGTACTTAGATGTTTCAGTTCCCCGGGTTTGCCTCATTAACCTATGTATTCAGTTAATGATACCTGCTTATGCAGGTGGGTTTCCCCATTCAGAAATCCCAGACTCAAATGGTTATTACTACCTAATCTGGGCTTATCGCAAGTTATTACGTCTTTCATCGCCTCTGACTGCCAAGGCATCCACCGTGTACGCTTAGTCACTTAACCATACAACCCCAAAGGGTCTTGCTATCGCAATACGCTTGCTACGGCGTAGTATGACGTTTCCAAGGTGCGTCATCTCTTTATTATGAGCGAGATGACATTCGATTTTGCCGGACTCAAATTACACACCTACTTAAAGTAGATGTCCTTTTTTGTTCTACTTTTTTAAAAAAAGTGGAAATAAAAAGGCAAGAACACTTGAATGTGTGTTGGTACCTAAATCTTAAAGACTTAGGATTTGAGAACTTTTAAATTTGAATATTGTTAATCAAACAATATTCGTCAGCTTTCCAAATTGTTAAAGAGCATAAAGCAAAAAGCTTTAATCAATAACCGAAGTCATTAATTAAAGCTCTAATACTTTAACTAAATTAAACCATCAATCTGTGTGGACACTCATCGTGAGTAATCATCGTATAAGGAGGTGATCCAGCCCCAGGTTCCCCTAGGGCTACCTTGTTACGACTTCACCCCAGTCATGAACCACAAAGTGGTGAGCGTCCTCCCCGAAAGGTTAAACTACCCACTTCTTTTGCAGCCCACTCCCATGGTGTGACGGGCGGTGTGTACAAGGCCCGGGAACGTATTCACCGTGACATTCTGATTCACGATTACTAGCGATTCCGACTTCATGGAGTCGAGTTGCAGACTCCAATCCGGACTACGACGCACTTTTTGGGATTCGCTCACCATCGCTGGTTGGCCGCCCTCTGTATGCGCCATTGTAGCACGTGTGTAGCCCTACTCGTAAGGGCCATGATGACTTGACGTCGTCCCCACCTTCCTCCGGTTTATCACCGGCAGTCTCCCTGGAGTTCCCACCATTACGTGCTGGCAAACAAGGATAAGGGTTGCGCTCGTTGCGGGACTTAACCCAACATTTCACAACACGAGCTGACGACAGCCATGCAGCACCTGTCTCAGAGTTCCCGAAGGCACCAATTCATCTCTGAAAAGTTCTCTGGATGTCAAGAGTAGGTAAGGTTCTTCGCGTTGCATCGAATTAAACCACATGCTCCACCGCTTGTGCGGGCCCCCGTCAATTCATTTGAGTTTTAATCTTGCGACCGTACTCCCCAGGCGGTCTACTTAACGCGTTAGCTCCGAAAGCCACGGCTCAAGGCCACAACCTCCAAGTAGACATCGTTTACGGCGTGGACTACCAGGGTATCTAATCCTGTTTGCTCCCCACGCTTTCGCATCTGAGTGTCAGTATCTGTCCAGGGGGCCGCCTTCGCCACTGGTATTCCTTCAGATCTCTACGCATTTCACCGCTACACCTGAAATTCTACCCCCCTCTACAGTACTCTAGCCTGCCAGTTTCAAATGCGGTTCCGAGGTTGAGCCCCGGGCTTTCACATCTGACTTAACAAACCACCTGCATGCGCTTTACGCCCAGTAATTCCGATTAACGCTCGCACCCTCCGTATTACCGCGGCTGCTGGCACGGAGTTAGCCGGTGCTTCTTCTGTCGCTAACGTCAAACACATAAGCTATTAACTTATATGCCTTCCTCACGACTGAAAGTACTTTACAACCCGAAGGCCTTCTTCATACACGCGGCATGGCTGCATCAGGCTTGCGCCCATTGTGCAATATTCCCCACTGCTGCCTCCCGTAGGAGTCTGGACCGTGTCTCAGTTCCAGTGTGGCTGATCATCCTCTCAGACCAGCTAGGGATCGTCGCCTTGGTGAGCCATTACCTCACCAACTAGCTAATCCCACCTGGGCATATCCTGAAGCGAGAGGCCCGAAGGTCCCCCTCTTTGGTCCGTAGACGTCATGCGGTATTAGCTATCGTTTCCAATAGTTATCCCCCACATCAGGGCAATTTCCCAGGCATTACTCACCCGTCCGCCGCTCGACGCCCAACAAATCACCCGAAGGGTCAATGTTGTCGTTTCCGCTCGACTTGCATGTGTTAGGCCTGCCGCCAGCGTTCAATCTGAGCCATGATCAAACTCTTCAATTAAAGTTTTTGTGTTCCGAAGAACGGCTCAATGAATACTGACTTCAAAACTGTTCCTTACTCGAAAGTAAGAAGTAATTTTAAAGCTATTACTATTCCAACAGAATAGTAATGAATTGACTGTGCCAATGATTAAAAATCATTGTATTGGTCACTCAGTTCATTGATAAATCTTTTCGATTATCATCAACGAGTGCCCACACAGATTGATAGGTTTAAATTGTTAAAGAGCGTGCTTTTGATGCCTTAGCACCTAAGCAGGTCGCATATAATACGCGACTGACTGTTAAAGTCAACATAAAACTCTAAATAAATTAGAACTTTATGGTGACTCACCTCTTACGAGATAAGTCTTTATTTCTTCATTCAAAGTCTTACATCAAGACTGCTTTGAACTTTAAATTGTTGTTGTAGCGCCGCAGATTTTGATTAGAGAAGCGCAGTGTACGTTAGTACATGAGCATCGCATAATCGAAAGATGCAAGTTACAGCAACAATTTATACCTTTTGTCTTCACTTTTTAAAAAAGTGAAAATAAATAGGAGCCTGGCGATGTCCTACTCTCACATGGGGAAGCCCCACACTACCATCGGCGCTATTGTGTTTCACTTCTGAGTTCGGCATGGAATCAGGTGGGTCCACAATGCTATGGTCGCCAAGCAAATTTTGTAATACCCGCATAACGCAGATATTAATAATTCGGAAAACTGTTTTTTACCTTCATCTTTTCTAAAAAGATGAAAACAAAAGGTTAAAAGTTCATATACACATTCAACGTTCTTTCTTTGAGTCCATCAAAACCCCTTGGGTGTTGTATGGTTAAGCCTCACGGGCAATTAGTACAGGTTAGCTCAATGCCTCGCAGCACTTACACACCCTGCCTATCAACGTTCTAGTCTCGAACAACCCTTTAGGACACTTAAAGTGCCAGGGAAGACTCATCTCAGGGCTCGCTTCGCGCTTAGATGCTTTCAGCGCTTATCGATTCCGAACTTAGCTACCGGGCAATGCCATTGGCATGACAACCCGAACACCAGAGGTTCGTCCACTCCGGTCCTCTCGTACTAGGAGCAGCCCCCTTCAATCTTCCAACGCCCACGGCAGATAGGGACCGAACTGTCTCACGACGTTCTAAACCCAGCTCGCGTACCACTTTAAATGGCGAACAGCCATACCCTTGGGACCGACTTCAGCCCCAGGATGTGATGAGCCGACATCGAGGTGCCAAACACCGCCGTCGATATGAACTCTTGGGCGGTATCAGCCTGTTATCCCCGGAGTACCTTTTATCCGTTGAGCGATGGCCCTTCCATTCAGAACCACCGGATCACTATGACCTGCTTTCGCACCTGCTCGAATTGTCATTCTCGCAGTCAAGCGGGCTTATGCCATTGCACTAACCACACGATGTCCAACCGTGTTTAGCCCACCTTCGTGCTCCTCCGTTACTCTTTGGGAGGAGACCGCCCCAGTCAAACTACCCACCAGGCACTGTCCTCAACCCCGATTAGGGGTCTAAGTTAGAACATCAACACTACAAGGGTGGTATTTCAAGATTGCCTCCACCCCATCTAGCGACGAGGTTTCAAAGGCTCCCACCTATCCTACACATGTAGGGTCAATGTTCAGTGCCAAGCTGTAGTAAAGGTTCACGGGGTCTTTCCGTCTAGCCGCGGGTACACTGCATCTTCACAGCGATTTCAATTTCACTGAGTCTCGGGTGGAGACAGCGTGGCCATCATTACGCCATTCGTGCAGGTCGGAACTTACCCGACAAGGAATTTCGCTACCTTAGGACCGTTATAGTTACGGCCGCCGTTTACCGGGGCTTCGATCAAGAGCTTCGACCTAAGTCTAACCCCATCAATTAACCTTCCGGCACCGGGCAGGCGTCACACCGTATACGTCATCTTACGATTTTGCACAGTGCTGTGTTTTTAATAAACAGTTGCAGCCACCTGGTATCTGCGACTCCTAGTAGCTCCATCCGCAAGGGACTTCACCGCCAAGAGCGTACCTTCTCCCGAAGTTACGGTACCATTTTGCCTAGTTCCTTCACCCGAGTTCTCTCAAGCGCCTTGGTATTCTCTACCCGACCACCTGTGTCGGTTTGGAGTACGATTCCTTATAATCTGAAGCTTAGAGGCTTTTCCTGGAAGTATGGCATCAATGACTTCATCGCACGTAGCGACTCGACATCGTATCTCAGCGTTAACAGTGGTCCGGATTTACCTAAACCACCCGCCTACTTACTTGAACCTGGACAACCATCGCCAGGCCCACCTAGCCTTCTCCGTCCCCCCATCGCAATTATAAGAAGTACGGGAATATTAACCCGTTTCCCATCGACTACGCCTTTCGGCCTCGCCTTAGGGGTCGACTTACCCTGCCCCGATTAACGTTGGACAGGAACCCTTGGTCTTCCGGCGAGGGAGTTTTTCACTCCCTTTATCGTTACTCATGTCAGCATTCGCACTTCTGATACGTCCAGCAGCCCTTACAGACCACCTTCAACCGCTTACAGAACGCTCCCCTACCCCGCATACAAAGTATGCAGCCGCAGCTTCGGTGTATAGCTTAGCCCCGTTACATCTTCCGCGCAGGCCGACTCGACCAGTGAGCTATTACGCTTTCTTTAAATGATGGCTGCTTCTAAGCCAACATCCTGGCTGTCTAAGCCTTCCCACATCGTTTCCCACTTAGCTATACTTTGGGACCTTAGCTGGCGGTCTGGGTTGTTTCCCTCTCCACGACGGACGTTAGCACCCGCCGTGTGTCTCCCGGATAGTACTCAATGGTATTCGGAGTTTGCAAAGGGTTGGTAAGTCGGGATGACCCCCTAGCCTTAACAGTGCTCTACCCCCATTGGTATTCGTCCGAGGCGCTACCTAAATAGCTTTCGGGGAGAACCAGCTATCTCCAGGTTTGATTGGCCTTTCACCCCTAGCCACAAGTCATCCGCTAATTTTTCAACATTAGTCGGTTCGGTCCTCCAGTTGATGTTACTCAACCTTCAACCTGCCCATGGCTAGATCACCTGGTTTCGGGTCTAATCCTAGCAACTCGACGCCCAGTTAAGACTCGGTTTCCCTACGGCTCCCCTAATCGGTTAACCTTGCTACTAAAATTAAGTCGCTGACCCATTATACAAAAGGTACGCAGTCACGCTTCGAGGCGCTCCTACTGCTTGTACGTACACGGTTTCAGGTTCTATTTCACTCCCCTCACAGGGGTTCTTTTCGCCTTTCCCTCACGGTACTGGTTCACTATCGGTCAGTCAGTAGTATTTAGCCTTGGAGGATGGTCCCCCCATGTTCAAACAGGATATCACGTGTCCCGCCTTACTCGATTTCACTTTAAATCACATGTCGACTACGGGGCTATCACCCTTTATTGCGGCACTTTCCAGAGCCTTCGTCTGTGTCATTAAAAGCTTAAGGGCTAATCCAATTTCGCTCGCCGCTACTTTCGGAATCTCGGTTGATTTCTCTTCCTCCGGGTACTTAGATGTTTCAGTTCCCCGGGTTTGCCTCATTAACCTATGTATTCAGTTAATGATACCTGCTTATGCAGGTGGGTTTCCCCATTCAGAAATCCCAGACTCAAATGGTTATTACTACCTAATCTGGGCTTATCGCAAGTTATTACGTCTTTCATCGCCTCTGACTGCCAAGGCATCCACCGTGTACGCTTAGTCACTTAACCATACAACCCCAAAGGGTCTTGCTAACGCAATACGCTTGCTACGGCGTAGTATGACGTTTCCAAGGTGCGTTATCTCTTTATTATGAGCGAGATAACATTCGATTTTGCCGGACTCAAATTACACACCTACTTAAAGTAGATGTCCTTTTTTGTTCTACTTTTTTAAAAAAAGTGGAAATAAAAAGGCAAGAACACTTGAATGTGTGTTGGTACCTAACAATAAATTATTAGGATTTGAGAACTTTTAAATTTGAATATTGTTAATCAAACAATATTCGTCAGCTTTCCAAATTGTTAAAGAGCATAATTACCATTAAGTAACCATTTTTAAAGATTCTTCAAAAGAACACTTAAAGATGGTATCCCGTAGGGGAGTCGAACCCCTGTTACCGCCGTGAAAGGGCGGTGTCCTAGGCCTCTAGACGAACGGGACATAGGAATAACTCTCAACTTTCTAAACCATATCAATCTGTGTGGACACTCATCGTGAGTAATCATCGTATAAGGAGGTGATCCAGCCCCAGGTTCCCCTAGGGCTACCTTGTTACGACTTCACCCCAGTCATGAACCACAAAGTGGTGAGCGTCCTCCCGAAGGTTAAACTACCCACTTCTTTTGCAGCCCACTCCCATGGTGTGACGGGCGGTGTGTACAAGGCCCGGGAACGTATTCACCGTGACATTCTGATTCACGATTACTAGCGATTCCGACTTCATGGAGTCGAGTTGCAGACTCCAATCCGGACTACGACGCACTTTTTGGGATTCGCTCACCATCGCTGGTTGGCCGCCCTCTGTATGCGCCATTGTAGCACGTGTGTAGCCCTACTCGTAAGGGCCATGATGACTTGACGTCGTCCCCACCTTCCTCCGGTTTATCACCGGCAGTCTCCCTGGAGTTCCCACCATTACGTGCTGGCAAACAAGGATAAGGGTTGCGCTCGTTGCGGGACTTAACCCAACATTTCACAACACGAGCTGACGACAGCCATGCAGCACCTGTCTCAGAGTTCCCGAAGGCACCAATTCATCTCTGAAAAGTTCTCTGGATGTCAAGAGTAGGTAAGGTTCTTCGCGTTGCATCGAATTAAACCACATGCTCCACCGCTTGTGCGGGCCCCCGTCAATTCATTTGAGTTTTAATCTTGCGACCGTACTCCCCAGGCGGTCTACTTAACGCGTTAGCTCCGAAAGCCACGGCTCAAGGCCACAACCTCCAAGTAGACATCGTTTACGGCGTGGACTACCAGGGTATCTAATCCTGTTTGCTCCCCACGCTTTCGCATCTGAGTGTCAGTATCTGTCCAGGGGGCCGCCTTCGCCACTGGTATTCCTTCAGATCTCTACGCATTTCACCGCTACACCTGAAATTCTACCCCCCTCTACAGTACTCTAGCCTGCCAGTTTCAAATGCGGTTCCGAGGTTGAGCCCCGGGCTTTCACATCTGACTTAACAAACCACCTGCATGCGCTTTACGCCCAGTAATTCCGATTAACGCTCGCACCCTCCGTATTACCGCGGCTGCTGGCACGGAGTTAGCCGGTGCTTCTTCTGTCGCTAACGTCAAACACATAAGCTATTAACTTATATGCCTTCCTCACGACTGAAAGTACTTTACAACCCGAAGGCCTTCTTCATACACGCGGCATGGCTGCATCAGGCTTGCGCCCATTGTGCAATATTCCCCACTGCTGCCTCCCGTAGGAGTCTGGACCGTGTCTCAGTTCCAGTGTGGCTGATCATCCTCTCAGACCAGCTAGGGATCGTCGCCTTGGTGAGCCATTACCTCACCAACTAGCTAATCCCACCTGGGCATATCCTGAAGCGAGAGGCCCGAAGGTCCCCCTCTTTGGTCCGTAGACGTCATGCGGTATTAGCTATCGTTTCCAATAGTTATCCCCCACATCAGGGCAATTTCCCAGGCATTACTCACCCGTCCGCCGCTCGACGCCCAACAAATCACCCGAAGGGTCAATGTTGTCGTTTCCGCTCGACTTGCATGTGTTAGGCCTGCCGCCAGCGTTCAATCTGAGCCATGATCAAACTCTTCAATTAAAGTTTTTGTGTTCCGAAGAACGGCTCAATGAATACTGACTTCAAAACTCTTTCTTTATAAATAAAGAAGTAATTCTAAAGCTATTATCGTTCCAACAGAACGATAATGAATTGACTGTGCTCTTATTGGTTTTCACTTTTAAAAAAGTAAAATAAAACAGCTCAAGGCTGATTTCCAATTTGATTTTGGTCACTCAGTTCATTGATAAATCTTTTCGATTATCATCAACGAGTGCCCACACAGATTGATAGGTTTAAATTGTTAAAGAGCGTGCTTTTGATGTTTCCTTTGTGAGGTACATCTCAAAGCGGACGGCCATTCTAGCGTTTTGAACCTCAGTGTCAAACACTTTTTGAATTTATTTCTCAAAGAAAGTAAAACTCAAAAGGTTCGGCTAAATTGCCTACTAATTCACTGCGAAGCGTTGTGTGCTCTGCCGTGTCAGTGAGGCGCATTATAGAGAACATTGACGTATCGGCAAGGCTTTTTTTCAAAAAACTTAATAAAAATTCCTTTTCGTTCAAATATTGACTGAAAGCCTTATTTATCCATTTTTACCCCCCAACTAGGTACAGGTTATCCACAGAGTTATTCATAAACATAAAAAAACCGCCAAATTGGCGGCTTAACTTCGATAGCGTTATATATAGATAAGTTTAAATACCGGAGCCATTTTGCTCTCCACTATCTTCATGGAGTCCACACTCTCTCTTCAATCCAAAGAATCGAGTATCTTGCTCTTTCATTCCCTCTTTATATTTCACTGTGGTATGCACATCACCAATGGAGACATACCCCTGCTCTTTAAGTGGATGCTGAGGCAACTGGTGCTCTTCTATATATTTATTGATTTGTTCACTAGTCCAATCAACTATCGGTAAAAACTTAAACACACCATTTTGTATCGATAGGATCGGTAGGCCCTGCCTTGAGTCTGACTGGCTTCTTCTTAACCCTGAAAACCAAGTCCCAATATTTAATTCAGATAATGCACGCCTCATTGGCTCTACTTTATTAAGTTGGTTATATTGAGTCAGCCCTTCAACGCCTTTATTCCAAAGTTGGCCAAACCTTGCTTCTTGCCAAGCGGAGCTTAGTGAGCTTCTATAAACTTTAAGGTTTAAACCCAATAACAGTGTAAGCTCATCTATAAACTGGTAGGTTTCTGGGAATAGATACCCCGTATCCGTCAATATAACAGGAATGTTTTGTTGCTGTCGCGTCACCAAGTGAAGCATGACTGCGGCTTGAGCACCAAAACTTGAAGAAAGAGCGAAATTTCCCTGCAGGTTATCCAGAGCCCAAGCGATACGCTGTTCTGCACTAATATCTTCTAGTTCAGCGTTCAGTTTGGCTAACTGCAGTGATTGCTCTACCTTATTGAGTTGAGCTATCTCTTTTAAATTTAATGTTTGTTTAAGTTCAAGCATGAAAATCCCTCTTAGAAACTAAGACTTCTTTTACGATGCCATCTCTTATGACAAAGTCCCCGAATGCTTCTTGTGATTGGCGGTTTGTCGTCCATCGCTCCACCAGCGCATCAATTTGTTCCAATATCTGTGCTGAGCTTACATTCTCTTTATACAGTTTAGGTACGCGTGTGCCGGCTTTATTACCACCTAGATATAAGTTGTATCTATCTGGTGCTTTACCTACCAGACCAATTTCAGCCAGCATGGCTCGGCCACATCCATTAGGACAGCCGGTTACTCGTAATATGATGCTTTCTTTTTCATCTACGCCATGCTTTTTCAGTATACCTTCTACATTAGTAACGAACTGCGGAAGAAAACGCTCCGCTTCTGCCATTGCTAATGGGCAAGTGGGAAATGACACACATGCCATTGAGTCTTTGCGTTGCTGCGATGTCGCTGGATCTAAAAGGCCATGCTCATAAGCTATTTTTTCTATTTGTTCTTTATCGGCTAAAGGAACACCGGCAATTATCAAATTTTGATTTGCTGTCATGCGCAAATCACCTTTATGGATTTTAGCTATTTCAGCAACCCCAGTTTTTAATGGCTTGCCTGGGAAGTCTAGTAATCTACCATTTTCAATAAACAGGGTTAGGTGATGCTTACCATCTATACCTTCGAGCCAACCAAATTTATCGCCACGGTTAGTGAGTTCATACTCTTTAATTGGCTCAAAGGTCACTCCCGCTCTTTTCTCAACTTCTTGCTTAAATACGTCTATACCCACTCGGTCTAGTGTGTATTTTGTTTTAGCGTTCTTACGATTAGAGCGGTTACCCCAATCACGTTGAGTCGTCACCACAGCGGTTGCAATGTCTATTGTGTGTTCCAGTGCAATGTAACCAAATTCATCCGCTCTTCTAGGATAAGTAGAGGTATCGCCGTGAGTCATCGCCAATCCGCCGCCCACTAACACATTAAAACCGACTAATTTGCCCTCTTTGGCGATAGCGACAAAGTTAAGATCATTGGCGTGTAGATCGACATCGTTATCCGGCGGTACTACCACCGTAGTTTTAAACTTACGTGGTAAGTAGCTACTGCCTAAAATGGGCTCTTCATCTGTTGCTTCTACTTTTTCTCCATCTAACCAGATCTCGGCATACGCTCTGGTCTTCGGCAGTAGATGCTCACTGATCTTTGTTGCCCATTCATAAGCTTGTTGGTGCAACTCTGATTCAACAGGGTTACTTGAACAAAGCACATTACGGTTTACATCACCGGCTGTTGCAATTGAATCTATGCCTATTGAGTTTAAAGTTTGGTGCATCAGTTTAATATTTGGCTTTAATACCCCATGAAACTGAAACGTTTGACGAGTAGTGAGTCTGATGCTTCCGTACATTGAGCTTTCTGTAGCAAACTTATCAATTGCGACCCATTGCTTGGGGGTAATCACCCCTCCCGGCATACGTGCACGTAACATAACATTATGCAAAGGTTCGAGTTTTTGCTTTGCTCGTTCGTTTCGAATATCTCTATCGTCTTGCTGATACATGCCGTGGAAACGAATTAACTGAAAGTTATCGGCATCAAAACCACCCGTAATCTCATTTTTGAGGTCATTAGTAATGGTACCGCGCAAAAAGTTACTTTCTCGTTTTAGTCTTTCATTGTCAGAAAGTGGGCCTAGTTCTTCACCCAATACAACTTGCTTTTCCATTAATATACGTCCCTTTGGTATCGTTTCTGTTTACGAAGATCTTTTAGCCACTCTTCAGCGTTCTCTGGGGTTAATCCCCCTTGCTGTTGTGCAATATCCAATAACGTTGTTTGTACATCCTTCGCCATTCTTTCAGCATCACCACAAACATAGAGGTGTGCCCCCTCTTGCAACCATTGCCATAGTTGCTCGGCATTTTGTTTTAACTTGTCTTGTACATAAACTTTATTTGCGCCATCTCGGCTAAAGGCCACATCAAGTTGACTTAATAAGCCATCTTTTAAGTAACGCTGAAATTCCACCTGATATAAGAAGTCTTGAGCAAAAGTTCTATCACCAAACACAAGCCAGTTTTTACCTTGTGCTTGCCTTGCATCACGCTCTTGTAAGAAGCTTCTAAACGGTGCAATACCTGTACCGGGACCAATCATGATAACTGGTGTATTGTCATCACTAGGTAGTTTGAAGTTATTGTTATGTTCAATGAACACTTTAACCTCTTCACCTTCTTGTAAACCGCTCGACAAGAAGCCTGATGCACCACCAACTCTCTTACCTTTATTGGTGTCATATTCAACAACTCCTACCGTCAAATGTACTTCTTCATCTACTTCAGCTTGAGAAGAGGAGATGGAATATAAACGCGGAGTTAGGCGTCTTAGCATTGATATCAACTGTTGAGCGGTGAGTTTGGCTTTCTTCTCTGCTATCACATCAATGATTTGAGTTTTAGCAGCATACTCACGAAGCTTATTTTTATCTTCGACTAATTTAAGTAGCTTTTTACTATCAGAGTATTGTGCGTACTGAGTAACAAACTGAGGGTTAGACGAGGTGATTTCAAAGAACTCTAATAATGCCTGATTGATGGTGATGGTTTGATCATCAAGCTCAATGGTTTGCTCTTTATCAATGGAAGTAGTGGCTAGAATGCTATCCACCAGCTGCTGATCATTTTTATACCAAACTCCCAGAGCATCGCCTGGTTGGTAAGTTATGCCAGACTCTTCTAAATCAATTTCAATATGACGAACATCTTTAGTGGAATCACGGCCGGTGATTTTTTGGTTGGTTAGCAAGGTTGCTGTATAAGGCGATTGCTTACTGTATTGGGCCCCACTGCTTGATACCGATAAAGGTACGACGGCACTGGTCGCCTCAGTCGTTGACTCTTTGAAGAATTCAGCAATTTTATTCAGCGCTGTAGATTGCCACTGCGTCACGGATGTGTCGTAGTCAAGATCGCAATCAATTCTATCAATAAATGCTCGTGCTCCTAGTTTACTTAGAGCGGCATCAAAATCTTTGCCCGTTTGGCAGAAAAACTCATAACTAGAATCCCCGAGTCCCACCACGGCATATTGCAGATGATCAAGTTTGGGGGCTTTCTTAGAGTTGAGGTAGTCGTAAAACTCTATCGCATTATCTGGAACTTCTCCTTCACCATTGGTGGAGGCTACAATAATTAAGTGCGTTTCGTTTTTGAGGTTCTTAAGTTTGTAGTCTGCCGCATCATAGAGCTTGACCTGAAAGCCTTGCTCTTCAACCTTGGCATGTATCTGCTTAGCCACACCTTTGGCATTACCAGTTTGAGAAGCGAATATGATAGTGAGTTGTGTCGCTGGGCCTGTCGCCGTCACAGCATTAGGAGCAGAGACTGCTGTATTGTTTTGGCTGATACCGTAGAAATAGCCACTCACCCACGCCAATTGCTGTGGTGAGAGTTCTGCGGCAGCTTGTTTTAATTGGTTTGCTTGATTATCACTCAGTGGGGAAGCAAAGCCAGAAAGTTCCTTTAGCAACATGGTCACATTATCCCTGTATATTACGTGACCATAAGATTACCTACTAATTGTAATAGCAAGAAAGAATAAAGAAGCATGTTTAATAATCAAAAGGAATGAAGAAAGAATTTACTTATAGTTCTTCTACTCTAACTTGGTTGAATCCAACGGCCATTGCGCTCTTAGAGGCCGAATTAATGTCGCTATAATGGCGTTGTTCACCTTGAGGATCAGTTAAAGCCAGTATACCACCATGGCTATCTCTAAATTCCACCACCCATAAGCCACCCTGATCGGCCTGCTCTACAATGGCTTCAACTAAACGCTCTGAGCGGTACAAGACTCGAAGTTCATTAATTGTCATATACAGTATGCTCCCATCAACCTCTATTAAGGATGGACCAAACCTGTAAAAATGCGAATTGAGAACAACTATCAATTGGCTTAGTCAATTGCACCCAATGTGGTTATTCCCCCTTGATACCAATAGATCACCTCAGCTAAAAAGCGACTTGGGCCCCGACAAACCAGCCATCAACGAATCCATAGGCCTTACTGTCCACGTCCTTAAACGTATAATCTAGTACTCTATAGCCCCCACGCAGTATCACATCCGTTGCAGAAAACTCAATACTGTATTGCATACCTGCGGTGAGATCGGCAGATTTAAGCTTATCTGTTTCGCCAAAGTCAAACTCGCCAATGACAGCAAAATTGGTGTTCGGTACTTGAATCAGTGCATTGGCATACCAACTAAAAATGACACCATCAAAGTCTATAGTTGAGTTTGTTTCCTGATCATAAAACAAGCTATCTCTATAATCTGTTAGTGTAAAGCCAGCATCCAACTCCATATTTTCCGTTCTTAACGGGCGATAATAGAAAGTATAGTCAAATTTGTCGTGTTTAAGGGAAGTGGTATCTAAACCCGTATAACGGATTCTAAAATTAGGCAGGTAAGGCACGTCATGTTCGATTTGTGCCGAGAGAACAGGCAATTCATCGTCTTGTAAGCGAATTTCTCGTATTTTGCTGCTACCCCAAAACATATCTGCGGAGACTTTAGCGTGGATACCCGGTTCTAGCACTTTCGCTTGTACTGACCAAGAACTGGTTAATGCACCGACTCCCACAACAGCAATTAAGGTGTACCTGTTCATCCACTACTCCTAAAGATGCTAGATTTATCATTTTATATGCAAATACTAGCATAGATAGATTTTAGTTAAATCAATAACTAACACTATGAACAAGTCTGGATATACTTAATTGCCCCATATACGGCAAGACCAACTAAAACATAAGGAAGGAAGTTAAAAGCTATGCTTATCACAATAAAACCCAGTATAAGCACCCCGAAAATGGACACGAAAAAACCACAGATCATGAAAACTACATAGAAAAACACGCCCAGTGCTAAAA